>DDIL01000050.1:3260-10475 GCA_002338515.1 Glaciecola sp. UBA1851 | reverse complement strand
GAAGTCTGAAGAGGTTAACATACCAACGAGTTCGTTACTTTCATTAATTACTGGTAAACAACCATGCTTATTTTTTAAAAAATATTCAGCTGCAACACTCAAGTCTTTGTCTTCATTAATTGTTGCGAAATCTCTTATTGCAATATCGCCAATTGGCGTTTTCATTTCATGTTCAATTAAATTTTCAGCTCCAAACTCTGTGAGCAATGCAATAACTTTAGAAATCATTACCTTTTGAGTCACCAAACCTTCAATACCTCGACCGTTATCGGCCATAATAGGTATATGCCGAATGTTTTTCTTGGTAATTAAATCGTGCAAATTTTTCATCGTATGTTGAGATGAAATGGTAACTAACTGCCTCGTCATTAAATCAGAAACTTTTTGCATAAAACAACCTCGTATATTAAGTTTTTTGTAGTATAACTAAGTTTAATGGTAATACAGGCACTTTTTTTACATTTATAGAGGATAACAATTGACAAAATCAAATTAAACTTACATAATCCGCACCCTCAATTTTGACATGAATATTTTAGGAGTTACACCTTGGCTAACATTAAGTCTGCTAAGAAACGTGCAATTCAGGCTGAAAAGCGTCGCCAGCATAATGCAAGCCGTCGCTCCATGACTCGCACCTGTTTAAAGAAAGTAATTGCCGCTATTGAAGCTGGCGATAAAGAAACCGCACAAGCTGCATTTACCGTTGCTGTACCTGTACTAGACAGAATGGCTACTAAAGGGCTAATTCACAAAAACAAGGCTGCTCGTCATAAGTCTCGTTTGAATGCTCAGATTAAAGCCTTAGCGTAAACTAGATTTATAATTAGTAAATTTGATAAAACGGTCTCTTGTTAGAGGCCGTTTTTTTTGCTTATTTTTTAGACCTAACTTACCTCTTATTCGTATACATCTATTATTAGATATGATGATTTTACGTAATTATCTACATCGCTAACAACAATTTATTTGGGCTAATTGAATGATTAAGTACATGTTTTTATTACCACTAACTTTATGCTTATTATGGTATGGGTATCTTAGTTACAACAATTATACGTTCGAGCAAGGCAAGAAAGGTTACGTCTACATAGCAATTTTGTCTGCAGTTATAGTCGGATTTTTCAGTTTTGTGTGGGTTATTACGAGGTAAAGTTAGTAATAGAACCCGGCCAGCATAGAAGCTGACCGGAGTAGTAATACACTATTATTGCGTAACAATTTCTATTTCAGCATTTGCTTTCAGTGTTTCAACGAAATTTTGGTAGGTTTGTTGAGATTGTAATCCCGCTATTCGCTGCTTGATTGTATCAGCTTGAGCATCTGCATCCACAGCCTCTACATTATTTACACCTAGTAACTGAACAATACCCACATTTCCATTGTTGAGAGTCACAACAGAAGTATTCATTCCACTTTGCGGGCTTAATTTAAATATTTCATTTACCATATCAAGCGGTAACTCGTTTGTGCGTCGATTAAGTTCAGTATGCTGAGACCAATTCAAACCTTGGTCAGCAAACTTACTAGATACATCCTCGTTATTATAAATAATTTCTTGAATAGTTTGAGCATAAGCTAACGCCTCTTGTTGCGCCTTATCTGCTTTTAAACGCTGTTGTATTTGTGCGGAAACTTCTTCTAAACTTCTAGTTCTTTGTGGATTATATTGAGCTGCTCGCACTACCATTACAGTATCATTACTAATTTCTAATAACTCGCTATTCAATCCTGAATCAATAAGTTCAGAAGAAAATGCAATATCGCCAATTTGAGGATAGTTGAGCCCCGGAGGAAGTTGGCCGGGTTCAAAGAATCCACTTTCAATAATTGGCTTATTGATAGCTTCAGATACAGCCTCTAGAGAATCAGGTTGTTCAAAAGCCAGTTGAGCCATATCTTGTTGCAAAACAAAGAACTCATCTGTTGCTTTATTTAGTCTCAAATCTTGTTCTATTTGTTCTTGGACTTCTGCAAATTCGGTTGTTTCTGAAGGCGTCAAACTTGTGAGTTTTATTATGTGAAAACCAAATTCAGTTTCTACAATATCAGATATAGCATTCACTTCATTTAGTGATTGCACTGCATCACCAAAAGCACCTGGATAGTCTAACGCAGTGACTTCACCCAAATCACCACCTACTTCAGCGCTCAATAAGTCATCAGAAACTTCTTCGGCTAAAGTGGCAAAATCTTCTCCGTTTTGAAGCCTAGAAAGGACTTGCTGAGCTTCTTCACTAGTAGCGTCAGCATCTTCATCTACTTCAAGTAAAATATGTGAAACAGCTTTAACTTCGTCAGTAGTATATAAGTTTATATTTTCATCATAATATTGGCGGACTTCAGCTTCAGATACATCAACTTTTTGTTCCAAATCAGAAATAGAGAGAGATATATAGGCTAATTTAACCTGTTCTTCAGTATCGAAAATAGATAAGTTTTCACTGTAATAAGCTTGGATTTCTTCATCAGTAACTGTTACAGAGTCTTTGTATTTATTTATATCCACCTGAACTGTTTGAGCATCTCTGGTTTGATTTTCTAACTTCAGTACAGAATCAACTTCAAATGTTAATCCAAAATTAGTGCCATTTACTGCCTGAACCAACTGCTGACGAGTCATTTCACCGCGCATATACTCGGCGAAATCTGTGGGAGTAAAACCAGCTCTACTGATTGCATTACGGTATATTGAATTGTCAAATGCACCTGCAACCTGAAATTCAGGCATCATTAAAATGGCTTCTTTAATTTGTTCATCGCTTACTCGTAATCCTAGTTCCGTTGCTTTTTGTGCTACTAACTGCTCACTGATTAAACGGTCTAATAAGTCATTACGAAACTGTGTAACGTAGGTTTCACTAGCAAACAATGAACTTATCGCTTCGCCAAACTGATTTTCCAGTCGCGCACGTTCATTTTGATAGGCTATTTCTAATGAATTGGCAGAGATTTCCTCTCCATTTACTACAGCGACTGCACTAGTATTACTTGCAGATATATAACTGCCCACACCAGTAAAAACAAAACTAACTACTATTAGCGCCACAATGCCAATAGCCCAAGGACCTTGGATCCCTTCACGAATATTTTGCAACATCTTTTACAAATACCTTTTTGTTAACTTATCAGAGCGTGGATCAACTTGAGAACCATGCCCAGTCGATTCCGAAATAAGCAATCTACTGGTCAGTTTTTACTATAAAAACACAGTTGATTAGAATTATATTGTTCGGCCACTTATTAACCGTAAATTATAACCATGAACTACCAAATACGCGAGGAAAACAGCATTAAAAATATCAAAAGTCACTAATTTCGACGCAAAAAAAAAGCGATGAACAATCATCGCCTTTTTTTGTAGCTAAATAATTAGTTACATGCATCTTTTAGTGCTTTACCCGCTTTAAAAGATGGTACTTTGGCAGCAGCTATTTGAATAGTTTCGCCAGTTTGTGGATTGCGACCGCTTCTTGCTGCTCTTTCTCGAACTGAGAAAGTACCAAATCCTACTAGCGCTACTTGGTCACCGTCTTTCAATGCGCCAGTAACAGAATCGGTAAAAGCATCTAAGGCGCGTCCTGCCGCTGCTTTAGAAATGTCAGCACTTTCTGCTATTGCATCGATAAGTTGAGCTTTATTCACAATATGATCCCCTTCGTTTTTTATTATATTGCTTTCTTATTTAGTAGTAGCAAACAATTTCAGATTGCTAATAACATGTTATTAATTTATTTTATCTTAAAATCGCTATGTAACCCTTTAAGCACGAGGTTTAGCGAGTACTTAATTAAGGTAGCACAACTGTAGTGAATGTGAATAGTTAATTTAAAAAAATTAAAAAAAAGTACCAATTCAGCTACATTTATCCTACTTTCTTTACAAAATTATCTTAATCTTACTAATTATGATGCAACAGAAACGGCGTCTACTGGATACTCTAGCGCAATATCCAACACTTCGTCTATCCATTTTACGGGATGAATAGACAAATCGCCCACTACGTTTTCAGGAATTTCTTCTAAATCGCGCTCATTCTCGTGGGGAATGATTACCGTTTTAATTCCACCTCTGTGCGCAGCCAGTAACTTTTCCTTCAAACCACCAATAGCTAATACTTCGCCGCGCAGTGTAATTTCTCCTGTCATTGCTACATCACACTTCACGGGATTACCTGTTAAAGACGATACTAAAGCGGTACACATACCAATGCCTGCACTAGGGCCATCTTTTGGTGTTGCTCCTTCAGGAACGTGGACGTGAATATCGCGTTTTTCGTAAAAATCAGCATTAATTCTAAGCTTCTCAGCTCTAGATCGCACAACCGTCATTGCTGCTTTTATTGACTCTTGCATAACATCGCCAAGCGACCCAGTAGCTGTTGTTTTGCCTTTACCAGGAACAGCGGTTGTTTCTATTGTAAGTAAATCACCACCAACTTGAGTCCAAGCTAACCCAGTAACCTGACCAATTTGATTATTTTTATCAGCCTTACCATAGTCAAAACGCTGAACTCCTAAATAATCTTTCAAATTAGCTTGGTTGACTTTTACTTTACCTTTTTCTTTTTTCAGCAAAATGTTCTTTACAGCTTTACGACATATTTTAGAAATTTCTCTTTCTAGACTTCTCACGCCTGCTTCTCGAGTATAATAACGAACAATACCAATAATCGCAGACTCCTCTATAAGAAGTTCATTCTTTTTAAGCCCGTTTCTTTCCAATTGTTTCGCAATTAAGTGTTTTTGAGCAATATTTAGTTTTTCGTCTTCGGTATAACCAGATAAACGAATTACTTCCATCCTGTCTAAAAGTGGGCCAGGAATATTCATGCTGTTAGATGTTGCAACAAACATGACATCAGACAAATCATAATCAACTTCTAAATAATGGTCACTGAAAGTGGAATTCTGTTCTGGGTCTAATACTTCAAGTAAAGCAGAAGATGGATCGCCACGCATATCAGAGGACATTTTATCGATTTCATCTAATAAAAATAATGGATTCTTCACACCGACCTTCGACATTTTTTGAATTAATTTGCCCGGCAGAGAGCCAATATATGTGCGTCTATGACCACGAATTTCAGCCTCGTCGCGAACGCCACCTAAAGCCATACGAATATACTTACGACCCGTTGCACGCGCAACAGACTGACCTAAAGATGTTTTACCCACTCCCGGAGGACCGACTAAACATAAAATAGGCCCTTTAAGTTTTTTAACTCGTTGTTGAACCGCTAAATACTCTAAAATTCTTTCTTTAACTTTCTCAAGACCATAATGGTCGTTATCCAGTATTTTTTCAGCCTTCTGCAAATCTTTTTTAACGACGCTACGTTTATTCCATGGTACTGAGACCAGCCAATCAATATAGGATCTTACAACGGTCGCCTCTGCAGACATTGGCGACATCATTTTTAATTTATTTAATTCAGTTGTCGCTTTATCTTTCGCCTCTTTAGGCATTTTAGCGTCATCTATTTTCTTACTTAACGCTTCAAATTCATCAGGTGCATCATCTAATTCACCCAACTCTTTCTGAATAGCTTTCATTTGTTCGTTTAAATAATACTCACGCTGGCTTTTTTCCATTTGTTTCTTTACACGCGTTCTTATTTTTTTCTCAACTTGTAATAAGTCGATTTCACCTTCCATTAATGCCATTAGAAATTCAATTCGCTCTAATACGCTTTGCATTTCCAATACTTTTTGCTTCTCTGCAAGCTTAAGTGGCATATGTGCAGCCATGGTATCAGCCAATCTGGCCACATCTTCAATACCGTTTAAAGAGGTCAATACTTCTGGAGGGATTTTTTTATTTAATTTTACATAGCCTTCAAACTGGGAAACAGCAGATCTAATTAATACTTCTTGTTCGCTATCATCCATCAACTCATCTTCTAAGACTTTAACATCAGCGACAAAAAACGGATCTGTACTAGTATAATTGTCTACTGCCCCTCTTAAATTACCTTCAACCAATACCTTCACGGTTCCATCTGGTAATTTTAGTAACTGCAATATAGTCGCGACAGTACCCACACCAAACACCTCAGAAGTGCTTGGTTCATCAATACTTGCGTCGGTTTGAGCGACTAAAAAGACACGTTTGTCGTTATCCATTGCCGCTTCTAAACACTGAATGGACTTTTCTCTACCGACGAATAATGGAATAACCATTTGTGGGTACACCACAACATCTCTTAATGCCAATACTGGCATACCTTTGAGCGAACTACTCTCGGACATTTTACTCTCTTAACTAATTTCTTTGTGATATATATGGGGATAGCTGGGTAAAGTTTAAAGTTGCAACATAAAAAAAGATAAAAGGGCCTGCTGGCCCCTTTACATTATTCTGAAGCAGCCTTCTTATCGCTGTTTTCGTAAATAAGCAATGGCTCAGATTCGCCCTTGATGACTGTTTCATCAATGACTACCTTAGACACTTGAGGTGAAGACGGTAGTTCATACATGGTATCAAGCAAAACCGCCTCTACTATCGAGCGTAAGCCACGAGCACCGGTTTTTCTTGACATTGCTTTACCAGCAATCGCTCTTAATGCGTCTTCCCTAAACTCAAGCTCTGTTTCCTCTAGTGCAAACAGTGCAGCGTATTGTTTAGTAATTGCATTTTTAGGCTCTTGTAAAATTTGTACAAGTGCATCTTCGCTAAGCTCTTCTAGTGAGGTTACTACCGGTAGACGGCCAATAAACTCAGGTATTAAACCATACTTAACTAGATCTTCAGGCTCTACATCTTTAAACAGGTCAGAAATAGTTTTCGTTTCCGACTTTGCTTTCACTTCTACAGCAAACCCAATACCGGTTCCTTTAGATGAGCGTTGCTCAATTATTTTATCGAGACCAGCAAACGCGCCCCCACAAATGAACAGTATTTTGGATGTATCTACTTGTAAAAATTCTTGTTGAGGATGTTTACGCCCACCCTGAGGAGGCACAGAAGCAATCGTGCCTTCTATTAGTTTTAGCAAGGCTTGTTGAACACCTTCGCCAGAAACGTCCCTAGTAATTGATGGATTATCAGATTTTCTCGATATCTTGTCTATCTCATCAATATATACAATACCTCGCTGTGCTTTTTCAGGATCGTAATCACATTTTTGCAATAGTTTTTGAATGATGTTTTCTACGTCTTCACCAACATAACCAGCCTCAGTTAACGTAGTTGCATCTGCCATTGTAAATGGAA
>DDIL01000050.1:0-3056 GCA_002338515.1 Glaciecola sp. UBA1851 | reverse complement strand
TTGCATCTGCCATTGTAAATGGAACGTCTAAAAGGCGGGCGAGGGTTTCTGCTAATAGAGTTTTACCACTACCAGTTGGCCCAATCAGCAAAATATTACTTTTACCTAGCTCCACGCCTTCATGCACATCGCCATTCTTTAAGCGTTTATAGTGGTTATAAACAGCAACAGAAAGTACTTTTTTGGCGTGCTCTTGACCAATAACATAATCGTCTAAGTGCGCATGTATTTCGCTTGGGGTTGGCAACGCATCAGCTTTTTGTTTAGGTGATATTTCTTTAATTTCTTCACGAATAATATCGTTACATAATTCTACGCATTCGTCACATATAAAGACGGATGGACCGGCGATAAGTTTGCGCACCTCGTGCTGGCTTTTACCGCAGAAAGAACAATATAACAACTTGTTGTCACCATCTTTGGTATTATTGTCACTCATAATAATTGCCTTGTTTATCAAATCAACCAATTTGATTTGACGATAATTAGTTGCCTACATCAGCTCTGCTATTTAAGATACTATCTACTAATCCATAGTCAACAGAATCTTGAGCACTAAGGAAGTTGTCTCTGTCAGTATCCTTTGCCACTTTTTCGTACTTTTGGCCGGTATGATCTGACATTAGCCTATTTAGTTTCTCTTTTATAGACAAGATTTCTTTCGCATGTATTTCAAAATCTGAAGCTTGCCCCTGAAAGCCGCCTAAAGGTTGATGTATCATCACACGTGCGTTTGGTAAAACATACCTTTTACCTTTAGCACCTGCTGAAAGCAAAAATGCCCCCATACTTGCGGCTTGGCCCACGCAAACAGTGCTTACATCAGGCTTTATGAAGTTCATAGTATCATAAATAGCCATACCCGCTGTGACTGACCCACCGGGTGAATTTATATACAAGAAAATATCTTTTTCTGGATTTTCCGCTTCTAGAAATAGCATTTGTGCAACAATAAGATTCGCCATATGGTCTTCAACTTGACCGACTAAGAAGATTACATTCTCTTTTAATAGGCGTGAATAGATGTCGAATGAACGTTCGCCTCTGGCGGTTTGTTCGATTACCATTGGTACCAATGCATTTGATGGATCGATAATGTTATTTGTCATATTGTCTCTTTTTAGTTAAAAAAAATGCTCGGACAGTCCGAGCATTTAATCAGTTGATAACTAGTTAAGTCAATCACTACGTAAAATATTACGCCTTTTTGTTCATAACTTCATCAAACGATTTTTTCACTTCTTTGACTTTAGCTTGTTCTAGTATGGTATCTATTGCTTGTTCTTCAAGTGCCAAATTCTGAATTTGCTGTAATAACTCTTGGTTATTTTTGTAATACTCGATTACTTCAGATGGATCTTCATAAGCAGATGCCGTTGTTTCAATTAATGCATCAACTCTTGCATCATCTACTTCAACCTTGTTTTCTTTTATGATTTGACCAATTAGCAAACCTACCGACACGCGTCTTTGTGCATTAGCAGAGAACATATCATCTGGTAATTCAGGTAAATTCTGACCATTACCTTGCTGTTCGAAACGTTGTTTTGCTTGTTCTCTTAACGCATTTACTTCTTGATCAAGCAAAGCTTTTGGAACATCAATTTCATTAGCTGCGATAAGTGCATCTATTACAGATTCTTTTACGCCTGTTTTAAGAGTTTGGTCTAACTCTCTTTGCATATTTTTCTTAACTTCTTCTTTAAGCGCATCAACGCCACCCTCTTCAACACCAAAAAGCGTAGCGAATTCGTCGTCAACTTTAGGGAGAGTTAGGCCGTCAACTTTGGTTACCGTAATAGCAAACTGTGCAGCTTTACCCTTTAACGCTTCGGCATGATAGTCATCTGGGAACTGAACATCAGCAACCACTTCATCACCTGTTTTAGAGCCAACTAATGGCTCTTCAAAACCAGGAATCATTTGATTCTTGCCTAACTCTAGCGGGAAATCTTCGGCTTTACCGCCATCAAATTCCTCTCCGTCAATTGTACCAACAAAATTGATAGTTAGCTTATCGCCTTTTTTAGCTTTACGCTTACACTCTTTGTATGTAGCGTGCTGTTGCTGAAGCGTTTTCATCATTTCATTAAGATCTTTTTCGCCTATCTCAACAACCGGCTTTTCAATGCTCAAAGCGCTTAAATCAGAAACTTCAACTTCAGGATAAACTTCAAAAGTAGCAGCAAATTCTAAATCTTCACCGTCCACGTCTTTTGTCAGTTCAAATTGAGGCATTCCGGCTGGATTTATTTTCTCTTGCATAATTGCTTGATAGAAGTTCTGTTGCATTACTTCTCCAGCCACTTCTTGGCGAACAGCGTCACCAAAACGTTTTTTGATAACGCTTACCGGTACTTTACCTGGACGGAAACCATTAATACGTTGTGTTTTTGCTAATTGTTGTAAACGTGATTTCACAGCTGAATCAACCGCTTGGGCTTCAACAGTAATAGTAAGACGGCGTTCCAACCCTTGAGTCGTCTCGACTGACACTTGCATGCTTATACCTCAACTTTGCGCCGTGTGCGCATTTAAATTCAATTTTAAACAGAGTAAATAACACTCTGCATTGGATGCCACTTGGCAAATTACTCAAATATATGAGTTATGGTGTATAAAAAAGGACGCCAGATTATATAGATCTTAGATAATATAGTCGAGAACATATGGAAATTTATCATCAAAAAGTTCGAATAAAAGTCAATTTGTTGGTAATTAGTTAGAAAAGTATACGTTATACCAGAAACACAACAGAAAATGGTCGGTGAGATAGGATTCGAACCTACGACCCCTTGGACCCAAACCAAGTGCGCTACCAAGCTGCGCCACTCACCGGATAAATAAGATGGTGCGGAAGGAGAGACTTGAACTCTCACGCCGTGAAGCACTGGAACCTAAATCCAGCGTGTCTACCAATTCCACCACTTCCGCGAAAGAGTGGGGTGGACGATGGGACTTGAACCCACGACAACCGGAATCACAATCCGGGGCTCTACCAACTGAGCTACGCCCACCACAGTAATCCTGTTCAGTCTTATGTGTGAATTGATAAA
>DDIL01000001.1 GCA_002338515.1 Glaciecola sp. UBA1851 | reverse complement strand
TGTTTAACCAACCGAGAATGACTGCGGACCTACTTTTTACTTCATAAGAAAATGACTGTGGTGCAAAAAAATCAGACCCCTTGTCTAGGACTACATAGTTTTGAGACAATTTCTGCGCGTTATCAGGAATAAAATGACCATTTTCAAATTGCCCTATGATATAAATTACTCCCGATCCTCCTGATTGAAAACCATCATCAACACTAATGATAAGGACGTGTTTTGTAATTCCATCAAAACTCAAAGGGATTAGGTCAGGACATTCCCAAGCACCACGTCTAAAATTACAATCAGTAAAGCTTGAATACAAATTCCAGCTAACAAGGTTACTACTCATATAAAAATCAATGGCATGCTCCCTTGCTCTGGAAACAAGCATTAGCCAAGAGTTATTAGCCAATTTGATTACCTTAGGGTCTCTAAATTCAGAGCTATCAATATCGAGAACTGGATTTTTTTCAAAATGCTTCCAAATATTTCCCGATTTATCTGATATAGCTATACATTGACTCTGTTTTTTTACTATAAACTCTTCAGTATCACTAACCTCGTAATCGCATGCGGTATAAAATGCAATCAATTCTTCTTGATAGCCTAATAAGTTGTCACTAGAAATAGCACTTCCTGAAAATATCATCTGATTTTTAGAAGCATTCAGCGCGTGTGGTCGATCCTGCCATGTTATTAGATCTTCAGAAGTGGCATGCCCCCAACCAATATTTCCCCAATACTTTGAATCGGGGTTGGCTTGATAAAACAAATGGTAGATTCCGTCTTTAACTACCAATCCATTTGGGTCATTCATCCAATTTTCAAATTGAAAATAATGTACTTTTGGTTTGTTTTTTATTGCTTTCATTCATTTATACTCAAACGTTGTTGAGCGAAATAGTACATAACAAGATAATAAAACTCAAATTTAATAACAATGTGTGATTTAATTATTGACTTATACTGAAATTTGTATATATATTGTTAATAAGAGTGAGGGTCAGCGAATAAAAGTTTTCTGTGTGCAAACAATTAACCCAAAAAGCTGACTTTCACTTGTCTAATAGTTAAAAAATGTTGCACTATCAATAATCATAAACTTTAAAAGACGTACACTAATATGGGTCAACAAAAAGGATCTAATTCATCTGGTATAAGACGCTTTAACGAACGGCTTATATTATCAATGTTAAGTAAACATGGAGCATCATCTAAAACAGAGTTGGCTAAACTTACTAATTTAACTACGCAAGCCGTCATGCGAATTGTAAATGACCTATTTGAACAAAACCTTATTTTGTTAGAGAGTAAAAGGGTAAGTGGAAAAGGACGCCCATCTGAGATGTATACTCTAAACCCAAATGGTGCATACTCGATTGGAGTAATGGTTGGTCGTCGTGAGATAAAAATAGTCTTAATGGACATTGCAGGGCATATAATTTCAAAAATGCAGGAATCATATAATTATCCTGATCCTTATAGAATAGTTGAGGTAATCGTTGATAATTTACCTCATCTGGTTGCAAATATCTCAGATGACAAACAAGAGAGAATTAAAGGTTTAGGAGTGGCTATGCCATGGTTCTTAGGACGATGGAGTGATGGACAGGAAATGCCCAAAGAGATTGCTGTAATTTGGGAAACCTTTAATTTAAAAGAGCAACTGGAAGACCGCCTTCATTACGATATACAAGTGAGTAACGATTGTACTGCAGCGTCTGCGGCAGAGTTACTTTTTGGGCAAGGTAAAAATATAAATAACTATTTATATGTTTACATAGATAGTTTTATTGGCGGTGGTCTGGTCTTAAAGGGAAATGTTGAAACTGGTATACATGCAAATAGCGCGGCCATTGCCTCTTACCCTGTTTCATATTCCAAATCTCCCAGTCTACCCACTCCGAAAAGGCCATTTGAAATTTTGCTTAACCGAGCATCATTAATGAGCTTAATTGACTATTTAACGCTGAGAAATTACGACGTTAGTAATATTGTACAATTACAACAAGGTCTTAATACTGATGCATTTGAGTTTGATGAATGGATTGAAGATTGTAGCCATGCATTAGCAGAACTTGTAGTAGGTGCTAGTGCAATATTAGATTATGAAGCGGTCATTATTGATATAAATTTAAATGGCACGTTGCTAGATAAAATAATCTCGAAAACCAAGCTGTTTGTAGATGAATTTATCGAGAGAGATATTTTCCCACCGCGAATTGTAAAAGGCGCTTTAGGCAAAGATGCGATTATGGTAGGTGGTGCCATATTGCCTTTCTATTCTAATTTTATAGCAGATAAATCTGTTCTGTTTAAACCAGATTAACTTGAATCATCGGGGTAATTTAATGACTTTTAGCCAACGTAACTACTGGGCAAGTAGCGCATATTTATTTACTCTTTTTTGTGGGTACGCGTTTGTATATTCAATGTATGCAATATGGTTGAGTCAAACAGTAGAATTGTCGGGTAAACAAATTGGTATTATTTTTTCTGCTAACTCAATTGCTGCAATATGTATACAGCCCCTATTAGGTTTTGTTCAAGATAAAATACACACAAAACAATATCTACTATGGATTAACGCTTTATTTCTATTGGGTACAGGACCTTTTTTTAGTTTTGTTTACCAACCTCTCATTTCAACGAATTTCTACTTAGGTACTTTAGTGGGAGCAGCCTATGTTGCTTTAGTTTTTCTGGCCATGGCCGGCGTAGTAGAAACTTACCTTGAGAGATTATCTCGTTATAGTAATTTTGAATATGGAAAAGTGCGATTATGGGGTTCTTTAGGCTGGGCGAGTGCAGCACTATTTGGTGGAATTTTAATAAATGCTGGAAGTGAGACTATTTTTTGGGCGGCATCCATAGTCTCATTTGTTCCTATATTTATTCTTTTAGTAGTTCAAATTAAGGTACCAATAAAAACGGATACCACTTCAGAGAACTCGCTACAAATTAGCGAAGTTATTAAAGTGCTTAAAATGCGTCGCTTTTATAATCTAGCAATATTTGTATTAGGTGTCGCTACCATATACACAGTGTATGATCAGCAGTTTCCAGTATTTTACGCATCACTATTTGATAATGTTAGACAGGGAAATGAAATGTATGGTTATTTAAATTCTCTGCAAATTTTTTTAGAGGCTGGAGGCTTTCTAATCGCCCCATTTGTTGTAAACAAAATAGGCGTGAAAACAGGGCTTATACTAGCTGGTGCTATTATGTTTATAAGAATATTTGCTTCAGCAAGCTTTGATAATGAAATTATATTGTCAGTTATAAAGCTATTGCATGCAGCTGAATTGCCTATTTTGATGGTTTCGATATTCAAATATATAAACATGCATTTTGACAATAGACTGTCATCTACGCTTTATTTAATTGGATTTATGTTTGTAATGCAACTTGGTGCTGGAATTTTAGCCCCTATTTTTGGTGCTCTATACGACGTTTACTCTTTCCAACCCGTGTATTTTATCATGAGCGGCATTGCTTTATTGTTTTTACTGTTGTCATGCTTCTTACTAGAAAAAGACATATTACAACACAGCGAATCAATACCCTCTGCACAATATAATTAGAAATTTATAGCTTAATATTAACTTTTAGTATTTTTAAATCGTCAACTAAGTAACAAATTGGTTCCA
>DDIL01000161.1 GCA_002338515.1 Glaciecola sp. UBA1851 | reverse complement strand
TGCTAAGAGATAATCGCACTGAAATTGCGTTTTTAGAAGTAGCGAGAGGAGGTTTATTAAGACGTGGATTGCCAATAGAGCATGCACAAGTTGCTTTAGTTACTAATGCTGCGAGTGATCATTTAGGCCAATACGGAATTAATACAGTTGATGAAATAGCGCAGGTAAAACTCATGGTTGCAAAAGCAATTCATGAGGACAGCCACTTGGTATTGAATGCTGATGATAAACGCCTAACCAAATATGTACCTAATAATGTGTTTGATTCTTCCAACCACAGCCCAACATCCGTCCCCTTATGTTGGTTCAGCCCCAATATCCATAATCCTTTAATACAACAAAGTATTCAGCAAAACATGCCTTGTGTTTATGTTGAAAACAATCAGTTTGTATATAGCCATCTTGAACGCAAAGCCTTATGTGATATTGAAAGCGCACCCATGACTGTAAATGGTACAGCCAAACATAATATTCAAAACGCACTAGGCGTAATTGGTTTGTGCAAACTTATGGACATTAGCGACAAAGCGATAGTAGCAGGCTTAGAAAGCTTTGGCGAAAATGCACAAGACAATCCTGGTAGAGGCAATATTTATCGTACTAAGGGTAGAACCGTTATTGTTGACTTTGCTCACAACGAACACAGTATGCAAGCTGTTATGAGCATGGCGAAAAACATGGCAGATAATATTAAGCGGATGGAAGGCGAATGCAATATCCACGTGATGTTTAGTCATGCTGGCGACCGTTCCAACACCGAAATATTGAAAGTGGTAGATGCGGTAATGAGCATTCAACCTACACAATATATATTAAGTGAGCTTGAAGAATATTTAAGAGGCCGAGAGTTGGGTAAAATTTCTGAATTAGTTCAGGACTATTTAGTGAAGCACGGTATATCCAATACTGCTATTAGCCTCGCTAATAATCCACTGCAAGCATCAAAAATTGCTATGGAACATTCAAAACCAAAAGACTTAGTATTGCTATTTGTGTTGAGTCATAGAGAAGAAGTGCAAGCACTTCTTGAACAAAATAAATAGCTCGATGAATGCGTTAACTACATCTATTTAATTAACCCATTGCTTTACAGCAATGATTGTAAGGAAACTACTATATGTCCCTTAGAAAAATCGCACGTTGCTCTAGTCTTTTAGGCTTTTTATTTATCGCAACCTTAATGCAGGGGTGCGTTAGTACGCTAGAAAGCGTTGATAATAAACAGCTATTGTCACTTGATAAGATATACAAAGATAAATATTTTGAGAGTGAGCGAGGCGCTTATTTTAGATGGCTAGATGATGGTAGTGGATACACAATATTAGAGCCAAGAAATACAGAAAAAGTGGCCGTTACAGATGATAACCCAGGTGTAAAAGGCAATGATATTGTCTTTTATGATGTCGCTGGAGAAAATCGACGCGTGTTGGTCGCATTTGAAAGGTTAACGCCTACCAACACAGACGAACCCTTAGCAATTGATGACTATAGTTGGTCAAAAGACGGTAAATGGGTACTAATTTATAGTAATTCGAAAAAGGTTTGGCGCTCGAATAGTCGGGGTGATTATTGGTTATTAAACCTTGAAACAAACGCTTTACGTCAAATTGGGCCACAAGCTACCTTGTCAATAAGTTACGAAGGTGATGAAATGCGTCCAGAAGACGAAGAGGCGCAATTGATGTTTGCTAAATTTTCTCCTGACAGTACGCAAATAGCCTATGTGTATAAAAATAATATTTATGCAGAGACCGTGGATGATGGCAATAGCCAAATCTCGCAACTTACTACTGATGGCAACGAGGTTGTTATTAATGGTAATTTCGATTGGGTATATGAAGAAGAGTTCGTTATAGCTGATGGTTTCAGATGGTCTCCCGATAGCCAAAAAATAGCCTATTGGCAGTTTGATACGTCTGGTGTTCGCGTTTTTCATATGATTGACAATACCAGTAATCTATACCCTGAAATAATTAGTTTTCCCTATCCGAAAGCCGGAGAAACAAATTCAGCGGTTAGAGTGGGTGTAGTAAATGTAAATAGTAAAACCACTAGTTGGGCAGAGTTAGAAGGGGATAATAGAGATAGATATATTCCTAGAATTAATTGGGCAACAAACAATCAATTATTGATACAGGACGTAGATAGGCCTCAGCAAGTCAACAAAATCATACTGTTTAACATAAGTGACAACTCACTTACTAATATTTATACCGATACTGATACTGCTTTTCTTGAGTGGTACTATGATGCAGAATTTATTAATAATGGTAAGCATTTTATTTGGCACAGTGAGCGCGACGGGTGGCGTAATTTATATAGAATATCCACCAATGGAGATGAAATAGTTAACCTTACCCCTGGTGGTTTTGACATTGTATCCATGCTTGCTTTGAACGAAGATAAAAATAAGGTTTATTTTACTGCATCGCCCAATAACGTTGCGCAGCGGTATTTATTCGAAGCTAGTTTAGACGGCACGGGCAAGCCCACTCGTATTACACCTCAAGAATATGAGGGTTATAATGGTTATGAAATGTCAAAAGATGCATCAAACGCATTGCACTACCATAATAGCTTTAATTCCCCTACAAAGACGCAAACTATTAAAGTTGACGGCCACACTACTGTGACTAAGCTAGTTAAAAACGAAGAGCTTAAACAGCGACTTGCCGAGTATCAACTTCCTAGTTCAGAATTTATTCAAGTAAACGCTCAAGATGGCACTGTTTTAGATGCTTATATAATGATGCCAACCAACCTAAACAAGTCGAAAAAGCACCCCATTATTTTTTATGTGTATGGTGAGCCTTGGGGTCAAACAGTACAAGATAGATGGGGCGGAGATGGCTATTTATTAAGAGCGCTACTAGTTCAACAGGGCTTTATTGTTGTTTCGGTTGATAACCGCGGGACACGTGCACCAAAAGGACGTGATTGGCGAAAGTCTATTTATAAACAAATAGGCTCCATTACAGTACAAGATCAGGCTGATGCACTAGATGAAATTGCAAAACGGTATAGCTTTATAGATACCGATAGAGTGGGCGTTTATGGACATTCTGGCGGCGGTAGCTCTACCTTAAATATGCTATTCAAACATGGCGATAAATTTCATGCAGGAGTGGCTATTGCGCCTGTGCCTGATATAAGTTTATACGATACAATTTATCAAGAAAGGTACTCGGGCAATCCTAATGATGATCCTGAAAGCTACTACAACACCTCATCAATTAATTTTGTTGAAGATTTTGTAGGCAAGTTACTACTAATACATGGTACAGGGGATGACAACGTGCATTATCAAGGTTCAGAAAAACTAATTGATGAACTGGTAAAACACAATAAACACTTTGAATTCATGGCTTACCCAAACAGAGCCCATGGTATTAGAAAGGGTGAAAATACTGTTTTACATAGGCAAACAATGTTGGTCGACTTCTTTGAAAGACATTTAATGGATAAATAATACTTCAGCACTAAAGTATTATAATTCTTATACTGAGAAGTTATTCTTGGTGTATAACAGCAAGATAAAGGCGAGCGGTGTATTTTACTTAGGGACAACGCGTCGCCTTTAAATAAAGCTTTATAATAGAAGGGTTTAAATAATATGTTTAATGTCGTCTATAATCATATATACCGCTGTGGAGTTAAAACTTATCCACAGGTAGTTAGATATTAAATTGTTAGGCATCTTGAAAACTCTGCTAATTGCTATCATCGGTGCGACTATTGCACAAGTCCCGTTAAGCTATGTGACTGTATCTATGGAGTCACTTTTTCTTGGGCAATGGTTCGTTGATTTGAACAATCAGATGATTATTTATTTCGTTTCTGTAGCTATTGTTTCTATTGCGATAATTGTCTCTTTAGGCATGCCTGCTTACTTTGCGTTGAAACACAAAAAGTGGAATAACATAATCAACGTTATGGTTGTAGGTGCATTGATACCTTTAGTAATTATCCTTGGACTTGAGTTTGCCGCTGGATACGACTCAGGTTTTTCTTCAGGTGAAAACTTTTATGGTCACTACAGGACAATTATTGAATGAGGGAAGAGGACTTATTGGGGCTGGATCAAAATATTAGAACAATTTTTCGTTTTTGGAATACATGGCTGTTTGGGGGCATATGTGTTCCATAAACTATATACGAGAGGAAGCGATGCCTAACAAAAAGTTGAAGACGGACGAAAACAAGAGCGGTTTTCGCCTCTTAACTGAGTGTTAGTGGCACAGTGGAGTTTATATCTTTGTTTAAAAATTTAATAAGTGCGCTTACCTTTTCGGTTTTTCTTATTGCCTGTAAAAATACGCAAAAAGGTAATGATTTCGAGCCGCCTAGTCCAACATTATGCGAGCTAGAGTCGCAATTTGCGTACATTGAAACACTTCAGAAACCATTTAAAACTGAAGCACTAAAGGAAAGATCAGCAGATGAAACTCCAGACGTTATGGTTGTCGCTGTGACACCAGATGACGAATTCAATGCGATACCTTTGGCTACCAAACAAGAAATAGTTAGAGTTGTTACAGAAACTGATTTATTAGGCGATTTCTTGACTAAAGCATTAATATCAAGAGCTTACTTTTATTATTCGTGTAATGCTAAGTTAGAGAGTAAACAAATAAAACCATTAAATGAGCTTTACAAAAGTAATTTTTCGTCATGTATGGACAATAATGATATATCAGACAACCTCGAGCTTTGTATGAAAACATTTGTGGAAAGCCACTAACAATGCGCTCAACTCACTCCCTTCGGTCGCTGGGACAACTTTACGGGCGCATTTCGCTTCGCTCA
>DDIL01000125.1 GCA_002338515.1 Glaciecola sp. UBA1851 | reverse complement strand
TTACTAACCACTTACCGAATTCTTCAGTTTGCTTTAACAGTTGTGCACAGGTGAGTTTAAACTTTGAAGACAAAATTGCTTCGTTATCTGGATTTTCGCGCATCTTTTGCATGAAAAATTCAATCATTTTGAAATACCTCCCAAATAAATTATTTGACCAGTAATCATCTTGCTTGCCGGGCTCAAAAAGAAATCAACTAAGTTAGTCACATCTTCAGGCGTAGCCATCTCTTTAATTGCTTGATGATCAATAAGTTTATCAATTTTGTCTTTAGGCACACTTCTAATTAAATTAGTTTGAATTGGAGATGGACCAATTGCATTACACCTGATATTAAACACGCCATATTCTTTCGCTATTATCTGAGTAAGCGTCTCTACCGCACTCTTGCTCGCAGCATAAACCGCTTCACCTTCTAATTGCAATGGAACCGCAACAGTCGTCATATTGATAATACATGACGAATTTGCTCTCTTTAACATACCTAAAGCTTTTTGGCAGAATAGAAACGTACCATGCACATTAGTAGCAAACACTTTTTCGAAAGTATGAGACGGCGTTAATGCAAAAGCATTCATACTTGCAATACCCGCATTATTTATCAATGCATTGAGGTGTTTAGTATACTTTCTGATATCTTTAAAAAGTGTCGCAACTTGTTCAGGGCTAGTAATGTCTAATTGAAAGTGCTGGTAATTATCATGCTCAATTTGCGATTCTGAACGTGCACAACCAAATACGCTCCATCCTTTATCCAAGTAGTATTCGGCTATTACTTTACCTAAACCTTTACTTGCTCCGGTTATTAAAAGAGTTTTACTAGATGCATCTGTGGTCATAGGTATTCTTCTTAAAGTAACGTTTCAATATAATCTGTAAGCGTTTGAACGGTCTTAAATGGACTATTCTTTTGTGACATAGCTTTTTCATCGCTTAGCGCAATTTGTATATCTTCATCAAGGAATAACTCTTCAACATCTATTAAGAAACCAACAAGCCCCATAGAATCAAGGTGGCCATCTTTAGTATATAGCGCAGTGTCAACGCCTTTTGGAATTTGCTTATCGTCTTCTCGTACGTTGTTTGCCATTTCTATTGCTTGATAAATAATATCTTGTATCTCTGATTGGTTCATTGTGCTCTCTGTAATTGAAGTTAATAGTTAATATGTAAACTAGCTTAGCGGTTGGTAATTTTATTTATCCTAAATTTGAGCCAATTCCATTCTTTTTTCACTGAAAACTTTAGCAGAAGTTTGGACATATCTTTTAAATACATTGTAAGTATCTTTGCTTTGCTAAACTCAGGCGCATTACCAAAATCTTGTTGTTCAAGAACAACACTAGAGTGAGGTAGTATTCTTTTTTCTTCATTTATATGTTGAAATTTTTGCACTACCCCATCATTTTGCATCAGTATTGCTAACACTCTAGTGTGCTGCTTTTCATTGGACTGCTGCAAGTGGTTTCTTATATATTCATAAAATTTATCTGCTTTCTCTATGAATCCTTTATTTTTATCTTCACTGAAATAGTAACCATAATACAAAAGATTGGCTTTACGAATATCCTGGGCACACCATGTATCATTGGGAAACTCTAGAATTTCAGGTTTATTTAAATAGTATTGTTCATTTTCTAACATCCATTGGCTGTAATGAATGAATGTATATCTCGCATACATGTAGTCTTTATCAAGTTGATGTATCGACTCTTTTAAAAATAAAAAACGAACGACAGCTTGAAAAAATACAGTATAAAACCAAGCGTTTTCAACATCGTACAATTGTCTTTTCTGAAGATCATCGCTAGGGTGAACCGTATTTTTTATAACGAACGCAGATTCTTGCAATAAATTTGCATTTTGAGTAATTTCATAGCTATCTAATAATGCAATTAAAAAATTACCCGTACCTCTATCTAGTGGATATTTATTTCCAAAGCGCGTTATGCCTACCATAGTA
Source organism: Glaciecola sp. UBA1851 (assembly GCA_002338515.1). Lineage (GTDB taxonomy): Bacteria > Pseudomonadota > Gammaproteobacteria > Enterobacterales > Alteromonadaceae > Glaciecola. The sequence continues at coordinate 7,343 of DDIL01000125.1, read as the reverse complement.
AGCTGTTCGTTCTTCAAATCAATCGTTAACAATCTAAATGTGCGTTCAAGCAAAGAGCCACTTCCGTTATAGAAACGTCTTACCCAATCAGTTAACTGTAGAACTTTACGCTTAGCCATATCATCAGCAAAAAACAAATACTGCCACAATAAACCAGTTGTATAACAATGTTGACCACCCGGTCCGCCTCCGCCTAAAAAACCATCATAAGCGTAGCTATGGTGCTTTGAATTAGATCTGTGAGTACATGTTTCCGCTGGTAAATAATGGTCTGTATGCCACATTAGGCCACCGTTATATTCACCTTTATCGTATTCAGTATCGTAAACATCAATATCTTGAACATGTCTACTTAGAGGAGAAACTAATTGCTTCCATTTTACGTCTTTACTTCTGAGATATTGAAGAGTGAAGCCAAATATAGGGTCGTATTGATTATTATAATGGGATACAAAATATTGCCCGTCAAACTTTTCAGGGATTTCATGATCAGCATATAATTCGCCAAAATTTCGCCAGCCAAACACGTCAATCTGCTCACGCTTATTGAAAAAGTTAAATTCGCCTTCTATACCAAGCTTGATTAGAGATGATAAGTCACTCTCAGATTCAGAAAAACTTAAGTGTCCAAATACGCTCGTTCTGTTTAAGTAATGGGTACACCAATTAAAAGTCGCATTACTTGAACTTGATTTTTCAATTAACTTTTCCACACTTTCACTTGATGAAAAAAAGCTAGCATGAATATTCCAACTTTTACTTTCACCGCCTTGTAATTCGGTTCTATCATGAAATAGACCAAATCTCACTCCAGATTGCAAAGACTCAATTGAAATAGGAAAGTTTTGCCAGAATTCGTCCATATGAATAACTATAACATTGTCTGCGTTACTTAATGCAACATAAGGAGACGCTCTAAAACCTGATATGGTTTGATGGTCTGTTCCAGAATTCAGAATGTATCCTTGTTCTTGTACGGTAGTTTCCTTGTTTTCATCCCAATGAATAGGGGATTGCCAATTTTCTCCACCACTACCCTGTTGTTTTAGTAAAAAGGGGGCATTATAGAAGTGACGAGCGGATTGTTCAGAGTTATCTATTTGGTCGATTACTGAAATACTCGCCAAACTATTATTTTGTAGAATAAGTAAATCAAACTTGTCTATGAAGAAGCTATTTTTGTCACCCAAATCCCAAGTATTGTTTAAATGCTCTGCTGCAGCTGGATTGTGTATCCTAACTGAAATATCAACACTCTGAGTTGCCAATATGTGTTTAATATTTAATTCAAGCAACAACAGTTTACCTTCAAACTCCAACTCGTAACAAACACAATATTGATTACTCAATTTGGTTTTTTTGAAAAGCATGCTTTTAATGTCAAAAGATATATTATCTTTATTTCCTTTAAAAGAAATCTGTGGGTTAAAAGTTATTGGTAATGAATCGACTACAATTGAAAACTGATTGCTAGGATTTGTTGACAGTGTTCCTTCAATTTTAACATTTTGTGGCGCCTGTTTATTTAACGAATCCATGGTTGAGAATTGATTATCTAACTTGTCGTAAACTTTCGTCACATTTGAATTTTCGAGGTTTTTCTGAATATCGTAATAAAGCTTACCATTTCCCTCACATATAAATTCCAAATGTAACCATTTAGCAGACCCATCGTTCCATTTAGTTACAATATGTGCTTCGCATGAATTGATAAGATCATCTTCTAAATAAAAAACAATACTATGTTTTTCTTTATGGAAGCAACCCATCGCAAAAGGAAGACCTATCACAATGCTTTGAGCAACTCCCTTATGCCTCACATAGCCTATATGTGCTTTATTGTTAGACATCTCATTAATTCTTATTTTGGTTTGCTGTTTCTTTGATGAATCTTCCAAAGATTAAAGTCCAAATGGACCATGCTTTAGTTTGTAAGTATGATAAATTTATAATTTTATTGAAAACCTCAGATATTAATGCACACCCAATAAATATGAAAGCAATCATTAGCCACTGCGCTACCCATTCAGTTTCAAAAGTATTGTAGAAAAACTTATTTGTAGCATAAATTAATGGCATGTGAACAATGAAAGTAATTAGACTATTTCTAGCGAAAAAACCTACCACTTTGTTGTATGGTACTCTTCTTAATAATTCAAAAAATACAATAGTGTTAAGAATATAAATAAATGAAATCAATACAGACCTAGCAAATGATGGCCCCCAAGTGTGTAGATTTTCTACATTAGAAATCTCTCTAAAAGGGAATGATTTAGGTGCTATTAAATTATTTAAAGGGCTTGCCCACAATGCAAGTAATGCAGCCCACGCTACTAGCATTAAAACTGTGCTCAAGGTAAAAGAAGTATCTTTCTTTTGATGTAAGTAGCTTCCTAAAACAAAGATAGTAAGCCAGTTTGGTAATGTCATATAAGCTACAAAATCTAAGTCTTGATATATAAGTGAGGCGCGCACCACTATCTCAATAATTATTGCAATACCGACATGTCCTAATCCAATTTGTCTGTTTCTCATAAATAAAAACCAAAACAACAAGACATGTAAATAAGTACCTATATACCAAGTAGTTGGATTGGCAGGGAAAAAGTTGAATAGTACGTTTGCACCTAAAAAGAAGGGTAAATAGTTACTTTCGTTTAAGTTGCCCACATTATAGTAGTTATATGCGCTCATTAAGATAGCAAATAACGCACCATAAAAATAAATTGGAAAAGCTCGCTTAAACACAACTTGGAATGAATTGCTTTTTTCATGAGCCAAGCTCCAGCCCATAATAAATATAAAAAAACAAACGCCTAACTGTTTTGTATAAATTGGTTGGCTAACCAAATTGAAGATATGATAGGGACTCCCAATTATATGACCCACAACAATGGCAAACATGCCAGTAGCTTTCATCCAATCAATAAACGCTTGTCTTTGCATGGGATACACCTTAGTAGAAATTTTAAATTATAAATCGATTAGTCAGCCTCAGACTTTCTGGGCTCCAATTTTTTGACAAACCTAGCTGGATTGCCAGCTACCATTACAAGAGATTTTAACTGAGAAGTAACAACCGCTCCTGAACCAATCATTGATGACTCACCAACATCCGCCGAAACGATTGCACCTTCACCAATCCATACATTTTTTGCAATATTTACCCTTACAAGTAAATTTGAGGAGTAAGGGGTCCACTGTCCTTCTTCATCTAACTCATGTAAGGCTTCACCACTTAAAATGCTAGATTTACTACCAATTAAACTATTTTCACCTATATGGCAATTCCCTATGCTCGCATAACTTCCTATATATACATGATTATCAAGCACTGTGCACCGATGTGAAATTATAGTTCCAAATCCAATATGACAGTGATTTGAACATTTTTCTAATGACAAGGTATAAAAAGCTCGTCGCAAAAACATGCCTGGAATCCCTGGTAATATAGCGACTATATGAGTACACATTCCAAAGGCAACTTCAGATTTACCAGATGTTAAAGTTTTTTCTACAAAAGAAAGTACTGCCAACGGCAAAACGACCAGTTGACACAAAAGATTCAAGAGGTTTTTAATTACGACCCTCACAATAAATACCCTTTAAATAGCATATGATTATTTCCAATTTTAGCGCTGCTTGAGTGGCGCTCGTTAATAAATAATTAACCCCATTAAAGGTTAATCAATAGAAAATAAATCCAAATTATCTTCTTTTATCAATGTTGCTTTTTTCATAAGAGTATCAACTTTAGAAGGGATATCTGCATCCATATTTACACCTACGGCAATAATTGCAGCATTGGTAGGTTTACCCTTTAACTTGTTTATAAATTCAATAAACTTAGCTTCTTTATAAGTATCTACAATTTTACCATCTACAATATACCAGTATATAATTTCTTTCTTTATGCCTACCGAGGTCGTAACTAATTCATAAATAACCTGATGTTCGCCAATATTTAACCGCTTACGATCCACCAAAGTCCATCTATCCTGGTTATACAACCTGTGTAGCGACGATACTAATTCACCCTTGGTACCATTAAAAAATGCATAATATAAGTCAAAAACAAACCCTTCGTCAGAAAGACTGATTAACTCTTCTTGGTTATTTCCGATATACCTCGGCTCCCATTTGACTCTTGGCTCATAAGTAACCAAACTCAAGCTATGAGTATCAATGTTCACTTTTGATAAGACGGCATCTTGATCAATTGTCATTCTATTTATCTGTAAAATTGAACCTACAATGCAGGCCGCAATAACACTTACAGAGATAACTGCAGTTTTATTTAATACTAAATTACTTTGACTAACTTGTTTTATTTCAGACGATACGGGAGCATTTTTTTGCATATCTAACTGATTCGATTTTGCTGATAACCATTTAACCTCACGCTTTCTTATGGTTTCGCCTATAAAAAACATGCAAATCAAAACAAACGCAAAGAAGAACCAACCATATATTAGATGGTCTGCACCCACTGCATGCTCCATATCAGATGCATAGCCAATATAAATAATGCCATATACTCGAACAGCATTCGCTGCTATTGGAAATATTACAGAGAGAAATACAAATAATATTCTAGTGCGCCACGTAACTAGGTACATATTTGCATACAAATTGCCTAAAACAATCGAGGCTATAAGAAAGCTTACTCCCGAGCAAGCTTCAGCTACTAGGAATTTCCCTTGTGGTATTTCGATATATAAGCCGCTTCTAAATAAAGGAATGCCTGATAAATCTAATAAAAAAACAGACAGATCTGCAGTAAGCTCTTGTAAAAACGGAATAAGTTCTTCGCCAACAGGCACAGAAAACAACACAAAAAATAGCGCAAATCTGATATCCCAAGCTATTTTATCTCCAACAAATATCCATACTAATGTTGGTAACATACTAAATATAGCAATATGTCTAAACAGCTGAATACTTGCTGCTGTGCTTAGTATGTAAAAAACAAGTTGAAGAACAAATAATGCAATTGCTATGCGTGAGAAGCTCATTGACGACCAATCTATGTCATGTCTTCGCTCATATACCAAGTAAATTGACGCTGGAATAACTATTAGACAATGATTATATATTTCATTACCTGCCCATATTTGCATCGCTGCCCATAAAGGCTCGTTAACCAACAAAATCCATATTGCTAGTGTCCCCAGAAACATCCAGCCAATTTTCTTTGCGTCATTAGGCAAAGTTTGCTTTTGCAGTCCATTAACCGTCATTTACTACTCCATTTTAATGCCATAAACATCTCTCATACTAGACCAATTGAAATCTTGCATAAGCATAACAAGCTTTTTTTCCATTACATTCAGATTTATATAGTGTCTTAGTTTCGATTTAAACGAGGCATCTGACACTCTAGGTTGGTCTACATCGATTTCCCAAGGGTGAAAATAAAAATTATACGGTTGCGTATTATCAATAAGGTACTTGTCAATTCTTCTTTTAGAAAGCCAGTAAGGATATAAACGAAAGTAACCACCACCGCCAATGCCTTTATTCTTTGCATTCTTTTCAATTGTTGGAATAGGTATTTCGATAATTCCTTCTTGACGCATATGCTTGAATCTAGGCCAATCTGGTACACCATATAAATCGTGTTCAATAGGATAAGTGCTTGAAGAATATTTGAAGCCTAGTTCGGTTAAAATCTCAAACACGTATTCATTACTCTTATCAATAGAAAAGCTTGGAGCCCTATAACCAATTATTCCTTGCCCAGATATTTGTTCCAAAATATCCTTACTTTCTTTTATATCTTTGTATACTTGGTCTCTAGACATGGATGTGTTTCGACGGTGATTGGTTCCATGGCTGGCCAATTCATGTCCTTCATCAACTATACGTTTAATTACATCTGGACAGTGTTTAGCCACCCACCCCAACGTAAAGAACGTGGCTTTAACATCATGTTCATTAAATAAATCTATTAGCCGATGTGTGTTGTCACCCACTCTGGGCGTAATGTGTTCCCAATCTGTAGTTTTAATGACGGAATCAAAAGCAGAAACATGGAAGTAGTCTTCAACGTCTACCGTCATAGCATGAATACGGTTTTTATTCTTATTAATTGCGTTCAAAAACTATCTTCCTTTTCCGAATAAAACAACTTCAGTTGTTCTTATTAGTATTAATATATCTAATAACAAACTTTGATGTTTAACGTAGTATAAATCAAATTTAAGCTTTTCTAGCGAATCTTTTACACTCGCGCCATAAGGATAATTTAGTTGCGCCCATCCTGCTAGCCCTGGCTTTACATTGTGACGTTGATTGTAATAAGGCACTTCTTTAATTAACTGTTCAACAAACTCTGGTCTTTCAGGCCGAGGACCAATAAACGACATCTCCCCTCGAAGAACGTTTAATAATTGAGGTAATTCATCAACTCTGTACTTCCTAATAAATGCACCAATAGATGTCACTCTACTATCATTTTTTGACGCCCACTTCGCCCCATCTTTCTCAGCATCGGGGCGCATACTTCTGAATTTTAAAATATCAAATAGCTTTCCGTTTTGGCCTACTCTTTGCTGTCGATATAATATTGGAGCACCTGTTCTGCGCCCATCATCTATATAAATAATAAGAGCCGTAATTAGCATAATTGGCCATGTGAAAAATAAAATTACTATGGCTAAAAATATATTCAACCAATAATCAGCAGCCTTTCTAAATAATTTTTGAGTTTGAAAACCATTTGAGTAAATGACCCAACTTGGATACATAAGGTCTACAGCAATTTGGCCAATTTCACGTTCCATAAAATCTAACAAATCGGTAATTTGTACACCTTTCAAACGGGCTTCAAACAGAACATCTGTAGGCAAGGTTCCTCTTCGTTGATCATTAGCTATTACTATTTCACTTATATCCTCATTGACAATATATTCGGCTAAGTCTTTATCTATATCAATGTTGCAAATATTTTCTCGTTTTACTCCGTCTTCAATTTGATCACCAGCAACGGGTATAAACGCAATTAGGTTAAAATTAACTCTATCCACTACCCTACGCATTCTATTTTCTATAACGGCAGCACGCACTCCGGCACCAAGCACAATTAGATTTGGTTTGTCAGTAATGCTATTGGTTCGTTGTATAAAATATCGAAAAGAAACCAACGCAAGTATGATGAAGGCAACGGATAGTGGCGCATGCAAGTAGTGTTCGGTTGTATCATCGAATAATAAACTCGAAACAATGGCAACGCCAAAGTAGCTCATTACCGCAGATACAAATATCCGTCTAATAATACCTCTAAATGGTTCTCGTAGACTCTGTTCGTACAAACCAACCGACAAGTTTAGTATGAGTATTGC
>DDIL01000151.1 GCA_002338515.1 Glaciecola sp. UBA1851 | reverse complement strand
AAAATCTCAAACAACAAACAATAGCAAATCATAAAAGCGAAAATTGCAGTGAAAAAAACGGCGAAGACATTGCGTTTAAGCAACTAGAGTTCAGGTGTAAACCTAAACTAATGAATATGCTATTCAAAATTATACCGGAAGCTGAATCTCAAGAAGTATTCCAAGAGGCTTTGCTGAAGATTTTTGTAATCGCCAAACAAGACCCAACGGATGCCACCTTCAATGAAAAATTAAATAGGCTCGACCCATTATTATTTTCTATTGCAAAGAATCTAGCAATATCAAAAGTTAGACACAGTAAAGTAAGAGATGCCTATTTACATAAAAAAGAAGTCTGCAATGACGATCAATTGCTTGAATCTTTAGACATAACTATTGCCAAAGAGGAGGAGTACAAATTATTATCTTATGCGATTGAGCAGTTGCCGCCAATATGCAAAAAGGTATTTATTGAACGAAAAATCCAGGGTAGAAGTCATGATGAAATATCAAAGAAGTTTGATATTTCAAAGAAAACCGTCGAAAACCATATAACGAAAGGCTTAAAGCTTTGTAAAAGCTTCATTCAAACTAATCAACATATAAGTAGCGACACTATACGAACTCGCAAAAACATGAGTAAAAAGAGCGCCTAACGTGAACGTTAATGAATGGACAGGTACGGAATACCCTGAAGAGATAGTTGAACAAGCTATCAATTGGCTTGGGTTTTTAGATAGTTTTGTTGATACAAGCATGCTAGAAGGAAAGGATTCAACGTCAGAGGTGTTAGAACAGTCTCTTACCAAACTCAACTATGCCAAACGACTTGAATTTTTTGAATGGTTAGGCAGCGACTCTAGGCATCAATATATATTCTCTGATTGTTGTGAAATGTGGGCCAAAACATCCTGTCTGCGATCATTAAAGACATCTCTAAATCAGTCTAATGTGCTAAAACTACCTAAGAAGCAACGGTCGCGTAACTTGTACATATCAAATTTAGTTGGCGAGTCATACACTCAAAATCATCAATCTCCTGTTTGGGCATACAACCTAGTAATAAGCCTGATAATTGTAGGCTTAGCCCTGCCTATTATAGGGTAATAACGTCTAAGCCTAATTAGTTCGAATATTTTAAAGGGAAATCAAAAAGAGCCTGTGTTTTCAAGTCAAACATTTTGATACAGATAGTAAAGACACGAAATTATCTTCCTACTATTCCTAAGTGATAATTATTTACCAATACAACTAGGGGATTTTCATAACTTGTGCGTAGTAGTAAATAAGCGGTCAATTATTAAGAAATTTATTACTTAACATACATAATACGCTGGGGTTTAAAGATTAAGAAATACGTACTCATTTTCATTTTGAGTTACATAGAACAATCCACATTAGAAAATATTTAAAAACACACATAAAATAATAAAAGGGCAAAACTTATGAAAAAGCATCTCCCCTACAATAATATAAGAAACAACAAATATTCTTACAAAGCAGTTTGCTTAGCAGTTGGCATGGCGCTGGGTACACAGATACCGCTAGCCTTCGCCCAAAGCCAAGAAAATACCGACGAAGAAGTAGAAAAAATTACCGTTGTTGGCTCAAACATAAAAGGTGGTGCGGTAGCAGAAGCGTTAGCAGTTTCAGTTATTAGTAGTGAAGATATTGGAAATTTAGGCATTGAATCGCTTGACGATCTACTTCAGTTAATACCAGAGAACGGGCAAAACTTTTTTAGTGAAGCGGAAAACATAAGTGGTGGTGTGAATGCTGCTAGAGGCGATATTGGAACATACAACCTAAGAAACTTAGGAACGGGTAATACGCTTGTATTATTGAACGGCAGACGTATGGTGAATTCAGCCTCGTATCAAACAGAAGAGGTAGGTGGTAGTTTTGTTCCTGTAAACTCCGTTAACGTGAATACTATTCCTGTTCATGGGTTGGATAGAGTTGAAGTGTTAAGAGATGGTGCTTCAGCAATATATGGTGCTGACGCGGTAGCAGGCGTAGTTAATCATGTATTAGAAACTGATTTTGTAGGCTTTACCATTTCAGCTAGACACGCTGAATATGATGAAATTCCAAGAGACACGCAAACGCTCAGCCTTAAGTGGGGGCAAGATTTCAACGATGGTAAAACAAATGTAAGTGTATTTGCTAACTACTATCAACGTGACCGAGTGAACTCTCAAGATGATCCCCGTTGGGCGAATTCAGATTTTAGGGATAGAATTCCAGAAGGTTCACCTTGGGAAGGAGACACACGGTTTAGAAATAACTCTGCAAACTCGCTTTTTGGCCAGTTTGATTTTGTAAGTGGTGCGTCTGGGTTAGGTGTACGAGATGAATTTACGGATAGTTCTGGTGAATTTGAAACTTATCCAGTAGGCGATGATCGCTGCCAGTATGATATAAACGAATTTATTTGTGGCGGTAAAGACGGACAGGGAACCTTCAGATATAACTTAAATGCTGATAGAGATGTTAGCTCGGAACTACAACGTTCCAATGTGTTTTTATATGTTAACCATGAAATTAACGATAGCATGGAAAGCTTTACCGAGTTTTCTTTTTACCAGTCAAAAACAAATCTTAGGCGTCACCCTACCGCCCCATTTACAGCAGTTAGATTGAGAGTTGGCGCAGAGAATTATTACAATCCATTTGGTCCTTGCGACTCACCAAACCGCCTTTCAGCAGATAGAATACCTGATGTACCTTGTGATGGTGCTGAGTTAATTATTGATAATTATAGATTTGCTGAGGTTCCAAGAATTGTAGATAACGACGGTGACACGTTCCGCATTGTTCAAGGGTTACGAGGAGTAATGGGAGACTGGGATTGGGAAGGTGCGCTAGTATGGTCAAAAGCAGAAAAAACGGATATTACTCGCAACCGAGTTTCAAACAATTTAATTGCCGAAGCTTTATTTGACGATACTCCAGCGGCATATAACCCTTTTAGCGGTGGCGTTAACAGTAATATTGAACGCGCACTAATTGACGTTAGACGCGATAACGAAACAGAACTTAAATCTATTGACTTTAAAGCTTTTACGCCTGAAATTTTTGAGCTTCCAGGAGGCCCCGTTGGATTTGTAGCAGGTTTAGAATATCGCGAAGAATCATTTGTAGATGATAGAGACGACCGCTTGGATGGCACCATTACCTTTACCGATTACGATGGCGATACTTACCCATTTGTTTCCGATGTAGTTAACTCAAGCCCTACACCTGACAGTTCGGGGGAGCGTGATGTCCTTTCAATATTCGCAGAATTGCAATTACCTGTGTTTGAGAATTTAGACGTACAAGCTGCCATTCGATATGAAGATTTCAGTGATGTAGGTAATACCACTGTAGGTAAGGTTGCTTTTGGCTATAGACCAATTGAATCCTTATTAATAAGAGGCTCTTGGTCAGAAGCATTTAGAGCGCCGAATCTTATAACCATAAATGAAGAAATTGTTGCTAGAAACAATACCAGAAATGATTATGCTTGTTTATATGCGGCAGAAAATGGCGGCGACCCTGATCAAGATATTATTGACTGCAGAAACTCTATCCAGCGGGTTGCCCAAGGTAGTGAAAATCTAGCCCCAGAAGAGTCAACAAACACAAATGTTGGTATTGTTTTTACACCTACAGATGAGCTAACGGTTACCCTTGATTACTGGTCTATTGAAAAAGAAAATACAATTGGCTTATTTGGTGAGGAAAACCATACCTTACTAGATTTGCTATTGCGATTAGAAGCCGGTACTAGCAACTGCTCAGGTGCTGCATTTAACCCAGCTGTAGCGCGAGAAACACCAAGTGATGATCAATCGGCTGTTTACCTAGCTGCTGGCATTTGCCCAGCAGGTGATATTGAACAAATTAGTGATCAATATGCCAACCTTGACCAACGTAATTTAGCCGGTTATGACTTGGGTATTTATTATAATGTAACCACCGACATTGGCCGGTTTAGATTTAGTTATAACGGTTCAATAATTGATGAATTTGAACAGGTTGCTGGGGGTGATGCGGCAAAATTAGTAGCAGCCGTAGACTCTGGATTAATTCCTGCAAGTTTCCCGGTTGATGGCTTTGCTGACTTAATAGGCCGAGATGGAAACCAAGAACTTCGACAAACCGTTCGATTATCGTGGCGCAAAGATGCATATGGTGCTTCATTAAGTGGTAATTATATTGGTGATTTCTATCAAAGCTCTTTGACGCTTGACGATGGAACTCGCTATGAAATTCCTTCAATGACAACCTACAATGCAACACTTGACTATAGATTTGATGTAAATGATGTCGATACACGCATTCGCTTTGGTGTAAGAAACCTAACAAATGAACGTGCGCCACTAGCTGATCGTTTCTTTGGTTATTTTGCTGATGCACATCGTGATTATGGTCGTAGCTATTATTTAGATGTACGTGCAAGCTTCTAGATAATACTGGTTAAAGGCTGTATTTCAGTAAATGAAATACAGCTTTGCTCCCTATTATAATAATTTGCGTTATTAACCTATTTTAAAATCATTCAGTACATTAACTGAGGAGTAGTTATGTCTGCAGTCTCATCAGACATCAATCAACGTGCACGATATCAAGACATTGGACTTGTCTTAGGGCCCGCCATATTTGTTTTTATGATGTTATTTGATGCATCTCAAAATGCAATGCCACAAGAAGCTTGGCGGGTAGCAGGTGTTGGATTATGGATGGCAACTTGGTGGGCAACTGAGGCTATTCCTGTGCCTGTTACCGCATTTTTACCCATAGTGATTTTTCCTTTTATGGGCATTGCTACTATAGCTGATACAACAAGCGCTTACGCTAACCCAATTATTTACCTATTTTTGGGTGCGTTTATATTAGCATTAGCAGTTGAACGATGGATGTTACACAAGCGAATTGCTTTGTTTATATTAACGCTCACAGGAACAGATGGTAAACGATTGATTGGCGGTTTTATGTTAGTTGCCGCCTTACTTTCGATGTGGATGACGAACACTTCTACCACTATGATGTTAATGCCAATTGCGCTTTCGGTTGCTAGCGTTATTGCTAACAATAATGAGCAACTTACACCGCAACAGAATAAATCGTTTCAAGTGGCCATGTTACTAGGACTTGCCTACGCTGCCACTATTGGAGGGTTAGCTACACTTGTAGGTACGCCGCCGAATGCGTTATTAGCAGCATTTTTGACAGAAAATTATGATATCAAAATTACGTTCGCCAATTGGATGATGGTAGGTGTTCCTGTTACCGCCATAATGTTGCCATTAGCGTGGTATTCACTCACTCATTTGAGTTTTAAAATAAATATACCAGCCAATCAAAAAGTAAATGATTATTTACGTCATCTTCGCGATGAGCTTGGCGACATGTCAGTAGCCGAAAAACGCGTAGCATTTGTGTTTGCAGGCGTTGTGATACTTTGGATTTTACGTCGTCCAATCAATGCATGGTTTGGCACCACAGGTTTAAGTGATGCAGGTATTGCGATGGCTGCCGCACTACTGCTGTTTTTATTACCTAGCGGAAATAAAGAACAGTCTCAAATAATGGTTTGGGAAAATGTGAGCAGGCTCCCGTGGGGAGTATTGATTTTATTTGGAGGCGGCTTGAGCTTAGCTTCTGCTGTTTCCTCTACAGGATTAGCTGCATTTTTAGGTCAAAGTCTTACCCCTCTTGGTGGCTTAGGTATTTTTGTGCTGATAATTGCAGCTACAGGCCTAGTTATATTTTTAACTGAAATGACAAGTAATATAGCTACCACAGCCACGTTTTTACCTGTTGTAGGAGCAGTCGCCATTGAGTTAGGCGTTTCCCCGCTATTACTTTGTGTTCCCATTACTTTGGCGGCAAGTTGTGCGTTTATGTTACCGGTTGCTACTCCACCTAACGCGATAGTGTTTGCATCTGGCGTATTGAATATACCTCAAATGGTAAGAGCAGGCGTGATTTTGAATATAATTGGGATGGTATTGTTGTCCATTGTGTCTATTTGGTTAGCTCCGTGGGTATTACTATAGAGAGTGAGATTTATGAAAATTTTTATATTATATACACGCTCATTTATATATATTTTTGCTTTGCTGTGTTATTCGCAACTAGTGTCGGCAAGTATAGATACAGCTGGCGTTCAAGTAAATTATCTCAACAATAAACCACCTAAAAAATTACTATTTGTTGGTAACAGTTTTAGTTTTTATAACAACGGAATACATAATCATTTAGGCAGTCTTATTCGAGCAAATAACGAATGGGAAAGAGGTGTGAATAGGCATAAACTATTGACCTATTCTGGTGGGCATATGTATGAGCAAATTCTGAGTATAGCTGGCATATTTAAAATAGACAAACGAGGTTTTGACGCGGTTATATTACAGGGACATAGTAACGAAGCGATTTTATCTAGTAAAAAAGACAGGTTTGAAGCTGGACTTAAACGGGCAGTCGACATTATCAAACAGCAAAATCTCGAACCTATTTTGTTTATGACTTGGGGCTATGCAAACGATAAAGAAATGGCGAATAAGGTTACAGAAGCTTACATTCAACAGGGTAAAAAACTCGGTGTTAGAGTTGCTCCCGTGGGTATAGCCTTTCAGAAAGCTAGTGTTTCTTTACCTAATATTAATTTATACGTACCAGATGTGCTAGCATCAAAAAATGGAAACATTACTTATCGTAAAGATTTAAAACACCCCAGTGTAGCCGGCACCTACCTTGCTGCTTGCGTATTCTATGCAATGCTATTTGATAAATCACCAGAAGGTAACCTGTTTACTAGTTCGTTGTCAGAAACACAGGCTAACGCTTTACAAAAACTCAGCTGGCAAGTAGTCAAAGAGTTCAAGCAACCTATGTAGGCGTTATGATCTGTCGATTAATCTATTTGTTAACGATTACGTATTTTATAATCACTATTTGCATAACTGAGAAAACTCATGAATACGCTTTTTAAGGCATTAGTTCTATTCGCATTTACAGTAAATGGTGTGGCTGAAACTAAACAGCCGCACCCTAAAGTGAAATTAGATTTCAATCCGCCTCATAAGCTTACTTGTGACTTTGAAGATGTTATTTTTAATTCCAATTATGAAACTGGGCGAATTTCAAGCTGTGAAAAATTAGCGTCTGATCATTATTTAATTAGTACTTACCCTGAGAATAAGCCTATCAACCCTAGTCCATGGTATGGATTTTCGGTTACATCCAATAATGAGAACGCTAAGCAAATTATTGTGGAGATACAAGCCGATAATAGTCGCCCAAGATATCTTCCAAAGCTAAGTTCGGATAAAGCACACTGGGAACCAATGAATTTTGAGGTTGTACAAGGCAATCTCATTCTTAGCATGACAGTAGGCGCAAACAAATCGGTTCAATATGTGAGTGCACAAGAAATTATCGATAACGCAATGTATCAACAATGGAATAAAAAAATAGCAGACAATTCTAGTTTTGAACTACAAACAATAGGCGAATCGGTAGAAGGACGTAATATTGATGCACTAATTCATACGCAACCTGATAATACCGAATGGTTGTTTATTGTAGGGCGTCAACATCCCCCAGAAATTACGGGGGCTCTTGCGTTGTTAAACTTTGTTGAAGCGCTACTTGGAGAAAATACAGCTAACACCCAGCTATTCGAACGATTCAATATACTAATAGTGCCCTTAGTTAATCCAGACGGTGTTGCTGCTGGTAATTGGAGACATAACTCAAATGGTATTGACTTAAATAGAGATTGGGGCAGATTCACTCAACCAGAAACACGTGTTGTGCATAACAAGCTTGGTGAGTTAATGAGAGAAAACCACAAATTGGTGTTTGCATTAGATTTTCATTCTACTCAACAAGATATTTTTTATACCATGCCAACTGATTATATACCCATTAAGCATAAACGATTAAATATTGAGAAAGGTGTTATGCCTAACTTATTTGTAGAGGAATGGTTAAGCGATTTAAAACAAGAAACGGTTAGATCTTTTACTGTGAGGGACCGCCCAGGCAGTAGCCCAGGCAGAGGGGTATTTAAGCAGTTTATTGCTGATGAATATGGCGTTCACGCAGTGACGTATGAGCTTGGAGACAACACGAACAGGCAATTGATAAAACATACAGCAAAAGCGTCAGCAGACACGCTTGTGAACAAATTACTGAATACAGACGCGTCGCAGTTCAAAATACAATAAAATACCCAAGTACTACTTTATTTCAATTAGCACTTCATTATGTCTAAACATGGGAATAGTTAGAGGCCCGTTATAACCAGCGGTAATGGCAGGCCCTTTTTGTTCATACCCATTTTTTTGTAGCCAATTCCGTAGAATCTCTTCATTTTCTTCAATATTACTGTCACTGAGTAATCCACTAAATTTAATAGCAACTACTTTATAATCAGTTACTTCGCTCACCCATACATCTGGATTAGTTGGCTTTGGGGTGGTTTCCATTGTGAAGCTTGCAGGCATGACAAACGACATCACTTGTTGCTCATTGTTTTCATCCATAAAAACAGGCGCAGTCATCGCAATTTCAGTACCTTCACTATCTTTTTCATTCATAAAGACTGGCGCGGTCATGGCAATATCAGTCGCGCCTTGATTGTCACCCGTAATATAGTTAAATAGTTGCCTGAAAGCGCTGTTTCTACCTTCACCCATTTTGGCAGACACTAAAATCATTGACTCATAGTTACGGACTTCAATTTGTGTTGCCTCATCAGCCTTTATAACTTTATAGGGTGCGCTTTCAACACCACTGTCTCCAAACACAGAGCAACCTGTTAATGTCAGAATACCTAAGGCAATTATCAATAGTTTC
>DDIL01000153.1 GCA_002338515.1 Glaciecola sp. UBA1851 | reverse complement strand
GCAATAGATATTTCAAATAGCCAAGGTGGGTTTGAATATTCTGATGCATTTTTACATGATAATGATGCAAGGTTTGTATTTAATTTCATTCGGGCATCAATGGATAACGGCGCGGTCATAGCCAATTATCTAGAAGCGGGTTTGAGTGAAAGAAAAGAAGGTATTTGGCAAACTCAGGCGATTGACCAAGTTAACCAAACTAAGGTCACGATCAAATCAAAAATACTGATAAATGCTTGCGGTCCAAAAGTTGATCAATTTAATACTCGAATTGGTCAAACAACTGATCACCAACATCTTTTTTCAAAAGGTGTACATTTAATTGTAAATAAACTCACGAAGGTTGATAAGGTTCTTGCCTTTTTTGCTTCAGATGGCCGTTTATTTTTCATTATTCCAATGGGGCAAAAAACCTGTATTGGTACAACTGACGACAAGGTGGAAGATCCCGTTACCCATGTTACGCCAGAAGATAGACAGTTTATTTTAGATAACGTTAACAAGTTACTCGATTTATCCAAGCCGCTTACAGAAAGTGACATTATTTCTGAGCGGTGCGGTGTGAGACCACTTGCTGTTAAAGGGCAGGGGGGTGAAGCTGATTGGGTGGCCCTATCAAGAAAGCATGCAATTGATGTTAACCAGCGCGATAAATGTATGAGTATTTTTGGTGGTAAGCTAACAGATTGCATCAATGTGGGTGAAGAAGTTAGTCAACTGGTAACAAAGCTAGGCGTTAACTTACCTAAACCTGACGCTATTTGGTATGGCGAATCGCCTAATACAGTAAAAGACGAATTTGAATATCGCGCTAAGTTAATAGGATTAGATGCGCTAACACCAACCTATTCATCTGAAAAACTATCGGTAAGACTATGGCGTAGATACGACATTCATGCACTTCAAATCCTAGATGAAATACAAAGAGACCCAACTCAAGCGGAACAACTAATGGAAAATGCTGAATATATTCGAGCAGAACTACATTATGCTTCTAGGCGCGAAATGATTACCAAATTAGAAGATTTTTTAAGGCGCCGGTCTAAAATAGAAATGGTATTAAGAAAATCAGATATTATTAAAACTAAGGGGATCGTAGAAGCCTGTGAAATCTTATTTGGTGATCAGGCAGATTTAAAATTGACCGAGTATGTGAATAAAGTTAAGGCAGAACAAATTAACTAGGGTAGGGTTGCCCGATTTGAGCTTAGAGTAATTAATTTTCACGCCAGTGAAGTAGTCGCTCATCGCCCTTATAAATACCAAAAGTAGCCTCCGCACTTGGATTGTTATCTAGTGCGCCATCGTTATCCCAATCATATTTTAGCCAATCAAAACTGTCATAGGTTATTGAAATGTTGCCCGTATTATTTTCGCCAGGTGCTTGAAGTAGCAAGTTGTTTGTTACGCCGTTAATGAATGAACTTGATGTACCTAATACATGTGTAAGCGTTGCATCTAAACTTAAACTACCTAGTGTGAAATTATCAACATCATAACTGGTGCAGCTGTTGTCATTGCTCGTTACAAATGCATTGTTATTAAAATGCTCTATGCGCATATTTAACCCTAAGTTATGGGTTTCGGGACCAAAACTATTTTCAATGTTTGTTCGCCCAAATTTAATATCTATGCCTGCTGGAATGAATGTTGTCGTGTTTTGAATAGGTACGTTGTCATCATCTGTACTAGTTAAAGCCGTAAATTCAAGATTAGATTGAAATGGATTAACCTTGGCATTTGATGAGCGGACATAATAGAAATTATCATTGGCAGATAGTTGATAATGTAATACACCTCTTGGAAGTTGAGCAGAACTATCTGCACTCAAGTCGTTTTGACTGATTACCCCAGTATCTGTATTTGAAACGACAGGCAGCAACGTACTATCTACTCCCGTGGCAAATTTGTCTTGAGAAGGCGCAAGAATATTCATCGAGGTTGCTTGTAATTTCATAAAGTCATTGGCACTGCCTTCGCTATCTTGATAATAGTTCTGAGTAATTTGGTCTTGTTTATTATATGCCGTTATTTTGAAGATTGGATTGGTTAAGTACTTTATTGCCCCTTCACTATTGTTTGTTTCATTGCGTTGCCCGCTATAAGCGCTAAAGTCTGTATTTGCGCCACAACTTGCCATTAGCGTGCCTGCTTGCAACATTTCTTGTTTTAAATAATGCGGTGTAAATCGGCCAATAGTGGTAGGCGTGCTTGCTACTTCTATTCCTTGGTTTCCGTAGTTATTGTCTTTTACTTCTAACTCAACTACACCTACCTCGGAATAGTTAGCGTTATTAAAGTTGTAAGTACCATTAGTAAAAGAAGTTGAGTTAACATTTTGAAAAACTGGATTCAGTGTGGTGGTTAATGATTCATTACTAGCATAAGTTAATAAGCCATCCACGCTACCTGCGTTATTCGGAAGCACTCTTTTTAATTTAAACTGAGGTTGAACAGCTTCATAATTTTGCGTAATCGCCGCTGGTGTTGCGCCATTATAGGCCACTATTTTTAAGTTGAAATCTTCGGCTGCGCTATGTATGGTATTTGAGATGGCGCTATTGCCATTTAGAGAATTAGTACCGCTGTGTGCTGTAACAATTAGGCTAGCTGGCGCTACCCAAAAGTTATTACTTGTGCCAGTTAATTGAATATCATTTTGATCATAATTTGCGTGTAGCCTAATTTGTCCTGCATCCAAGTAAACGGCAGATGGAATAGTCGCTATACTGTTTGCGCCAAAATTAAGCGTAATATTTGTGCCACTGCTTGAACTGGTATGTTTCGCAATACTGGTTCCCGAAACCTGAAAGTTTAAACCAGATGTGCCACTTGGATTAACGTTTTCCTGTGAAAGTTTAACGGTTTGATCGCCGTCGAATAAAGCTGAACAAACACCATTGTCGTTTTCGACAGCTTGTATTTTCACACTTTCACTAAAGGGTACACCAGCAGTTTGATTAGGAATTGTTGAGCTATTTGTTGTGCCTGAAAGAAATTTAAAGCCAGCGTCAGCAAATGTAATATCGCATGAGCTGTTAGAGCCTGAGTCACAAATAAACGTATTTGCCGCTGCTACTGTCGCATTTGTTACGCCAAGCGCTAAAGTTTCAGCTGTGGTGTGGTTAAAGTTTACAATTGTGCTGCCAATAAAGGTGGTATTGGCAATTACATTTCCACCTAAGGTTATATCAATATTTGTGCTAGATGGGCTCAGTGAGCTGCAACTTGCATCCATACATGTTTTTATGGTGACGGTTTCAGCGTCGCAGGTTAGTCCGTTGCCGTCATGTTCTATTCTGTAGTGGTGTATTTCACTTAAAATAGTATCGCAAGTATTATCACTAAATGAACCTGACAAGGCTAGTCCGCCAACTTCTTCTGTAGTATGGTTTCCCTCCAAGTCATTGTCTCTATCTTCTATAACATGAAATCCTACATTGTCTGAAGTAATGGAACAGCGTCCTAACCAACCGCCATCACCTCCATTTCTTGAGTTTTTGTTCGCTATTACTAAAAGTTTTGCTAAATCATAAGTTTGTGTGAAATCAATGGTTTTACATGTGTTGTTGCCGGTTATAGACCTGCCACTCAAAAAGGACTCAAAAGAGATATCTCTATTTAACTTACCTTGCACATTTGGCGTGACTGCTAAGTAAGCTAAAGTTTCATTATTGTCCACACTGCCTGTATCAGTTTCTGATCGTTCAAGTCCAAGTGAAAAACGATCTGTTCTTATATTTCTTATTGCTGTAGATAAAAAAGGCTCAGATACAGGAAAGGGATCGGTTTCATTATTCATTGTTTGTACAAATCCGAGCATAGCGGGAGGATTATCAAAACCAATATCGTCTATGGGTAGAGTATCCCAAGTTTGGCTATTTGGTGAATATTTGCCAATAGTACTAACAGTACTATGCGAATCTACACGCATTTTGGCATCGTTATTTAAATTGTAATCGCCTTCTACAACCGCCAAAAAATCAATCGTTTGTGAGGGTAATCCATTTGGTCTGTCAGCTACGGGTAATTTTTTTTCTGGGGAAGTAACTTGCGCAACTTCAAACCCCTGTGTTGTTACATTTTTTATTCTTAACCCAATTCTGTCAGCGTTGAGTTCACTATTGGGGATACTAAACACTCTAGGTACTTCGGTAAAAGGCTTGGCAAAACATACCTTAGTGAATTCTGGCTGTATGCCTGTATTTTTTAGTGTGGCTTTACCCGCTTGTGCTTCTACTGGGCATATTCTAGCGCTGCCGTCATAGTTTCTTCCAGCAACTTGTTCATCGTATAAAGCACTTATTTGTTCAGGCGTTAATATTTCATCAAATACCAGTAACTCATCAATTTGGCCATTTAAATGTCCATTTCCACCACTATCTTGTATTCGTCCTATACTTGAAAAACTCGTTGTTACATCTCCAGTTTCAGTTATTGCGCTTTGACTTCGGGTGCCATTTATATATGAGTGAGACTGACCCGAGTCGCTATCCCAAGAAAAAACAACGTGATACCAACTGTTATCGTTGATTGGCCCACTTGACCCAACGGATGCACCATTGCCCTTTAAAAATCTGATGCTTCCAGACGCATCTAAGTAACCCCAGAATATATCGTTTCCGTCTCCTGCACTTTCATTACCTAATATGCCGGGCGCTACCCACATGGTATTGTTTCCAGTTTGAGTGGTTTTTAGCCAAAACGACACGGTGGCAGTTGTTCTCAAATAATTATCTATGCCTGTGGCATCAATATAGTCATTAGTGCCGTCGAAAGATGCTGCTCGGCAAATTGCCCCTTCTTGAAAAATAGCAGTATCGTCTACTACAGTTCCATTAACAGCATTGCTAGACGAGTCTAATACATCGCCTGAATCGCTAGTCCAATAGGTTTTATCAAAACGAAAATCTAGAACAGGTTCGGGGATAGCGCGGGCGCTGCAATAGTTTTCGAATTCAAGTGCATCAACACTTGAGGATGCATAAGTAATCTCAGTTTCAAAATTAACCGTAATATTGTTGCTATTAATGGCACCTGTTATAACACTTTCATTTCCAGTGATTATATTGTTATTACCATGAATAAAACCGTTAAGCGTGGTTCTATAACCAAAGGCTGTTGAATTGTATAACACGACAATTAGCTGTTCTGGCAAGCCTAGCTCGTTAAATTTGACTGTGCTCTGATTAAAGTTAGCGTTATTTACAAATAAAATGACTTTGTCAGTGTTGT
>DDIL01000112.1:15627-18834 GCA_002338515.1 Glaciecola sp. UBA1851 | reverse complement strand
TGAATCGTTTAGATATTGTAGTGGGTACGGTAACGGGGACCGCGTTAAGTATTAGTCGATATTTGAAAAAACAGTTAGATGGTAAATTAGAGGTGTATGTCCACGAATATCCTTGTTTTGATGATATCTTATCTAACAACCCTAGTTTTCTTCTTTTTTGTGTATCTAATACTGGGGTAGGTGAATTACCGCCATCTATGCGTAAAATGTTTGTGCAACTTACCGAGCAAAAACGTGATTTGTCAGGCATAGAATATTTATTAATTAACCTTGGCGATAGTTCTTTTAAAACATTTGCTCAATCTGGCGTGACCCTAAATAATGCGTTACAACAATGTAATGCCACCAATTTAGATGACACCCTTGTGATTGATGCAATGCATGATAGGTACCCAAGGCAAACTGCGTTAGATTGGCTAAATGTTATGCTTAAAATGCATGGGTAAATGTAAGTTGCGGCAATTTATTTTCGTTTTTGGTGTGATATTCAGCTTTGCATGTTCACAAGCACCAATCCATAAACAGGATTCTAAACAAGGCAAGCCTTTAACTATTGCTGTTGCTAGTAACTTTTATTTGACTGCAAAATTATTGCTAGCAACACACCCTTATTATCAAAATGTAAAGCTTGTATCTGGTTCGTCGGGCACCTTGTATGCACAAGCAAAAAATGGTGCGCCTTTTGATGTGTATTTAGCCGCCAATTCTTATTTTCCTCAGCAATTATATAAAGACGGTCTCTCAAATAAGCCAGTTGATTATGCACAAGGCAAATTAGTTTTATATCCAGTCGCTACAGGGAAAAGCCTTGAAGAAATATTGAAACAATCGAATAGGATTGCCATTGCTAATCCAGACATAGCACCATATGGCATGGCTGCAAAACAAATATTAGAAAGAAACTTAGTTGACAATACTAAGCTAGTATTTGCCAACAATGTTAGCCAAGCATTTCAATTTGTTGATACGGGCAATGTCGACACTGCGTTTCTAGCACAATCTTTATTGTATCATGCCCATCAACAGTCAAAGCGTGCGCAATATAGTCAATATTTACTACTACCCTTAGATACTTACAATCCGATTATGCAGCAAGCAACAATTATGTTGAATAGTAATAAGCAGGCATTAGCTCAAGATTTTCTCGAATACTTAGTGTCCAAAGAGGTGCAAGAAGGTATTGCTAATATGGGATATTTGGCAGTAAATCAAAAATTAGATGATAATAAATAACTATGAATTTACCTGACTTCACCGCGCTTCTTCTTACGTTTAAGTTGGCACTTATTACAGTGGTTGTGTTGCTTGTATTAGGTATTCCATTTGCATGGGTTATTAGCCGTTACAAAGGCGCATTGAAACCTTTTATTGAGGCGGTAATTGCCTTGCCATTAGTTTTACCGCCAACTGTGCTTGGTTTTTATCTTCTTATCGCCTTTTCCCCTAATTCAACATTGGGTAGCCTTTGGATAACGATGGTGGGAGACCAATTTGTTTTTAACTTTGCCGGTATTTTAATTGGCTCAATTATTTACTCTACTCCCTTTGTACTACAACCACTTATTGCTGCTTTTGAACAGCAAGGTGAACAAACCTTACAAACTACTAAAACCTTGGGAATTCCTTTGTTTAAAGGTGTATTGATTTTTTTATTGCCAAGTATAAAGCCTGCTATTATAACGGCTGCAACCTTAGGTTTTGCGCACACTTTGGGGGAGTTTGGATTAATATTAATGATTGGTGGCAATATTCCTGGTGAAACGCAGGTGGTATCTATCGCGCTATTTAATTATGTTGAAATGTTAGATTACGAATCTGCGCATATGTTAGCGGGTACCTTGTTATTAATTAGTTTTATTACCTTAAGTTTATTGTATAAATTCAATAAACATAACTTTAGGATTGGCCGCTTTCCGGTATCGTCAGGAAACAGTAAAACTGGTCGTTATGAAAAGTAATCTCTTATTAACGTTAACAGCAAATGATGCGCTTGATGGGCAAATTGTTTCTGGCCATGCTTCAGGTGCTTTGGGTGCTTTGGGTGTTTTGGGGACGTCTGGAGCAGGCAAATCCACTCTTCTAAAAACGATGGCTGGCCTTATTGGTGCATCAAGCAATCAATTCACCTTGTTTGATTATAGTTGGAGCAATTCAGAGGATACCAATCCTTGTGTATATGTTAATCAAACGCTTGGCTTGTTTAGTCAATGGAGCGTTGCTGATAATCTGCAAAAAACAGCAAAACATTCAAAGCTTTATCAGAATAATACCGCAAATGTGTGTACTGTTTCAGATATAGTCGATGATTTAAAACTTAACTCTTTGCTACATAAACCTGTTGAGCTTTTGTCTGGGGGAGAAACCCAGCGAGTATTAATCGCCAGAGCCATGCTTTCAAGTAAGCCTATTTTGTTGCTCGATGAAATACTCACAGGGCTTGATTTTTCAATGCGTCAATACGTTATGGCTCTGCTTCAAAAATGGCAAACACAATATAATCGTTGTTATGTAGTAGTGAGCCATCATTTGGCTGACTTGTCTTTTTTATGCAACCAAGCATTAATTGTGAATGAAGGTAAAATTAGTCATCATTCGAGTATGCAAACAGCGCTTTGTGAGTATGAGTCAAATCCAGAAGCTTACTTTTCAAAATTAAATGTAAAATATGTGAAAACGGAAAGTGAGCTTGGCGTTCATCTATTTACTACTCAAATTAATAAACAACCAATATATACGCGAATGAAGTCTTCTGACATGGTACCTGCACATAAAGTAACTCAAGTAATTATCCCTGCTTCCCAAGTCAGTATAACTGTAGACACTGATATCAATATATCTACGCTCAATAAGTTATCAGGTACGATCATAAGCATACAGAAAATCGATACCCATGCTTTAGTTAACATAGATATCGATAAGCAAATTATTCAGTCTGTAATTTCTCAAAAGTCGCTAATAAATATGCGTTTAAAGCCAGCTCAAAATATTGCTGTACTATTTAAAGCAATTTAAAACGTCACGCGCTAACAAACACATCACTCATTTCAATTATAATTGTGTCTAAAATGTCCATAAATCGCGAAAGCTTAATGCCGTTCGGTTAAAACCTTCGTCATGCTCGCGCAAGCGAGTATCTCCTAAAAAGCTTAGTGAAGTTGATTAACACCCTGGCTTTCGCTGTCGATTTGGGAGATTACCGCGTTCGCG
>DDIL01000112.1:0-15396 GCA_002338515.1 Glaciecola sp. UBA1851 | reverse complement strand
CTGGCATTGGGTTTGTTGCTTAACCTAACAGCAATACGCGCAAGCGAGTATCCTCCATAAAAGTAAACGAAGGCCAGATAATATTCCGGCTTTCGCTGATGAATTGGGAGGTTCCCACTTTTGTGGGAATGACCTGGGGCTGTGGGAATGCCCCCCTGTGGCGGTGGGGAGGTTCCCACTTTTGTGGGAATGACCTAGGGCTGTGGGAATGCCCTGTGGCGGTGGGGAGGTTCCCACTTTTGTGGGAATGACTTGGGGCGGTGGGAATAACCTATAGTAATTTCACTTCTTATTTAATTAGTACTAACATGCTGGTGTATTGAAAAAGGAAGCAAAAATGAAAGAGTTAACCACCGAACAAGCCATGCGTTACAACCGTCAAATTCTTATTCCCGGATTTGATCTTGATAAGCAAGAAACCTTACTGAATGCTCGCATCTTGATTGTTGGGGCTGGTGGGCTAGGCTGCAGTGTAGCCCAATTTTTATGTGCTGCCGGAATCGGTTACATGACTATACTCGATGACGATAAAGTTGAAAAAAGTAACTTACCAAGGCAAATTCTTCACTTTGAAAACGATGTGGGTATAAACAAAGTCGACTCTGTGAAAAGTAAACTCGCGCAAATAAATAGTGATGTAGTTGTGGATGTATTGGCTGCAAAAGCCCAAGAAAGTAATCTACCAACATTGCTTACTTCGCATCATTTGGTGGTAGATTGTAGCGATAATTTACACACCAGAAATTTACTCAATCAGCTTTGTTATAACGCAAAAATTTCATTAGTTTCAGGCGCCGCTATCCGTATGGAAGGGCAAATTTTTTCTGTTTCTCCCTTACAAAACAGTGCATGTTATCAATGTATTAGCCAATTTTTTGGTGAGCAACATTTAAGTTGTGTTGAGTCAGGCATCATGTCCCCCGTTGTTGGCGTAATCGGCGCATATCAAGCCTTAGAAGCAATCAAACTACTCACAAAATTCGGAGAGCCTAGTATTAACAAATTACAATT
This sequence comes from Glaciecola sp. UBA1851, assembly GCA_002338515.1. Lineage (GTDB taxonomy): Bacteria > Pseudomonadota > Gammaproteobacteria > Enterobacterales > Alteromonadaceae > Glaciecola. The sequence goes on along the minus strand of DDIL01000112.1, from coordinate 14,385 downwards.
ATTTGATGGTATGAATGCCACATGGCAGTCATTTAAGGTTTCGAAAAATAAAAGTTGCGAGGTTTGCGGTACCGGTTAATTAGTAGAATATAAATTTAGTTACACTTTTACATGCTTGCGCAATACAAAACATGATAACTTGCTTGTGTAAATAACCTGAACGCTACATAAATAGTAATTCCATTCATCCACAAGGATATTGTCGTGAAGCCATTTTTCGTATTTCTTTCTCTACTTTTTATTACGCTTTCTGCACACGCTAATGATAGATTTGTTGAGCATCAAAACTGGCAAACATTTGAAACTGAACACTTTAGAGTTCACTTTACGCCTGAATATAGAGATTGGGCAATATCCGCTGCAAATGAGCTTGAGAAAGCACGAACATTAATTAAACAGCAGCAAGGAAGAGTCGTAAAAGAAAAAGTAGACGCGGTGGTATTTGACCCATTTAACGGCGCCAATGGTTATGCCATCCCACTTGAAAATAAGCCATTTACAGGGCTTTACGCCACCCCACCACAATCAGATTCTATTATTTCCAATTCAAGTAGTTGGCAACAGCTCTTGGTTTTGCACGAGTATGTTCACTTGGTGCATTTAGTTCAGCCTGAGCGTAATTATTGGACTAGCCAGCTGGGTAAAATTTGGGATATATATGATATTACAAGTATAGATACACCCCGTTGGGCCATTGAGGGTTATGCCACTTTACTTGAGTCTAAAACGTCATCGCGGGGCCGATTGTTTAATAATCAAGTAGAAGCAATATTACAACAATTTGCGCGAGAAGGTGCCATGCCAACGTATTCCCAGTTGAGTCAAACTGAAGGCCGATACCTTGCTGGTTCAATGGCTTACTTAGTAGGTGCTCGTTACTTATTTTGGCTTGAACAAAACTATAGTGAGCAAACGCTAGACAATGTTTGGCCCCGATTAAGAGCAAAGAAATCGCGAGATTTTGACGAAGCTTTTACAGGTATTTTCGGTAAGCCACCACAAAAGTTGTATCAGCGATTTGTTGCTGAGTACACTGCTAACGCAATTGTTAGCGAAAAACCGGATACGACTTCTGATCCTAAGTTATGGCTAAACATTGAAGATGGCGCAAGTGCGCCAGTCATTAGTCCAAATTCTGAGTTATTAGCTTTAGTACAGCGTAATAGTGACGGCCACGTTAGCCTAAATATATATAGCACCGAAGGCAATGAACAAGCTAAGAAAGACTTTGAAAAGCAACAACAAGAACTAATAGATAATGACCCTCAAGATGTTGCAGATAATGCACCATTTGTATTTAATCCAGAGCGCAAGCATCGACTTTTTGAGAAGAATTACCTGCGAATAGCAAATCCACGTTGGTTGTCTAATGAAGAGATAATATTTAATACATCAACTAGTAATCAAGATGGTGAACTACACCAAGATATTGCGAAATGGAACATTGTTTCTGGACAGGTCACTCAATTGTCTAGAGGTAAAAATTTGCGTCGTTTTGATATTGTTAAAAACACCAACACACTAATTGCTGAAAGAAATAAATTTGGCAAATCCCAGTTAGTAAAATTTGATTTAGCAACAAACAAGCTAACGGAATTAACACAAGCGACATTAAACATAGTCTATGATTTTCCTAGAGTGAATCCTGTCGACGCAAATCAGCTTGCCTATGTTAGTACTGAACTTAATGAAAGTTGGCAACTAAACATCATTGAGTTGGACACAGGCAAAGGAAAAACCGTACCAGCCCCATCAGGTTATCAATTTTTGTCTTATCCAAGTTGGTCGCCAGATGGTAAGCAACTGTATTTTGTCGCTGGGTTAAATAATGAGTTGTCAGTGTATAAATACACCCTAAATACTAGTTCGCTGCAACAAATAACTAATGGTAAACAGGTTGTGGGTTGGCCCACCGTCACCGATAACGAGCTATACGTACTGTCTACTAACTCTGAAGGGCCAGATTTGTACAAGCTTGAACTTGATAATGCAGACATAGCGACGGTGCATAGTACAACTACATCAGCCAAGTTGGCGAATGTGTTCAATTACCCATATCAACTATCGCCAGCGGTATATGACTTGCAACAAAATGGCATTGAATCACGACCTTATGGGTTGGGCCCGCAAGAAGTGACGATGAAACTAGGTACAAGTTTTAACTCTTCCTCTTTTGATTTATTAGAGGTTGGGGCGAGAGGCGGTGATGTATTGCAACGCCTAACTTGGCAAATAAATGCAAGTCAAAGTATAAACAGAAAAGGCTTATCGGGCTTTAGTGCAAGCGCGCGTTGGCAGGGGTGGCCAGTGAAAATATCTGCTCATGTATTTGATTTGTCGCTTAATTCTTTTAAGCAACGTGACCCCGTATTTTTAAATGAGCAAAATTTATCAGGTGGCATGATTTCGCTTGCTTATCCATGGCAAAGAGAAACACTAAAAGTGAAGCCTTATACTCGCATAGCACGTGTAACGGGAGATAATAATCAAACTTCTGTTGAATTGGGGATAGAGCAAAGTTGGTTTTACAATAAACGCGTATGGGGCGTTTACCAAACCAGTAACTTAAGTTGGTTAGATGGCGAAACGGATAAGCTGAATAAACAGCATTTGACTCAAACTCTTAGTTGGGATGGCTATGATGCGTTCTTAACCTTAGGTGGGGAATTTCAACAAATTAACTTAGCTGCTTCAATTCGCATGAATAAGCGAAACGACAGTGATCTTGCTTTAATAAGCTTAGGTGGGTATGGCTCAGCTTTGTTTAATAAACATGCTCAAGTTAATCGTCAGTTTGCGCCAGAATTAGGTTTTAATTCCTACTCTAGCAATGATATTCAATATTCAGAACTGGCTTCTTGGTATGGCAATATGCCACTTAAAGTTATCTACGGCACCTATTCATTGGCTAATCAGAATGATATTGATGTTTATGGGGTGAAAGGCGGTATTAGCTTTAATATGGAAGTATTAGGCGCAAGCGATTTAATCATTGATTATGGTGTTTTGCAGGTAGAGCCCGAGCAATTGTCGTCTGAACTTGAAGCTTGGGTTGGCATGAGTTATCAATTTTAGTTGTTCTATTTTAGCGTAGCACTCAATTAAATTAATTGGGTGCAATGAGGACCTGTTGGACTTTGTTACAAAATCAAACAGCAGAGCTCGTAAGACCCTCATCTTTATTTTTTAAAACACTCTATATCAAAACTTAAATTTAACATTTTTTAAACTTGGCATTAAAATTGTAGTACAAGTAGTACGTAATCATAAAAATTGTTGAAAAAATGAGTTCAATAGCCAAAAAATTAGTCCATTTTTGTACCTCAAAACCTAAAATTGTTTACGGTATTTTATTGCTTGTCGCCATCGCATTTACCGCTCAAATTCCGCGTATTCAAATTGATACCGACCCAGAGAATATGCTTGATTCAGAGCATCCAGCAAGGGTGTTTCATAATGAGGTGAAAAGCACCTTTGCAATGCATGATGCAATAGTGGTTGGCGTTGTCAATGACGAGCATGAAAACGGTGTGTTCAATATGGGGTCGCTTTCTGACATTTATGACATAACAGAGTCAATAATGTCAATCGACGGGGTCATTTCTGCTGATTTAATGTCCATTTCAACCGTAGACAATATTACTCAGTCAGCACCGGGTACCATTAGATTTGAATGGTTAATGCCATCTGCGCCTATTTCAGAACAACAAGCACAACAAATTCAAGCTGATCTTGCTCGTTTACCTTTGTTACAAGACACGTTAGCGTCTCAAAATGGGAAAGCAGCCGCTATTTACGTCCCTATTGTCGATAAGAATGAAAGCTATAATATTGCTGAGCAAATTCGAGCAAACATTGCGCAGTTAGATGGTACAGCAAATTGGTATATCACTGGACTGCCGGTGGCAGAAGACCAATTTGGTTTTGAAATGTTTATTCAAATGGGCATATCCGCGCCGCTTGCAGGAGTAACCATTTTTATTCTTCTGTTTTTGTTTTTCCGTAATATTCCGCTAATTATTGCGCCAATGATTGTAGCTATGGCAACCGTCATGATCACCATGGGAGCCTTGATAGGAGCTGGTTTTACGGTACATATTATGTCTTCCATGATCGCTATCTTCTTAATGCCAATTGCGGTAGTGGACTCCGTGCATATACTATCTGAATTTAGCGATCGCTATAAACCTGGTCAAAGCCTCCAAGGCACAATTGAAGAAGTGGTTGGGCATTTGTTTACACCTATGCTTTACACATCTATCACGTCTTCGGTTGGTTTCTATTCATTAATGCTCACGCCTATTCCTCCTGTGCAAATTTTTGGAGCATTTATCGGCACAGGAATTTTGCTCGCATTTTTTATTACTATCACATTTATGCCAGCTTACTTGTGCCGAATGAATGAAAGTTCTTTGCAAAAATTACAAGATGTTATGCATTCACAATCCGGTGGAAGTAAAATCGCGAGTTTCGCAAAATCTATTGGTGGGTTTGCTCTTAAATTCAAAGGTATTCTTGTTGCCTTATTCGCGGTTGTGTTTGGTATTTCAGTATGGGGCATTGGTCAAATTCAAATTAATGACAACCCGGTAAGATGGTTTAAGCAAGATCACGAAATTCGTGTGGCTGATAAAGTATTAAATGAAAACTTTGCTGGCACTTACGATGCTTACCTCGTGCTTAGTTCGAACGCTACTCTTACGCCACTTAATGAAGTGATGTCTACAAACTTGCCCGACTCTCTTTCAAACTGGTCACAAGAGGTTTTGCTAGCAATGCAAAATGAGCCAGTAACAGAACAGTATCAGCAACTTATTATTGATATAGAAGACAAACTGTTTTCAGATATCAGTAGTGACGAAGACGCTTATTTAAATGATCTAATAACAGAAGTAGAACAGGCCTTAAGCCAGTCTAAAGCCTTCCAATCACCTGAATTATTGGCATATATTTCAGGATTACAAAGCCATCTTCAATCGTCTGGTTTAGTGGGTAAATCTAACTCTTTAGCTGATGTGACAAAAGTAGTAAACAGAGAGCTTCGTTCTGGTGAAAACAAAGACTATCAAATCCCACAATCAGGCCCTGCTGTAGCACAAACATTACTGCAGTATCAGTCATCTCATCGTCCAGACGATTTATGGCACTTTGTTACACCCGATTATCAGCAAACACTTATTTGGCTACAACTTAGCTCTGGCGATAATCAAGATATGAGTGCGGTCATTAATTTGGTTGACAACTACGTCGCTATGAACCCATTACCTGACGAATTGTCACTAGGTTGGGCGGGTAAAGCGTATTTGAATGTCATTTGGCAGGATAATATGGTGGCTGGTATGTTAGATAGTTTAATTAGTGCATTCGTGATTGTTTTTATCATGATGATAGTGCTATTTAGGTCTTTTGTATTTGGTGTATTAGCTATGTTACCGCTTACCATTACTATTACCTTTATTTACGGTTTAATCGGCATAATTGGCAAAGATTATGATATGCCTATAGCCGTGCTGTCGGCCTTAACTTTAGGTTTGTCTGTTGATTTCGCCATTCATTTCTTAGAGCGAGCCAGAGAAACTTACAAAGAAACTCAAGATTTAAAGCAAACGTTTGAGATTATGTTTGATGAGCCAGCAACGGCTATTACTCGAAATGCTTTAGTTATTGCACTAGGTTTTACACCATTGTTATTTGCACCGCTAGTTCCCTATATTACGGTAGGCGTGTTTTTAGCGAGCATTATGGCAATATCAGCCTTAGTTACGTTGTTAATTTTACCTTCTGTCATGACAATGGGTAAACGACTAGTATTTGGTAAATAAAGAGGGGTATGTATATGAAAAATAAACTATCAAAATGGTTAATGGTAGCGTCAGTTTTCGCTTCTTTTGGCTCTTTTCCACAAGTTATGGCCCAAGAATCTTTGGATATTAATGCACTAGTGACTCAATCTGAAAAAGCGGCTTATTATAGTGGCAAAGACGGACGTTCCGATGCCCGAATGATGATTGTAGACGCGCAAGGCAGAAAACAAATGCGTCAATTTACAATTTTAAGGCGAGATGTTGCAGATAATGGCGACCAACAAATGATGGTATTTTTCTCACGTCCTTCTGATGTAAAAGATACTGTTTTTAGAGTAGAAAAACGCACAGATATTAATACTGAAGATGATAGATGGTTATATTTGCCCGCTCTCGATTTGGTAAAAAGAATTTCCTCAGGCGATAAACGTACTTCCTTTGTTGGTTCTCATTTTTATTATGAGGATGTATCAGGTAGAGCAACAAGTGAAGACAGCTTTACGCTAAAACAAGAAACAGATAAAAGCTATGTACTTAAAGCAATTCCTAAGTTACCTGAAACGGTAGAATTTGATTATTATTTAGTGACCATTGATAAGGCTACATCGTTACCCGTGCTCATTGATTTTTTCAAAGGCGAAAGTGACAACTATAGAAGGGTAGAAGCGGTTAAAGTAGAAGATATACAAGGTTATCCAACCGTGGTTCGCTCTAAAGTATCAGACCTTCAAAGTGGTGGTTATACGCTAATGGAATTTAGAAATATTAGTTACGATATTAGTTTGCCAGATGATGTCTTTACTGAACGCAGTTTGCGCAATCCGCCTCGTCAGTGGCTTAAATAAGTCTGTTTTATTAGGATACCAACACAGTAATGACCCAACTTTTTTTTACTATATTAATTTGTTTATCAATAACATTTAACGTATTTGCTCAAGATGAATTTGATGCAATGGATGACGAATGGAACATGGACGGTTGGGAAGAGGAAGAGTCTAAAGATTATAGTATCAATGGGTTTTTGGAAGTGGCAGCAGGCATACGTTTAAGTAAAGATAGTGTGATTAGCACAGACAAAACCTTAGCCGATTTACGATTACAGTTTCAATATGACTATCAATTTGATGCATCTGAGTTGTCTTTTACAGCCGACACCTATTATGACGGTGTGCAAGACCAAACGCGCGCACAAATTAGAGAAGCCGCTTGGCAAAGTAATTTGGGCTTTGCAGGTGATTGGGGAAGCAAATTTGATGTGAAATTAGGCCAACAAGTACTTACTTGGGGAACCGGTGATTATGTATTTTTAAATGATTTGTTCCCCAAAGATTACCAATCGTTTTTCTCAGGTAGAGACGATGAATACTTAAAAGCGCCTTCATTGTCAGCTAAATTATCGGGTTATTTTGATTTAGTGAATATTGATTTGGTGATTACCCCTAGTTTTACGCCTGACGTATACATTAATGGCGATTACTTTTCATTTTTCTCTCCTTTAGCGGGTCAGCAAATTGCACCAAGGTTTGACGTTTCTTCTTCATTAAAACCTAGTTCACCTGAATATGCAGTCAGGCTTTATAAAAGCATAGGCGCAACCGAGTATGCGGGATATTTTTATAATGGCTATTTTAAAACACCAAGCAGTATTACTGAGGCGTTTGAACCCACATTTTCAAAATTAAAGGTTTATGGTGCTAGCGTAAGAAGCACGTTAGGTGTGGGTTTGTTTAATGCTGAATTCGCCTATTATGACTCTGTTGATGACAGCAATGGCACAAATCCATATGTGCCAAATAGTCAATCTCGCTGGTTAATAGGATACGAACAAGAACTAGTGAAAAACTTAACAGGAAGCATGCAATGGTATCTTGAACACACCCATGATCATGCAGCGTTAATTGATCATTCTTTTGCACCTGAATATGAAGTAGCACAAAACAGAGTGTGGTTTACACAACGCTTAATGTATAGAGCTATGCAGCAAACGCTTACAATCAATGCGTTTAATTTTTATTCAACCACTGATAACGACGGATATTTAAAACTAAGTGCTAGCTATAGCCCGGTGGATACTTGGCAACTTACAGCAGGTGCAAACATATTTTATGGGGAAGAAGGGCATACCTTTTTCGGCCAATTTGAGGATGCTACTAACATCTTCGCTCGATTCAGATACTTTTATTAAGGAGACATACAATGTCAGCAGAAAGAGCGTTAACTGCTTTTGCAGGTTTTATGGTGCTATTATCGATCGCATTAACGGTTTGGGTTCACCCAAATTTCATATGGTTCACGGTATTTATTGGCGCTAATTTGTTTCAGCAGAGTTTTACTGGGTTTTGTCCAGCCACCATTATTTTGAAAAAAGTATTTGGTTTTAAAACCGAAAAAGAACTAGCGTTGATTAAACACTAATTTTAGAAACTTCTGAAAGCTAGCCTTACCTTTCAGGTAAGGCGTTTAAGACAATATCTAAAGTCGTAATAGAAAAGATAAATGGTTGTGCTGAAGATTAGCACAACCATTTTTATTAACTTCAAAAACCTATTAGATTAACTGCTAGTCTTTTCCTTCAGATGCAATATTGTGAATGGATAGATCAGCGCCCTTAAACTCTTCTTCTTCAGTTAAACGAAGTGACATTAGTTTTCCAACTACACCATATACAATTGCACCACCCACAACCGCTACTGTAATACCAAGAACGGTTCCAATAACCTGTGCTAAGAAGCTAACTCCGCCTAATCCGCCTAACGCCTCTAATCCAAATATGCCGGCTGCTAATCCGCCCCAAGCTCCGCAGACTCCATGTAATGGCCATACGCCTAATACATCATCAATTTTTTTCGTTTGCTGTAAGAAGGTAAACATTTTTATGAAAATAAAACCAGCAACTATCCCAACAATCAGTGACCCGATAGGGTGCATGATGTCAGAGCCAGCACACACAGCAACAAGGCCTGCTAGTGGACCATTATGAATAAATCCTGGGTCATTTTTACCAAATATCAATGCCGCTATAATACCACCAACCATGGCCATTAATGAGTTCATAGCAACGAGCCCACTAATGCCATCCATGCTTTGCGCAGACATCACGTTAAAGCCAAACCAACCCACGCATAAAATCCATGTACCTAATGCCAAAAAAGGAATGCTAGAAGGGGCAAATGCGACCAAGCGTTTGTCTTTTATTCTACCAAGTCGTAATCCAAGCATATAAACCGCGACAAAAGCTAACCAACCTCCAACACCATGCACAACTACCGAGCCTGCAAAGTCATGGAAACTTGCGCCCGTTGTTGCTTCTAGCCAACTTTGAAATCCATAGTTACCATTCCATATTAGCCCTTCGAAAAAAGGGTAAACAAACGCAACTATTAAACCAGACGCTAACAAAAATGGATAAAATTGAGCTCGTTCAGCAATACCACCTGAAATAATTGCTGGAATGGCTGCTGCAAATGTCATTAGGAAGAAGAATTTAACTAGATCATAGCCATTATTAGCCGCTAAATCGCTAGCACTTGCAAAAAAAGTTGTATCATAAGCGATGTAATAACCTATGAAAAAGTAGGCAATACAAGATATTGCAAAATCAGTAATAATTTTTACCAAAGCATTAACTTGGTTTTTGTGTCTAACTGTCCCAACTTCTAGAAAAGCGAAACCAGCGTGCATAGCGAATACCATAATTGCGCCAATTAATAAAAAATAGGTGTTCGAACTTTGCACCAATGTTTCAATGGCGCTATTTACATTTTCCATGTGAATTCTCTTTATAAGTTAATTTTTATTTCGAGTTTAAAACTCATGTTTATAGTGCTTCGGCATCGTTTTCACCGGTACGTATGCGTACTGCATTTTCTAAATTGGTAACAAATATTTTGCCATCTCCAATTTTGCCTGTTTTAGCTGTCGCGAGAATTATTTCAATGCATCTATCAACTTGGTCAGCAGTAACCGCAATCTCTATTTTTACTTTGGGTAAAAAATCAATTTTGTATTCTGCACCTCGGTAGGTTTCACTGTGTCCTTTTTGGCGTCCATAACCTTTTACTTCGGTTACTGTTAAACCGCTTACGCCGGCTTCATTTAACGCTTCTCTAACATCTTCGAGTTTGTGTGGTTTTATAATAGCTTCTATTTTTTTCATAGTGTTTGTTATTGCCTGTAGTGTGTAATAAATAACTCTTATCCGCATTTTTATGCGGAAACTGTATATAATTACACAAATAACCATGGATAACATGCAATATATGAATGTTTTTTAAATAATTATTCAAATTTTACGGAGAGAAAGTCAGTAATTGTTACTGCTTTTTGTTATTCGTATTTTAAGCCGTATTTTTGTAACTTACGATACAGTGTTCGAGTGCTTACCCCTAAGGTTTCTGCTAGCTCGTCAATATTTAATGACTGACTGTCGCAAATAGTTTGTAAATACGATTTTTCTGCTTCATCAAGTGACATCAGCACATTAGATTTTGAATGTATGCTTTGGCTTTCATGTAACACTTGTTCTGGTAAATCACTTATGTCTATTAAGTCTTCATTGGCAAGCAGAGCAGATTGTTCTACTACACTTTTTAATTCTCTAATGTTGCCGGGGAACGCATATTGACACAATCGCTTCATGGCTTTTTCCGAAAACTTTTTATGATGCAATTCAGAGTGTGACAAAAAATGTTTAGCAATGGCAGGAATATCATCTGAGCGTTCAGCAAGTGATGGCAAACTAATAGGGAAACCCGCAATTCTGTAATATAGATCTTTTCTAAACTCACCTTTTTCTACCAGCTCTAGAATGTTTTTATGGCTGGCACAAATTAGTCTGAAGTCTGCTTTACGCTGTTTAATACCGCCCACCGTTCTGTAGCACTGAGTTTCAAGTAAGCGAAGCAGTTTTACTTGCATACTAAGCGGGACATCGGCTATTTCATCAAAAAACACTGTGCCACCGCTTGCCACATCAATTAAACCCTTCTTAGCATGAGTAGCGCCAGTAAATGACCCTTTTTCGTGACCAAACAATTCTGACTCGAAAAGATTTTCATTCAGTCCGGTGCATTCAATTACAACAAACGGTTTGTCTGATCTGCGACTCGAATCATGCAGTGCTTTAGCTACTAGTTCTTTGCCTGTACCTGTTTCACCATGCAGTAATACTGCTATTTCTGATTTTGCTGCGCGGTTAATTTTTGTCAGAAGTTGTTTGAAAGGTTCAGATGTACCTATCATCTTGTTTGCTTCAGATTCTGCTGAAGCAAAATTAATTCTGTCTAATATTTCTAAAAACCCAGTCGTCATACCGTCTGAATCTTTTACTGGCTTCATTAGGATGTCACAGTACGTTTTGCCAAACTCAGTATTATGTATGTGGATAACGCTACTTGCTTTACCGGTTGTCATGCTTTGCTGTATTGGGCAGTCTTCACCATGTTTGTCACAAGGTTTGTCATGACCATGAGATATTTCGAAACATCGGCTTTTGCCCAATATCACTTCTGTTTCGTATGTGTCTCGGTATAAATCATTCACCGCTAAAATTTTGTATTCAGGCGTAATGAAAATTGCGGGTTTATCAATGGCGTTGATCATGGATTGAACAATTGAAGTGTTCACTTAACCACCGTTTTATTGTATGACATACTTGACTGCTACTTTGACAAAAATGACAAAAAATGCAAGAAAAAATTTAGTACTTAATAGTCTGTAAACAATAAAGTCAATATAAAACAATGCTTTAAAACGAAATTTAAAATTGGCATGGTTATTGTTAACAAGTAATTTACAAGTTAATAATAATGTAAATATGAGGCATGGCAATGGCTAAAATAGTAGTGTTAGGAGCAGGTACAGGGGGTATGCCAGCAGCATACGAAACGAAAGAACTTTTAGGAAAAGAGCACGATGTTGTGGTGGTCAATGAACATCCCGAATTTCGTTTTGTCCCTTCTAACCCTTGGGTCGCGGTGGGATGGAGAGAGCCTGATGCCATTACAATACCCATTGAGAAGTATTTAAGTAAAAAGAAAATTGGATTCATATGCGCCAGAGTGACACAAATTGATACAGCAAATAATCAACTTGTTACGCAAGATGCCCAAAAAATTGATTATGATTATTTAATCATTGCTACAGGTCCAAAATTGGCGTTTGCGAATATTGAAGGTGCGGGCCCTGAGCATTACACCCAGTCTATTTGTAACCTAGATCATGCTAAGCAATGCCATATTGACTTTCAGAAGTTAGTTGATAACCCAGGTCCAGTAGTAGTAGGTGCATTTCAAGGAGCCAGTTGTTTTGGGCCTGCTTATGAATATGCATTTATACTAGATAAAGCGTTACGAGATGCAAAAATTCGACATAAAGTCCCCATTCATTATGTTACCAGTGAACCTTATATTGGTCACTTGGGTTTAGGTGGTGTTGGCGATTCCAAAAGCTTATTAGAGTCTGAACTTCGAACGCGAGATATAAAATGGGTATGCAATGCTAATGTAGATAAAGTTGAAGACGGTATGATGCATATTTCAGAACTTAACCGCAAAGGTGAAACCGAATACTCGCATAGTTTACCGTTCAATCATTCTATGTTAATTCCACCTTTTGCTGGTATTGACGCAGTAGCAAATGTTGAAGGTTTATGTAATCCAAAAGGATTTGTAATCACAGATGAGCACCAGCGTAGCCCTAAATATCCGAATATTTTTTCCGGAGGCGTATGCGTTGCCATCCCGCCAGTTGAGGTGACGCCTGTACCTACGGGTACGCCTAAAACAGGCTACATGATTGAAACTATGATGACCGCTATTGCGCACAATTTAAAAACAATAATTGTGGATGGTAAAGAGCCTTCAACGACAGGTACATGGCATGCTATCTGTTTAGCAGATATGGGTGATACTGGTGCAGCATTTGTTGCTATGCCTCAAATACCACCTAGAAATATTACTTGGTTTAAGAAAGGCAAATGGGTGCACTTGGCTAAAATTGCATTTGAAAAATATTTTATGAGAAAAATGAAAACAGGTACCAGTGAGCCTGTATACGAAAAATACGTTCTAAAAGCGCTTGGCATAGAAAGGTTAGAACCCCCTATTAAAAAAGGTAGCGAAAATGAAAAAGTTGATTCATAAAGTACTCCTAGTAACCGTATGTTGCGGTTTGGCTGCTGTTTCAACGCTAAGCTTGTCTAATATAAGCTCGTCAAATATAAGCTTGTCAGAAAATACCGCGCCTACTATTGACTCTGAAGGCGTGGTGGGTTCAACGTCAAAAAAACAACTTGAGCAACAAGCTAAACAAAAAGTTAAAGCCTTTACTACAGAATTAAAGGGGGAGCTAGTGACTGCCATTAAAACAAAAGGCCTGTCTCATGCAGTCAATGTTTGTAAAGAAAAGGCACCTGAAATTGCTCAGTCACTTTCTACAGATGGCTGGACGGTTGGTAGAACTAGTTTAAAAACTCGAAACCATAAAAATGTGCCCGACCAATGGGAAACACAAATACTTCAAACTTTCGATGCAGACCTTAAAAGTGGTACGCCGGCGAGTTCACTAGCGGCTAGTAATATAAATGAAGAAGCCTTTCGTTTTATGAAAGCGATACCTACTGGGCAGGTATGTTTAGCTTGTCACGGACAGCAAGTTGACCCTGAACTAATGAAAACTATTCAAGATAACTATCCTAAAGACACTGCAACGGGTTTTACTCTTGAAGACATTAGAGGTGCATTTACTTTAACAAAAGAATTGTCTGAGTAATTCTTTTAAACATCGGTCTCTAAATATAAACGTTAGTAGTTACTGGCATTGTCTTTGTTAATAAACGCGTTAGTAATTACCCGTTGTTTAAAAATCTAACAATAAACTAGCATTGGTATTGTGAATGCTAGTTTTTCGTTAGCAAACCAACTGTATTCATAAATCTCATTCCGCCTTTGTTTTATATAAAATAAACATCGTTATTAAATGTCATTAATGGCAGAGAGACTGTCATTAATGACTTGATGTATGTTTTTATTCACACTACCTCTTACCCTATATACCAATAAAGCAAATAAATACAATTGCTTATGTGTTAATAAATTGTTGGCCTAGATCTTGAAATAGTTTAAGTAAGCAGAGTAATGCAACACTTATAGAACGATTAAAGGATGTAAGCCAATGACTGAACAAATACCAGTAAAGGATGTTACCCCAATTAAGATTGAGGCTTCATCAGTTAAAATTACCAAGCCCAATTATGGAGCAAGAAGTCGTATTTACGTTCGTTCAGTTCAAGGTTTTTTTGAAAAAGTTCGTCAGTCATTAGGTTTGTCAATGATAGGGCTATTTGTATTAGCGCCTTGGATCCAATATGACGGCAAGCAAGCATTGCTATTCAATTTAGCAGAACAACGATTCAATATTTTTGGCTTAACACTTTGGCCACAAGACTTAACCGTGTTGGCTTACGGCTTAATAGTTTCTGCTTTTGGTTTGTTCTTTGTAACCACGTTTGCCGGTAGAGTTTGGTGTGGTTTTACTTGTCCGCAAACTGCGTGGACACATATGTTTATTTGGTTTGAAGAGA
>DDIL01000147.1 GCA_002338515.1 Glaciecola sp. UBA1851 | reverse complement strand
GGTTAGGTAGTATCTGATTTAGTCTAATTAACCTTTAAACTTTTTATGCCGTGCAATGAAACCAAAAATTGCTAAGCTTATCATCGCAAAAATAGAAGGTGCAGATACTGAAGTAGTGCCTGTGTCGATTGTCAAAATATAATCGGGTACCGCATAATCACTTGCAAGTACAGTAAGATTAGAGCCTTCAATAAACTCGTCTGCGGATATACAGCAGCTTGATACGCCAATTAAAAAATCACCTGCTGCAAGTGGAACTGCTAGAAATGAGTCGAAGCCATTACCGCTGTCATCATCAGTAAATATAAGGTCATCTGCTGTACGGTCACCGTCATCAACTGCTACAAATAAGTAGGTATCTAAGTCTGACACGCCATTTCCTATATCTACGTTTGAGCCAGACCCTTGAAGGTTTATAACAACATCAGTGAGGCTCGTTAATGTCAGTGAATAAAAGTCTATCAGAATTGAACCGTCTTGAGCTGCGCCTAAAGTACCTTGATAAGTAATGACAGCGGACGAAGCATTAAACGCTGTAAAACACAGCATTATTGATAACACAAAAGATTTTAATTGTTTTTTTAACATTTTGTTCCCCTAAATGGTGGGTAATTAGCATTTAAGACTGCATTAAATAAGACGTCACTCTTTTTAATTTGTGCTCTTTTTGACTTGTGTAACCATTTTGTTCGAGTGACGATAGAGGTGACAAATTCATGCAGGCATTTTTAATACCACAATATAAGTCATTGAATTTATTTGTTTAAATTATCTATGAAAGTTTAAAATAGAAAAAGTGTAAAAAATCCCGACAGCGTATAATTCAAATATATAAATATACGTCACCATCTGTCAAAGCTTATTTTTATTGACATTCACTAAAGTGACGCATATCGATAGCTATGAAAACTCAATTTCGTTTAAATAGACCTAAAGACAATATCTTCGCCCAAATTATCAAAATTTAATCCAGTGCATAGTATCCTCAGTAGATATTAATAATTCTTCGTCACTATCAGTTTGGCGGTATTTCATACCTCTATGAGTCGGCTTTCCAATCACTGCATCGGAAGACCAAATATTAAGACCTTTACCTGTAATTTCACTTAACCTGTATCGATAGCCATTCTCAAATAATGAGATTTGGTCAGGTAATTCTTCAATTACGAAAAGAGTTTGATTATCTATCGTTGAATTATTTATCACAAAATCTTCTATTTTATTTGGTGTTGAAAAAGATATATCGGTAATAAGCTTATCGGTTGTTGTTGAGTAAATATGGAAAGTACTCGTCAAATCGTTTGAATGGCTTAGGCACATTAATTCGTTTGCGTCATCATTGTTAATATTACCAAAGTCAATTCTAAAACATGATTGATCCATTACGCTTGTTTCAGAAAGTGTACCGTTAGAAAAAGAAAGCAAGTGAAGCTTGCCAGTAGTCGCTACTGCTATATGATTCTTATCACTGGATGTTACTAGAGAAAAGTCTGTGACGACTTCTTGAAAAGAAAATTCGTCTAAGGTTATGTCATTTCTTGCATCAATTATTTTCAGCGTAGTCCCTGTAGAAAAAAGTACATCTTGAAATCCATCTTGATTAAAATCAAATACATCGACCACTCCTATTGTTTCTGATTGTTCGCCAATATATTCCCATTGCTTTGACATATCGGACAAGTTCATTATTGATATTGAACCGCTGAATACTTCAGTAGTGGGTAGAAGTATTTCAGATACACCATCGTTATCATAGTCAAATACAACCGAATGAAAACTGTTATCCCAATTAGAAGAAATTTCTTCAGATATGGAGAAATGACCATTATCTTCTAATTTAACTATTACACTACCATCGCGTCCAATTATTGGGTCTGGAGCGAAGAAAATAGCAGAAGTTCCTCCATTTTCCGACGCAAATCCAGAGGCAAAAAGAAAGTCAAATTTTACATTTACATTTGAATTATTAATGGTTGCATTATTGCCAGCTATATCTGCTGTTTGAAACTGACCGTTTGCCCAATGCATTTCTAAGCTATCATCATCATCAGTATCACTAATAATCAGTGAATTAAAAAATGGGAGAGGCGTGTCTACACTCCATAGCTGAGACAAAGTATTTTCCTCTAAAGAATATGCTTTAATGGCTCTATTGGTGCAATCTCCAGTTACAATTGACTCAGTATTATTGTGTGCTAGTTTTACAGAACTAATGGCACAAGCTCTAACTTTATTTGAAATGGTTACTTGATTTTCGGTAACAGCGGAATAGATTATGACTTCATTTGCAATGTCTACACCCACAATGTTGGAGACATTATCACCGTTAAAATCAACTAACTCTATGTCAAAACTTGCGAAGCTAGCAGCATCAGACCATTGAATATCCCAAGATAAGCCATCAAAAATTTCTCCAGTATTTAAGACTAATTCTAGTTGAGGATCGTTATCAACATTACCGATTTCAATATCTGTCGTCGTTTCAACCTTGGTTTCAAAAATGATAGTTGAGGGAGAATCTAATTTAATAACAGTCAATAATTCTTTAAATTCATATAATGATGATGATAAATAAGCCAGTTCGAGACTACCATCTTTATTAATATCTGCGATAGCTACCCTGTTGATGACTCTTTCATTAGTTGTAAATAGGGGCACAGCTATTGAATTTAAATTTTCTATCACACTAACGCCTTTTGATGTGACGACAATAATCTCTTCCTCTATATCGTCATCAGTATTAACCGCTAAAACTTGCATAACCTCTCCTTTAGTAGGAAGAGAAAAGGGGTAAAACCAATTTTGTACATAGTGACTATTGTTATTTTTGAGTGTAAATACCGTATTTTTTGAATTTGTAGATAATATTTCATATATACCGTCACCATCAAAGTCACCTGACCATAAAGAGTCTTCATATTTGGGGGCTTCTGAGCCGGAACGAACCAAAGGAAACGATTTGTCAGACCTAACATCAACATCAAAAACTAGATTATCATTTGAATCATTTGCAGTTAGCTCTTTTAAGAAATTAAAACTAAATGTCTGTATGGGAAAAATCATATTCCTAATTTTAGGAAGCCACGTGACTCTTCCATTTTGATCAATTGTTGCACTTTCAGGCCCGAGGACTAGTTGCTCAGCTATTGATAGCTCGTCAGGCCTATCAGGGTCTTGAAAAAACACTGAAAACTCTATTTGCTCACCTGCGGTCAAAGGGGAAGCTAAATTTTCTGAAATTAGCATTTCATCAGAATCTGATATTTGAATTTGAGCAGTAGGGCTTTCTATGAAATTGGCGCGATCAGAAACAACCATCGAAACGGATACAGTATCACCAAAAACTGCTAATTTGCTTGGTAAAATACTTGTTGTAAATCCCTCAACTAGTTCATCATTAATATACCACCTATACGAAATATCTAAATCACTTATGGCGGTATCCCTATCTAATATGTCACCCTGTAAAACGACTATTTCATCAAAGGTAGTCACATTTGTGTTAACGATATATGGCTTTCTAGGCTCAGGAGCGATTGAAATAATGTTTGCATTCACAAGAGTTATATTAGAGAAATCGGCTTCTCGCCATTGGAAAAAGTCTCCTAAATAGGTACCTAGTTCAAATACACTGTCACCATCATCATTTAGTAAAAATTTTACAAATTGACCCTCAATACCTTCTAAGCGAACAGCATTGAATGCTGTAAAGTTTGTAATATCAAAACTAGGATCTCCTACGACTCTTCCCCAAGATCTATCAATTTCAAGTGCTCCAAATTCAGAAAATTTAAGTGAACCAACATAATTATTTTCGTTGCTCAAAGGGAAAAAGACATCCAACGCGCTATAACTAGCTTTTTCAACAATTTGTAAGTTATCTGCAGGAACAGTAATCAGTAAGTTTCGTGATATTTGAAGGGTCTGCGAGCTGTCATCTGAAAGTTGATTACTTTGCGCATAGCCAAAAAAGCGTGTTGTTATTCCCTCAAAAGTCAATTCTAGATTGTCATAGTATGCTGCAAGAATATCCCTTTCATCTCCATTGAGAGATAATGAGAGAATTTCACGACCATTAAATATCCATTCGTTAGCAAAACTGATACCGCAGTTGGTATAGTTAATTTCAAAATCGGTTGTTTCGGTAGCTGAAAAGCGTCCAGACACTGTCGCAAAACCGCCATTAGTGCAACTAATCGTCTGGTTAATGTTGCTGTTAAGTTGAAGAGGAACGTCGTAAATTATTCGACTATTTAATAAATCTTTTTCAACGTCAGAGAAAATTTGCAAATAAACTTGCTGTATTGCCTCAACATCAAAAACAGCGGACTCTAGTTTACCTTTATAATCTGCATCAATTTTTTCATCAAATGCTTTTCTTACGTCTATTTTTGAATAACTCTCAGGGTTTGCAATTATTTGGTCAGCAGTCGCTGGGTTATTGGTTGGCGGTTGGTTGATTATGGGTGGGTTACTAGGCGACGTACTATCTGAACCTCCCCCACCGCATGCACTCAATGAAATGACTAAAGCCGTAAAAAGTAATCTAAAAAGCATACTTAAAAAACTCCCTTTAATTTTATATTCCGTTACATCAATATATACCACATATGAATCTAAATTTTTAGAAAAAATTGTAGTCTCTACAATAAAGTTTTAAAGCTCTATAATTCCTAAGCTTAGTTTTAAAAATTAAAAGATAATCTTTATTTTTCCCCTTATTTCTTAAATTGCCTTTTAACCCACATAAAAGAGGTGTGTCATTCTATTCGTCACATTAGTTTTGAGCTAATATTGCGAGACTCAATATCTCCACTGCCACGTTTTGTAATGTTGAAGTCTTTCGCCCCATCAACAAAAACGTCGCCATTTTTATCTATAAGTGTGACTATTCCTGAAACGTCTCTTACATTTATATCCCCAGAAGTGTCCTCTATATTTGTATTTTTACCAACGCTATGAATATTTATTTCGCCCGAGCTATCTTCAAGTAATACACTGCCTTGTATATCACGAAGACTGATGTCACCAGAGCTATCATCTAGCCTCAAGTTGCCAGACACGTTGGTAACTCGCAAGTCTCCTGAGTTATCTTCAATTTTTACATCACTCAGCACGCTTTCTATTAATAAGTCTCCAGAGCCGTCTTCAACAACAAGCGATTGCTTTATATTGTCAATGTTTAAATCGCCAGAACCATCATCAATAACTAATTTCCCACCTATATTTTGCACGATCAAATCACCAGAACCATCGTCAATCATTGTATTGCCGTCAATATCTTTAATAGCGGTATCACCAGAGCCATCATCTAAATTTAGACCAAAGCGCTTGGGAATAAGTATCTCAATATCAATATATGAATTACTGGAATATGAAGAGTCGATTTTAGATTTAAATATTGCGTTATCCCCCTTTTTACTAAGAGTTAAGATGTACTCGCTATCATCTATTTTATCACCTCCAAAACGCGCAATTACTTTGATATTTTCTAAATTTTTTACTCCTTTTATTGTTAAATCCCCAGCTCCTGTATCAGCTACTAACTTTGATAGGCTAGCGGCATCTAGTTCAAGTGTTTCAATTTTCCAGTGGTCATTAAATAATCCCGCCGAGGCAGGTAAAACTAATGCAACAGCAAGTGATATTCCCAATGCAATTTTTGTAATCATAACGCTTTCCTATAGGTTGATTCGCTTCTGCTTATTTTTAGTTTAGTCGCGCAGATATACAAAAAGGTTTAAATCATACTTATTTTAAATATCTATTCCAACGCAATAGAAAAGACCTTTCATCAACTGCCGATAATATTATTTGAAAAATGAGTGTTTAAAATGGCGTTAATCTTTTATAGGGTACTTTTAAACCAATCAACAGTTTGAATTAACAACCTCTCACTGTAACTATTGTCTGCTTCAAGCACATTAAAGATGTGATCAGCACTTGCTATATATCGATGTTCTTTTAGTTTCCCTGAGGCGGTTTCAATTATTGTTCTGTCAATATCAGGTATATGATCTTCGGTTCCTCTTATACAAAGCAATGCTCCTTTATACTTCGAGAACGGCTCAATAATATTGTCTGAATCAAAACCATCTAAGTGTTTTTTTGTGACGGTAATATCCACCCATTCATTCAGAATTATTGAACCAGTATTTTCAATTTCCGCTCGTTGTTGCTTATTAAATAACGAATTGGCAATATCTTTTGGATTACCTGCTGACGACCATAATACAATGCTCGTAAAACCCTCTGGATACTGTCCGGCTAAAGCCATTGCCGTAGATCCGCCCAAGCTAAATCCAACTAATCCTAAAGGCAACTCAGCATAAGTCTTTTTTAGAAAATGAAACCCAGTTTCGGCGTCTTCCATTCTTGATAAAAAGGTACTGGTTAATGTGTAATTACTCGCTTCTCGTTCACTTTCCCCTCTAATATTAATTCGCAACGAAGCAATGCCTTCATTTGAAAGTTTTGCAGCTAAATGCTTGTACAAATCTCCCACTTCATTCATTTGACCCGCCCAGCCATGTATAAGCAATACCGATGCTTTAGTTTTGCCAATGGCAGGTGTATGAATAGCTTGCATCTGATTTTTGAGGGTTAATGGCATATCTTGAGCGCTAATAATAAAAGGTGAAAATAATATAAAAACAATTGCGATTAGTGTTCTTACAATTAGTAAACTTGGTTTCATAATTTACCTTAAAAATTATGTATTTGACGAAGCATTTCATTAGATAATCATAGTACACTATACCTTCAAATAAATAGAGTGTTTACAATGAGCAATCTAAGCTGAAAAGGATACAATTCCATGCGATTCATTTTTTTGATGACACTATTATCCGCTACCTTTTTCATTCAGTCTCATTCAATTGCAAAGGAAGCGCCAATAAAGGTTAAAGTATTCATTGGTACAATGTTTGAAATCGGCAAAAATACTGGTGACAAAGCTGGTGAGTTTCAATACTGGTATGAAATGTATTTTAAGCAAGCGTCGACCATACCTGTAAAAGGCGCATTAACAGATGTTTATTGCAACCAAGATGGTGTGTGTGGTGCTGTATTAGGCATGGGAAAGGTGGCCTCATCATCATCGATGCAGGCTATTCTTCTTAACAACAAGTTTGATTTTAGTCACACCTATTTTTTAATTAGTGGCGTAGCCGGTACACCACCCAACATTGGAACAATTGGCGATGTGACGTGGGGTACTTGGTTAGTTGATTATGACTTGGGGCATAGATGGGCGCCGGAAGAAGGAGAGCCCAATACACCTGTTTTTATGCCTCGAAAAGGATATGAAAATATTCGCAAATATAAATTAAACGCCGATTTAGTTAATTGGTCATTAACACTCACACAAAACATGAAATTATTCGATTCAAGTAGTGCTCAAGCCTATAGAAAACGTTATGCAGAAAAAGAGGCAAACAGAGCGCCCAAGGTATTATCGGGTACTCACATGACAGGAGATACCTTTTTTCATGGTCCTGGCTTATCTAAAGAAGCGCAATATATCGCCAAGTTATATGGGGCAGATGATTACGTTAGTACTGAAATGGAAGCGGCGGCTATTGCGCAAGTAATTAGCAGAACACAAGATATCAACCGAATGATGAGTATAAGAGGATCGGTGAATTTTGATCAAGGTGGTAAAAATGAAACAACACTTGAACACTTAGATCCTGCGCCTGGTGAAACAGCGGGTGGTTTCGCAGAAACGGTTAATAATATCACGTTTGTTGGCGGTGAAGTGGTTGATCATATAGTTGAAAATTGGGCTAGCTGGCAATCAGGTGTCCCAAAACTATGAAAACAAAAATTGCACTCACACTACTCATAGTTTTTGCATTTAGCGTCGCCATAGCAAACACTAACAATAAAAGTGGCTTTGATATCGTTGCACTCGGTACTCAAGGTGGCGTAAATACGCATGACTTATCTGCATTTTTAATTAGTCCACATAGCCAACCTGTTAGTGTCGCCTGTGATGCTGGAAGTCTAACCACGGGAATCAATTCTGCCATTGAGGCGGGCAGCTTATCGCATTCACTGTTGCCAGAAAACTATCCATACTCATTACTTGGCTTTGTGCTAAAAGAGCACATTAAAGGCTACTTAATATCTCATGCTCATTTGGATCATGTAGCGGGTTTGATTATAGGTTCGGTTGACGATACCAAGAAGCCTATTTACGGTTTATCTTCCACAATCAATGCGTTAAAAAGAGACTATTTTAATTGGAAGGTGTGGCCAAATTTTGCTTCTTCTGGCATCAACCCAGCACTCAATAAATATACATATGTTGAACTGCAACCTTATAAAAACCTACCATTATTAGATATACCAATGTCGGTAAAAGCTTTCCCTCTTAGCCATAATGGAATTGAGTCTACAGCCTTCGTTTTGAAATACCAGAGTGATATTGTGGTGTGTTTAGGTGACACAGGCCCTGATTCTGTTGAAAAGTCGGATAAACTTGAAGCCCTATGGAAATATATTAAGCCATATGCAGAAGCAAAACAGTTAAAAGCGATTATCATTGAAAGTTCTTTTCCAAACTCACGCCCTGATAACCTGTTATTCGGGCATTTAACACCTAATTATGTCATTGAAGAATTAAGTGTTCTGGCTGATTTAATGAAAGATCCTAACAAGTTAATAGGCTTGCCAGTCATAATTAGCCATATCAAACCGTCTTTGAGAAAAGGCAATAATGTGAAAGTAATCATTGAGCAGGAATTGAAAGCCAATAATAGTTTGAAGGTAAACTTTATTATTCCAACTCAAGGTGAGTCGTGGCACTTTAAATAGATACGTTCGATGATGATTATGGAGGTACCTGCTTTCGCAGGTATGACTAGTGTTAGGTTTACTGGTTGAACGAATCAGTCATACTCGCTTAGGCTAATGCTGTTAGGTTCACAAACCAGTCATACTCGCGGACGCGAGTATCCCCTGAAAAGCATAGTAAAACCGAATAATACACTGGTTTTCGATGATGATTATGGAGGTACCTGCTTTCGCAGGTATGACTAGTGTTAGGTTTATTGGTTGAACGAACCAGTCATACTCGCGTAGGCTAATGCTGTTAGGTTCACAAACCAGTCATACTCGCGGACGCGAGTATCTCCCGAAAAGCCTAGTAAAGTCGAATAATACACTGGTTTTCGATGACGATTGTGGAGGTACCTGCTTTCGCAGGTATGACTGTCGTTACCCTTATTTAGATTCATAAGGCATGGTGTTTTTATAGGTATCCCAATTATCAATAATATTATCAACCACGGTGCTACCTACTAAATAGGCTGACTCCAACGCGCCTTGCATGCCAGCATAGCCATTCTCACCACTTTCCATAATCAAGTTTTCTAACGGTGTTAATCCTTGTGGTTGCATAGAATAATTGCTACCTGTTCTAAGTACCATAAAGCGTGATTTATCTACCTTGTTGATGTTACTGAGGTAAATCATCGCTTGATAGCTACCCGTATCTTCCATGCCCGAGCTAACAAAATTGCCTTCTCCACCAGACCAGTAATATACCCATTTATTAGCCCATTGATTTAATAAGTCCCCATGCCAGAACGTAGAGGCAGCAAGTTGATCACCTTTTAAAACAAATGGAGGCTGTTGTGCATTTGGATAACCTTCATACTTTGAACGAAGCCTATTCATTTCGGGGTAATCAGGAAGAGTCAGATCTTTAGTTAAATTGAATGCCCAATCGGTTAGTTTAGCGTCTAGTTTATAAACTTCTCCATTAGTTGATTGGTTGTGCCTATTTAACTTCGTCAAATCGATAGTCTGCCCATCATCAATTGGATTAACTCCAAATAATGGGAAATAGCCGGTTGACCAAGTTTCTGGGATCTCCCTAGCATCTATTTGATGGGCTAGGTCACCATCCACCAACCATGTTGCCCATGCGGCTGAGCCAATTGATGCATCAGCCGGATCAAACCCTGCTATGCCGGCTACCAACCAATAAGCTTTGGTTAAATTAAATCGAGAATCTAAGCCTAATGCCATGATGGCAGCCGTCGCTTTTGCAGTCCCCATACCTGTTACTATGCCCATTACGCCTGTTTCAGGGTTAATACAAATATCATGGTGAGACACATCAAAATCAAAACAGGTATCTAACTTTTGTCCGGCTTTCCAAAGTTGAAACTCTCCCGGTCTGTCGCCTTGATCGTTTCCAATTTCAAACATAGTTACTACAACTACTTTTATTTCAATTGCAGAGTTAGACTGAGTGTTGGTTGAAACTTGCTGATTGCAGCCAGCCGTGAAACCAAAAACCATTAATAAAAGAGTTAAACGTAAAAGGTTGTTGAACATACTTTTCTCCAAATAAAAAAGGTAAATACGCGCGCATATTTACCTTTGAATTTTTATAAACGGACTATAGAAACTATCTTAGAGGCATTTACTCACAATTAATATCAACTATTGCCTTTGTTAACAAACGCCTCTTTTACAATGGTTACTAGAAGTTATAGCTTATCTTCGCTTGGAAATGCCTTGGCAATTCTGGCAACACAATTTGCGCACCAAATAAGTCAGGGAAGTTCGCTCTGAAATACCTTTCGTCAGTTGCATTTTTCAAGTTAAAACTAGCTGTCCACGTGTCGGCATCATAAAACACACCTAAATTAACGAGTGTATATGAAGGCAAGGTGACTACCTGCGAGAAACTAGAGTAGGTTTCATCTGCTTTTATCACACTTGCGTTAGCAGCGAATCCATTTTGGAAATCATAAGTCGCATTCAGCGTATAGATGTTCTCAGGAATACCGGCTTTCCTTGCATCTTCTTTGTCGCCTACCAAATTAAATCCAATAACTGCACCGCCGTATAGTAAAGATGGGTCAGTTACGTTTGGTAAATCTTCAACACCAAAGAAACCAAATTGGTTGCCTACTTCTAATGCAGTTAAGTTATACACTTTTAAATTTGTGTAACCCGCACCAATTACTAGGTTTTCGTTAACCACCCAGCGAAGTTCAAATTCCACACCTTCGTTTTCGGTGGTTGAGTTAGTAACAATGGCTTGTGCATTAAAGTCGGTACGTTCTTGCTCATAGAAAGAAAGTGCGAAATATAATGAATCTTCAAGGAATGAGCCTTTGACACCATATTCAAATAACTCAGATGTATCAAACGCACCATCGCCAACTTGACCAACGCCTATTTCAGCTCCTTGTCCAGCAACTAGCGTTGCTTGCTCTGCTGCCGTAACGTAAGGAATTAATCCAATATCAAACTTATAAGAAATACTGGTATTCCAAGAAACGCCATCAAAGGTTTCTTTAACTGTTTCAATTGGTGCGACATCTAGCAGTAAATCACCTCTACTCGTGGTCTCTACATCAATTGTGTCATAACGAAGACCAAGCACTATGTTTAAGCCCATATCCCAAGTAATGTCAGTTAATGCTGCAATACCTAAGTTTGTGTAATTACCATCATCGTAATTATCGAAGTCTCTACCAATACGAGTTGCTAATAAACGACGGTCTAAAGCATTTGATTGTCGCGTTAAATCACGGCGATCAAAGTATTCGTTGGTGAAATCGTCGCCGTGCAAAAAATCAGTATGGCGAATAGATGGTGAAACCTGAAACTGTGCTAAGAATGAATTTGTTTCATATTCAGTAGCGAAAATTAGTTTGTTTTCAAAAACCCAACTATCATGGAATTGGGAAAAACCATACGCATTTTCATTTAAATTTTCATATCCTTCATAGAACATCTGGTTGGTTATTTCCCAATCATCTGCGTAATAAATAATATCTAAATAAAGCGTGCTAACCGTATTCTCTAGCGTATCGTCTGGTGCCACTAGCACCTGATTGCCTTTTAATGTAGCTGTGCCCGGATTATCGAGTGCTAAGATAGGGTCAAAGAAGTCATTCGTAATTCTATCTGGAAACAAACCAAAATCAGCATTATTAAAAATAAAAGGGTTAATGCCATCTCTTTGAGTGTTGTATTCTTGGTGAGAAATGGAACCATCACCATTTAAATCGAGTGGTTTAGCGGTTCCTGTTACGTAGGTACCGTTATCAATCAAGTCTTGACTCAAACGGTTCCAACCCGCTACCTGATTACCTTCGAATTTATGATACATACCACCAAATTCAACGCGTAAGTTATCAGAGATATCCACATCAAACGAGGCTTGTAGTACTGTTTGGTCAGTGGCTGATTCATCATAATAGCTACCTGAATTTTCAAGCTCACCATATAGATAAAAGCCCATGTCTTTTCCGGCTATTTTGCCAGGACCGCCTACCTCAGCGCTCAATACACTTTTATCCCATGTACCTGTTGTATATGAAATAGCACCAACGTTTTCATCAAGATATTGACCACCTGAAGCCCTTGCTGACTTAGGAATAAAGTTCAAATACCCACCAATTTTAGCCGGGCCATAAATAGGAGATGCTGGACCACGTACAATATCTATTCGGCTAGATGCACCAATTGGAGTAGGGTAGTTACCTGGATTATCTAGGCGTTTTACGCCTCTAAAGTAAGTTTCACCGGGTGTACCACGAACATCAAGTGAACCCGCCACACCAAAGAAAGACTGGGTAAAAGTACCCGGAGCAAAGGCAACTAGTTCATCTATGTCGCTTACACTAAA
Organism: Glaciecola sp. UBA1851; assembly: GCA_002338515.1. Lineage (GTDB taxonomy): Bacteria > Pseudomonadota > Gammaproteobacteria > Enterobacterales > Alteromonadaceae > Glaciecola. Next base: position 5,739 of record DDIL01000147.1, on the reverse strand, counting down.
TCGCTCAAGTTGCTCTAAACTGATTGTGGAAGCAGACCGAGGTGTATCTAATATTGACTTACCAAATCCAAAAACAGATTCAACGTCTTGACCTGGAAGACTGCCTAGTGAGCCAACTACTTCAATGCGCTCTATATCTTCTTCTGATTTGTCCTCTTGTTCTTGTGCAATGAGTTGCCCACTTGTGAATGAGCTTATTCCCAAAGCGACAGCAAGGGCAATTGGTTTTGTTTTGAATGTGTTTTTTCTCATGGTGTTTCCCTGAGTTACGGTTGAGTACTTGTGTGTTGTTTGACGTGTAAGAAACTTGTTGCCAAGAAAATTAGCCGCCATATAGTTTTGTGTAAATTGTGTTTTGCACGAACAATGCCAAAATGTTGACCGATTGGTCTACTTACAATGGGCCTCTGTAATTATCTGAAATATAATGAATATATATTCAATTCGTCATTTTTAAATTAACTCTTTCTTGTCATTTAGCCTTTTTGAAAGAATTTAATTTTGTTCTGTTTAAGTGCGAATATGAGTATGAATGCACAAAATTAGTGCGCTATATTAGCGGGAATTTTTATATTCCTGAAGAGGTCTGTTAATAATCAATAATATGCAACTACCAAAGTACTAGGTTCACCAATTATTAGTATTATCGCTAAATACCTATCCTGCGCTGAACAAACAAATTATTCCCATTATTTAAATAATACCCACAACTAATAATCATCAATAAATAAGAAAAAGTGCCATCTTAGACAGACCTTCACTAGTATACATGCACTATTTTTATTTGGTAAAAGCGAGATTAGACATGAAAGAAGCGGTAATAGTTTCCACGGCAAGAACGCCTATTGGCAGAGCGTTTAAAGGTGCATTTAATAATACAAAATCTCCAACAATGACTGCTCATGCTATTAAGCATGCTGTTGAGCGCGCTGGCGTTGATGGTGCTGAAATTGATGATGTAATTATTGGTTCAGTGTTAAATGCAGGGAGTGCTGGCGGCAATATTGCTCGTTTAGCCAGTTTGGCCGCTGGTTTGCCTTACAGTGTTTCAGGGCAAACTATTGATCGTCAGTGTTCTTCTGGTGTTATGGCTATTGCAACCGCAGCTAAACAAATTATGGTTGATGGTATGGATATAGTGGTTGCCGGTGGCCAAGACAATATTTCTGAAGTTCAGCAAAAATATTTCGAGTGGGTGAGTAAGTGTACCGACGAAAATGTGATTAAAGCGGCTAAACATGCTTATATGCCAATGCTATACACAGCTGAAAATGTAGCTAAAAAATATAATATCAGCAGAGAAGCCCAAGATGAATATTCATTAAGTTCTCAGCAACGAACAGCAGCTGCGCAAGCTGCCGGTAAATTTGATCAAGAAATAGTGCCCATCACCACTACCAAAGCTAACTTTAATAAAGAAACAAAAGAAGTCAGTTTTGAAGAGGTAACACTAGCCAAAGATGAAGGGAATAGACCGTCTACAACGCTTGAGAGCTTAGCGGCACTTAATCCTGTCATTGAAGGGGGTTGTATAACGGCAGGTAATGCTAGCCAGTTATCTGATGGTGCGTCTGCTTGTGTGGTAATGGAGCGCTCGCTAGCAGAGAAAAGAAATTTGGATATACTTGGCACATATCGAGGTATGATGGTTGCCGGAAACGAGCCGGAAGAAATGGGTATTGGACCAATTTATGCGATTCCAAAACTTTTAAAGGTGCATGGTTTAACGATGCAAGATATTGGATTATGGGAATTAAACGAAGCCTTCGCTTGCCAAGCATTATATTGCCGAGACAAGCTTGATATTGACCCTGCTATTTACAATGTAAATGGCGGAGCAATTTCTATTGGTCATCCATATGGTATGACAGGAGCAAGAACCGTTGGCCATGCCTTACTTGAAGGTAAACGACGAGGCGTTAAATACGTCGTTGCAACTATGTGTGTTGGCGGCGGAATGGGCGCAGCAGGTCTATTCGAAATAAATAACTAATTCCCTTCGTATTAAATTAACCATTAAATAGTAACGGAGCGAAAGCTCCGTTTTATTGACTAGTTTTTCTTACTGTTTTTTTATAAAAACATCTCTATACTATCTATAGCTTAAATAATTAAAATTCTGCAAACATGGACGTCGTGCTGTAAGAGGATAATAATGTTGTCGAAAGAAGGTCTTGAGAATGCTATTTCAAAAGATGTAATTGAGACTGGATTAACGATACCTCATGACCTAAACACACCAAGTCATCAAAATGATGTTAAAACCAAGCTAAAGTTACTTATGCTTGCAACAAACAGTGATTATGCATTCATCTACCCTTTTTCTTCTCGTGTTTTAACTGATTATTCAAATGCTGACGACAATGGCTATGATCAAGCTTTAAACATTGAAGGCTTGGTTGACTACCTTGATGCGCAATCCAATACAATCAAAACTATTAATCAATCGTTAGATAACGTTTTTCATACCAATGAGAATCAACTAGTTTGTATGCAGCTTCAACATGGCAAAGAAAAAGTTGCGATTGCTGGTATGATTTTGCCCGCACTACGTCCTTCAAAAAGACGAAAAAATGAAACCGTTGTAAACAATTTAAGTACTCAACAAAGGCAAATGGCAAAGCTGTTATTTGAAGATTTAAAAAACTACTACATTGAAAAGCAAACATCACAAGCAAGAGAAATTCTGCATTCTCAACACTTACAGTTATCGTCACTCAATCAAGATTTGATTGCAATTAAAGACGCGAATCATAAACTTATTTATGCCAACCCAGCTTATATCAATAGCTTTCCTGAAAATGAAAGGTCCAATTTGTTGGGTAGAAGCAACGAACATTTATTTGATTCTGATACTCGAGAAAACATTATCCAATCAGACCTTACAGCTTTAAAAAAAGCGATGTTTGTTGGTACGCAAACGATTACCCTTGCCAATGGTGATGAGAAAGTACTGCAAACTACCAAAAAAGCATTCGTAGGTATTGATAACAAAAGATACATTATGTGTGTCTCTAGAGACGTAACAGAGAAAGAAGTATTAATTGATGATTTAAAGCGTTCAAATGCTGATTTAGATAACTTTGCTTACGTGGCATCGCATGATTTAAAAGCACCTTTAAATGCAATTAAGCGTTTGGTTACTTGGGTAGCCGAAGATTGTGATGCAGTGCTACCACAAGAGAGTAAAGAAGACTTAAACATTGTTCTTAGCCGAGTAAATAGGATGGAGCAACTGTTAAATGATTTACTCAGTTATTCTCGCATTGGCAAAGACTATCAAGAATCGAGCGAAATAAACTTACGTGAGTTTGTAGTGGAGTTGTTGTCACTTATCGATTTACCTATGGGCTTTGTACTTAATTGTGATAACGTCAATATAAAAGTCCCTCTTATTCCGTTTAATGTTGTGATGCTTAATTTAGTATCTAACGCAATTAAACACCATGATTCAGGCAATGCAAAAATTGAAATAAAAGCAAGGTCGAATTCAAAAGGTTGTACTATTAGTATAATGGACAACGGACCTGGAATTGATGAAAAAAACAGGGAAAGAGTGTTCAAGTTATTTGAGACACTTAAACCAAGAGATGAAGTAGAAGGCAGCGGCATTGGCCTGAGCGTTGTGAAAAAAATAATAGAATTTTATGGTGGAAACATTAAAGTGGAAAGTAATTCACCTAGAGGTGCAAAATTCACTTTCAAATGGCCCCATAAACATATGGCTCGGTCTGTTTTAAATAGTTTAGGCAATTAAAATTTATTTTTAAAAGCTTCTTGTAAAAGTTTTGTAAGAGTCTTTATTTAAGGCTTCAATTAATTTAACTTTGAGATTTCTTAAATGGAAATGAAAAGACGTTTAAATGTGTTATTAGTTGATGATGATCTGGCTGATAGACGAATTTTGAAACGCACGCTGACTGAAAATGAAGCTGACGTAAAAATTGTAGAGGCAGTATCGGTTGAGGCTGGATTGTGTATACTCCAAAACCAAAGTTTTGATGTTATTCTGCTAGACTATAGACTACCGGGAGCAACTGGCATTGAGATGGTTCAAGAGCTGCGGTCGCGAGCTGACCTTGGTAGCGTTGCAATCATTATGATGAGCGCATCGAGTAACGAAGCTTTAGCGGTAAAATGTATTGAATCAGGTGCGCAAGATTTTATTCAAAAGTCTGATATACAAAGTCTCAATCTCCACAGAGCAATTGTTCATGCCCATAAACGGTTTGAGCTTGAACACCAACTTCATCAAAATTATTTAAATGTTAAACACCTCGCTGAAAAAGACCCGTTAACTGGCTTGTCTAATAGGCACCACTTTAATCAAATGATGGACCTTGTTATTGATCCTGATGGCAGTTCGAAAGTTGATATAGCCTTATTGCTCATGGATTTGGATAATTTTAAATATATAAACGATACGCTTGGACATGATGCAGGTGACAGACTATTAATTGAATTTGCCACACGTGTTAAAAAATTGCTGAGAAGACACGAGAGTTTTGCGCGATTGGGTGGTGACGAATTTGCCATCATATTAAATGGTATTAAATCGACTCAACAAGTTAAATTAGTTGCTCAAAGAATTCATGACGCATTTAGAGAAACCATCATGATTGGAACCTCTGAAATAAAGTGTAAAGTGAGTATTGGTGGCGCAATTTATCCGCTTCAAGCTAAAACAAAAGAGCAATTAATAAAATGTGCTGACATTGCCATGTACCAAGCTAAATCAGATGGTAAAGATAAAATGTTCTTGTATGACCAATCCATGAGCGCAAAGTACCAACGCTTGTTTGATATACAAACTGGATTGAAAAAGCACATACAAAATCAATCGTTTAATATACATTTTCAGCCAGTGTATAATTTACATACAGACAAAAAGATAGGCTATGAAGCATTGATAAGATGGCCTACCAGTGAATTTCAATCTGTGCCCGATGAATTTATTCCAATTGCTGAAAGGAATGCGGATATTCATGCAATTGGTGAGTGGGTGATTGACCAAGCTATTAAACAGGTTTCAAATTGGCAGAAACAACATGGTAACAATAGCTTTATTGCTATCAATATTTCTCCCGTTCAGTTACAAAATCCAGCAGTGATTGAGTATATTATTGATAGAGCAGAGGCCTACTCTGTTAACCCTAGTCAAATTGTATTGGAAATAACAGAAACGGCGTTATTTGAAAAAGAAAGTGTGATTAAACAATCTATTGAAGCCTTGTCTGAATATGGGTTCGCTATTTCGTTAGACGATTTTGGTGTGGGTTATTCTTCAATTTCACACTTAATTGAATATCCTATAACAATAGTAAAACTAGATAAATCGCTATTTACTACTCAAGAGAGTGAAGTTAAGCGCAAAGCTGTGTTTGAAGCATTAGCAGAAATGCTTAAGCGATTAAAAATGACCGTAGTGGCCGAAGGAATTGAAACTCAAGAACATTTAGATATGTGTAAGTCTTTAAGTATTGATCACGGCCAAGGCTTTTTCTTAGGCAGACCAATGGCCGCAAACGATTTAGACGTAGAATTGGTCACTTAGAATTCCTTTGGCTATTTGCAATGTAGGGTTAGATATTTTATTTACTAAGCTTTTCAGAGAAAATACAAGTTGGTTTGAAAACTCAAAAATGATGTGAAATTACTGAGAAGTATCAGTAATACGCATTAAAAACAGTGTTTTTAGTGTGGGTAAGTTTGTAAACTACTGATATTGAAAACTAATAT
>DDIL01000070.1:14715-18982 GCA_002338515.1 Glaciecola sp. UBA1851 | reverse complement strand
CCGGAAATGATTTACCTTTTATTACCTTTTTACCTACTTATGCAGCTACAGCTTGGTATCACAATGTGATACCAAACAAGAAAAATTATAAAAATTTAGAAGCGTTTATAAACGAAGTACGTCAATTTGCATTAGGCGAGTATGCAAGTGCATTGATGCTGGGTGTAAATTTAGATACCGCGAAACGGAACCACATCGTTGAAAAGTTAAACGAATTTACTGGATTGAGTAAGCAATATATTTCATTAAGTGACTTAAGAATTGACGAAATGCTCTTTATGAAAGAGTTACTCAGAACTCAGGGCAAAAGTGTGGGTCGACTTGATAGTCGTTATATTGGCATAGATGCGAGTAACGTCGAATCTAGATTTGAAGCTGACCCCTCTGGATATGCAATTGATGGCGCATATACGGCAGCATTACAGACCTACTTAGCAGAACACTTGAACGTTTTAAGAGAAGAAAAGTATCATATTTTATCAGGCAAAGTTTTCTCCAATTGGGATTGGCTTTATGAGTCAAGCGCGCGCAGTCAAGGTTTCCTCAATACATCTCAATACCTTTCAAAAGCTCAACGACAAAATCCATCGTTTAGGATCTTTGTAGCAAATGGATATTACGACTTAGCGACTCCATTTTTTGCAACTGAATACTCTATGAGTCGCTCAGGTTTTGACAAGAGTAGAATCGAGATGAAATATTATGAAGCGGGTCACATGATGTACATTCATCATCCATCTTTGAAACAATTGGCCAATGATATGCGCGCATTTTTAAACGCACCGGTTGATACATTCGTTAAACAAAGCGTTCAGTAGTTTAGGTTTACTAGCGCTCTAACCATCTTTCTACTATGGAATTTCTTGGTATATTTTTGTTCAACCAAGTCGACTGTTATGATACTCAGTAGGTATTCATTCATTGATGTTTAAATGAAATGTTAATTGTTTATCTAAATTTATAAATCAATAACATAAAAGGGTAGTAAATGGCTTGGGAACAGATATTAATCAATGTGAAAGCTAGCGAAACTGAAATCATTGAAGATTTTTTATTAGAAAATGGCGCATTGTCTGTTACCTTTGTTGACGCAAAAGACACGCCGATGTACGAACCAAAACCTGGTGAAATTAAATTATGGCCAGATACACAAGTAATAGGTTTATTTGAGCAAGGCCAAAATCCCACTGAAATTGTTAAATTATTAACCTCAACTTTCCCACAGCTGGACAGTCCAAAAATACAAGTATTAGAAGATAAGAATTGGGAACGAGAATGGATGGATAATTTTCACCCCATGAAATTCGGTGAAAAACTTTGGATTTGCCCCAGTTGGTCTGATATTCCTGAGCCTAACGCTGTTAATTTATTGCTTGATCCAGGACTAGCTTTTGGAACTGGTACACATCCTACAACCAGTCTTTGCTTAAAGTGGTTAGATTCCTTCAATTTAGAAGGTAAAACGGTTGTAGATTTTGGATGTGGTTCAGGAGTACTAGCAATCGCTGCGCTATTACTTGGCGCTAAACGCGTTATAGGAATAGATATCGACCCTCAAGCCATTCAAGCTAGTCATGAAAACGCTAAGCGCAATAGCGTCGAGGATAAATTAGAATTATTTCTACCAGAACATCAACCGAAATTAGATGCTGATCTAGTCATCGCAAATATATTAGCAGGGCCACTTCAAGAACTAAACCAAATAATTACCGATTACTGTAAGCTCGGTGGCAACTTAGTTATGTCAGGCATTTTAGAAGAGCAATCACAGAACGTAATAGACTGTTATAAAAATAAATTTTCATTTAGTGAAGTTGTTTCAGAAGGTGAGTGGGTTAGGCTAAATGCAGTTCGGTCTTGTTGAAATAGATCAATGAATTGATATTCGCTAAGGTTATGATGAAAAATTATACTTCCCAAAGAGAGCCAAAGTAAGTAATATACGCCCCCAATTTGGAGCACGAAGATGGAACTTTGATGCTCTAAGTATTCTAAAATCCGAAAATTGAGGCAAAACATTTGCAAATAGGTCCATACAAATTGGAAAATAATTTGATATTGGCGCCGATGGCAGGTGTTACGGATAGGCCATTTCGGACAATGTGTGCTCAAATGGGCGCAGGATTGGTGGTTTCAGAAATGTTGTCTTCCAACCCTCGTGTATGGAAAACTGCTAAATCTATGAACAGAATGGATCACACTGGTGAAACAGGTATCCGCGTTGTTCAGATAGCAGGTAGTGACCCAATGCTGATGGCTGATGCAGCGAAGTTTAATGTTGACATGGGTGCCCAAATTATTGATATCAATATGGGCTGTCCAGCTAAGAAGGTAAATAAGAAGCTTGCGGGTTCCGCACTTCTTCAAGATCCTAAATTAGTGTCAAATATTCTTTATGCAGTAGTCAATGCAGTAGATGTGCCAGTAACGCTGAAGATACGTACCGGCTGGGATGAAGATAATCGCAATGGCGTAGCAATTGCTAAAATTGCAGAAAATTGCGGAATTCAATCACTGGCTGTGCATGGAAGAACTCGAACATGCATGTTTAAAGGAACAGCTGAATACGACACGATTAAAGACATTAAATCTTCAATTAGTGTACCAGTTGTAGCAAATGGTGATATTAACTCAGCGTCAGATGCAAAATTTGTGTTCGATTATACGAACGCCGATGCCATTATGATAGGCCGAGCTGCGCAGGGAAATCCATGGATTTTTCGGCAAATTCAACATTATTTAGAGAATGGAACTCATTTGGCCAAGCCTTCACCGGAAGAAATGGCCGATATAAGTATTAAACATGTTAGAGATATCTATGACCTTTATGGCGAACATATGGGCGTAAGGATAGCTCGTAAGCATGTCGGTTGGTATATATCTTCGTATGATACAGAAAAGGTTTTTCGTCGAAAGTTTAATGCTTTAGATGAGAGCGACTTGCAAATGAAAGCGCTAGAAGACTTTTTTTCATTGCTGTCAAAACAAGATCAAGTAGATGCTTGTAGTGCAGCTTAGCTTTATGAAATAACTAAGAGAGCCGTAACTTTTATGTTCGACCAAAATTTAACATCACCTTTTACCACAACAGTTACAACCCCTTCGCAGACTCAAGCTCAAAAACCTTTGAGATCATCTGTAAAGCAGGCCGTTAATAAATATTTGAAAGAGTTAAACAATCAAGATATTGATAATTTATATGAGTTAGTATTAGCCGAAATTGAGGCTCCACTTCTAGAAGAAGTGATGACTTACACTCGAGGCAACCAAACAAGAGCGGCAAATTTAATGGGTATCAATAGAGGTACCTTGCGTAAAAAACTGAAGCAATATGGGCTAGGTTAAGTAAGAGTTTCCCCTCTTTCTTTTACTTCCTTTGGACTGTCCAACATTTGTTAGCTGCAATAGCTATAAATGGACAGTCCAAATAGTTCTTTCCAAGTTCTACCTACATCTAAATTGAGATAAATATGCAAAGCAACACAACCACCATCAAACGAGCATTACTTAGTGTTTCAGACAAAGCTGGCATAATTGACCTTGCCAAGCTATTGATAAAACACAATGTTGAGATTTTATCTACTGGCGGAACTGCGAGCCTATTAAGGCAAAACGATATCCCTGTAAAAGATGTAAGTGAACATACCGGTCACCCAGAAATAATGGACGGTCGAGTAAAAACGCTTCATCCTAAAATTCATGGTGGTATTTTGGGACGAAGAGACATAGATTCCAATGTAATGCAGAAACATGAGATTGCACCAATAGACTTAGTAGTTGTAAATCTCTATCCATTTGCTGAAACTGTTGCGAAAGCAGATTGTACTTTTGAAGATGCAATTGAGAATATTGATATTGGCGGCCCTACCATGGTAAGAGCCTCTGCTAAAAACTTTAAAGATGTAACCATAGTAGTGGATCCAGCCGATTACTTACAAATTTCTGAAGAGTTAGAAAGTAGCAATTCAAGCATTTCCTACCAGACCCGTTTTACATTATCTTTAAAAGCCTTTGAGCACACTGCACACTACGATGGTATGGTCGCAAATTATTTAGGTTTGATTGCTGAAAGAGGTGCCCAGGATACCTCTCATGCATGCGATGATGAGTGCGATGAAAATCATAGTGCATTTCCTCACTCTTTGAATGTTCAAATGCTTAAAAAGCAAGACCTGAGATATGGAGAAAATAGCCATCAAGAAGCAGCGTTTTATGTAGAACACAACATCCAAGAAGCGTCAGTGGCGACTGCAATTCAACTTCAAGG
>DDIL01000070.1:0-14432 GCA_002338515.1 Glaciecola sp. UBA1851 | reverse complement strand
AAAGAATTTGATAAACCAGCTTGTGTAATTGTAAAACATGCTAATCCTTGTGGCGTTGCAATTGCAGCGAATATTGAAACTGCATATCACAAAGCATTTAAGACTGACCCAACGTCAGCTTTTGGTGGCATCATTGCGTTTAATCGTGAACTGGATGAAGCAACAGCAAAAGCTATTGTGGGTCAGCAATTTGTTGAAGTAATTATCGCTCCGACAATATCAGATGCAGCGGCTAAAGTGGTATCAGCAAAAACTAATGTTCGCCTTTTATCTTGCGGTGACTGGCATGGACAGCTTACCGAAGGTCGCGATTATAAAAGGGTAAACGGCGGCTTGCTTGTACAAGATAGAGATTTCGGAATGATTGAGCAGAGCGATTTAAAAGTCGTAACTAAAATCGCGCCGACTCAGGAGCAACTAGACGATTTACTATTTACATGGAAAGTAGCAAAATATGTCAAATCTAACGCCATCGTTTATTGTAAAGACGGAGCAACTATTGGAGTTGGCGCCGGACAAATGAGTCGCGTTTATTCAGCTAAGATTGCTGGCATCAAAGCACAAGACGAAAACCTGGAAGTGCCAGGATGTGTAATGGCTTCTGATGCATTTTTCCCATTTAGAGATGGAATAGATGCTGCTGCAAAAGCAGGTATTGCAGCGGTTATCCAACCAGGCGGATCCATGCGAGATCAAGAAGTTATAGATGCGGCAGATGAGCATGGAATTGCAATGGTGTTTACTGGCATGCGCCACTTTAAACACTAAAATCTAGTCCATTTAATCTCTGGACTGTCCAACACTCTGGACAGTCCAATTTAATAATCCTCAAAAAGGTGTTTCTCAAATGAAAATTTTAGTTATTGGTGGCGGTGGTCGAGAGCATGCATTGGCTTATAAGCTAGCCCAATCGGACAAAGCTATTGAAGTATTCGTTGCACCTGGAAATGCCGGTACGGAATTAGAAAAAAAAGTAACTAACGTTAATATTAGTGCTGAAGATGTGGATGGTTTATTAAAATTCGCACTAGAAAACCAAGTAGACCTTACAGTTGTAGGCCCTGAACAACCTCTTGTTTTAGGCGTGGTAGACCTTTTCGAAAAAAATGGTTTAATGATATTTGGACCAACTGCAGATGCGGCCCAATTAGAAGGTTCTAAATCGTTTAGTAAAGATTTCTTGGCCAAATATCAGATTCCTACAGCAGAATATCAAACTTTTGAAGAAATAGATCCCGCTTTAAGTTATATCGATAAAAAAGGAGCGCCAATAGTTGTCAAAGCCGACGGGCTAGCTGCTGGAAAAGGTGTTATTGTAGCTATGACCATTGAAGAGGCCAAGAATGCTGTTAAGGATATGCTTGCAGACAACAAATTTGGAGCTGCCGGCAGCAGAGTGGTTATTGAAGAGTTCCTTGATGGTGAAGAAGCAAGCTTTATTGTGATGGTAGATGGTAAAAACGTACTTCCATTTGCCACTAGCCAAGATCATAAAAGAGCATTTGATAATGATGAAGGACCTAACACTGGCGGAATGGGAGCCTATTCTCCTGCGCCAGTAGTAACAGATAAGATTCATGAACGTATAATGAATGAAGTTATCTATCCTACTGTTAAAGGCATGCGAAATGAAGGTACTCCTTACAAAGGCTTCTTATATGCAGGCCTAATGATTGATAGTAACGGTACTCCGAAAGTGATTGAATTTAATTGTAGATTTGGTGACCCAGAAACTCAACCGATAATGATGCGATTGGAATCAGATTTAGTTGAGCTTTGTGTAAAAGCATGCAATGCAAGGCTAGATAAAACGAGTATTAAGTTTAAAACCGAAATGTCTATTGGCGTTGTAATGGCATCAGGAGGCTATCCTCAAAGTTACGAAAAACACAATGTTATTAGTGGTCTGGACGCAATCTCAAATGACATTAAGGTGTTTCATGCAGGGACAGCATTTGAGAACGACAATATAGTGACTACAGGTGGCAGAGTGCTTTGTGTTACTGCATTAGGTAACTCAATTACAGACGCTAACAAAAAAGCCTATGAATCTATATCATCCATTACTTGGAAAGACGCTTTTTACCGATCAGATATTGGATACCGAGCGATAAGTCGGGAGAAACAGTCTTAGCATCTGATTCAATCGCGTTGTTTTTGAGCATTTTTTTAGCAACTTCTTTTTTCGTTTTTTCTATCAGGTCCTTATTACCTGCAAAGTGCCCGTACATTGTTTCAAAATAAAATACGGGTCTTAGCCTTTCTTTCGAATTAGCAACTTCATCAAATACAAACGCTTTCTTTTCAAGCATCGTTTTAGCACTGCCAACATAAGAGATGTAGGTTTGAAGACTCATTGAGAAAGGGAGGTTTGTATATTTTTCAGGTTTACTGATTGAATTAAGCGGAATGATATTTTTGACGTCCTTTCTGTATCGCTTGAATTCGCCAACTCTTTTTTGAATACTAGTAAAATTAGAGCCTTCAAGAGAAGATGCTTTACCAGCTTTAACTGGGTTCAAATCAACATACGCCATACAATTTAAGAGCGCTTTAGAATCCAGTAAAGCTTGGCTGCTAAATCTGGCTTCCCAAAAATGACCTTTCACCTCTTCTTCTTTGTTCGCTCTTCTAGCAATATATTCATTAAAATACTTCATAAACCAACTTATATCAGCTAGTCTACTTTTATAAATAGCAATTTTTTCATTTGCCAAATCACCAACGCTTTCTTTCCCTTCATCTGAATATGACAGGTAAGCATGGCAATAATTGGGAATACTCCCAATTTTGCTCCAACGTTGCAAAACACTTTTATTTGACAGGCTTTTAGCTAATTCGGTGTTAGCACCAAGCACTAAATGAGTGTGATTATCCATAATGGAAAATGCATACACATCAATGCAAAAAGCCTCCGATAAGAGCATTAGCCTTTCTAGGATCCATTTATGTCTGTATTGACTTTGCGGCTCGTCAATACTCGAATAATCAAGTAAATAGTCTTGGCGAACACATCGCGATGTGCAGTGATAGTATCTCGTTTTCGAGTAATCTATTAAATATTTTCTTGGTAAAGTCATAGTGCAATTATATGTATTTATTGAGATGATTTAAGCTGTATCTGAGTACAGTTATGAATGAGGACTGGACAGTCCAATATATTGATTTATTGATGCAAGCTGGACTGTCCAACATAGCGAAAAGCTAAAAATCACTTGACCATCACCATCACGTTGCTTATAAAAGATGTACAATAAAACTAAGAAAAAGACATATGTCGGCTAAACACCCAATTATTGCTATAACTGGTTCTTCTGGAGCTGGAACAACAACAACAACGAATGCTATCACCCACATTTTTCGTAATTTAAAAATAAACGCCTCTTCCGTTGGTGGAGATAGCTTTCACAGATTCACTCGCCCTGAGATGGAAGTTGAAATTAGAAAAGCGCAAGAACAAGGCAAGCACATCAGCTATTTTGGCCCCAAAGCAAATGATTTCGAGCTATTAGAAACACTGTTTAAATCATATAGTCGTAATGGACAAGGTCAATTTAGACAGTACCTACATACATTTGATGAAGCGGTGCCTTTTAATCAAATGCCAGGCACATTTACGCCTTGGCAAGACTTACCTGAAAACACTGACTTGCTATTCTATGAAGGCCTACATGGCGGAGTAAGAACTGAGGATTGTGACGTTGCATCCTATGTCGATTTATTGGTCGGCATGGTACCCATTGTGAACTTAGAATGGATACAAAAAATAGTCCGAGATACAACAGACAGAGGGCATTCTAGAGATGCTGTCATGAGCAGTATTGTACGAAGCTTAGACGACTACTTTCATTTTATTACGCCTCAATTTTCAAGAACACACATTAATTTTCAACGCGTACCTACTGTTGATACATCCAACCCATTTAGTGCAAGAGAGATCCCGACTCAAGACGAAAGCTTCGTCGTGGTGCGTTTTAGAAGAGATATGAAAAAGGTCGACTTCCCATATCTACTGCAAATGATTGAAGGTTCATTCATGTCTAGAGTCAATACATTAGTGGTACCTGGAGGAAAAATGGGCCTAGCTATGGAATTAATTCTGACCCCTCTGATATCTGAACTGATGGACAATAAGCGACGAGCTGACTATCAAGTCGATTGGGTTGCAGACGATAAACAGTAAATTGAAATACTCTGAAACATATGTGTGCTTGGCTATTAAAAACTACTTCGTTATAGTCAATGATAGGAAATAAACAGGTAAATACATAATGCGTCAAGAAACAACAAAAATACTAGTGGTTGATGATGATATGAGATTACGCTCACTATTAGAGCGCTATCTTATAGAACAAGGCTTCCAAGTCAGAAGTGCAGCAAACTCTGAAGCTATGGACCGCCTTCTTGAACGTGAAAACTTTCATTTGATGGTATTAGATTTAATGTTGCCTGACGAAGATGGACTGTCCATATGTAGAAGATTACGCCAACAAGAAAATCAAATCCCTATCATTATGCTAACAGCCAAGGGCGATGAGGTGGACAGAATCATTGGTCTTGAAATGGGGGCTGACGATTATTTACCAAAACCATTTAACCCTAGAGAATTGCTTGCAAGAGCAAAAGCAGTACTGAGAAGAAAAACAACTGAAGCACCAGGCGCACCATCACAATCTGAACAAATTGTTGAATTCGGCCCATTTAGATTAAATCTAGCTACACGAGAAATGTCTGAAGAAGGCCAGCCGATGACATTAACCAGTGGTGAATTTGCAGTTCTAAAGTCTTTAGTTACTCATCCAAGAGAGCCTTTATCAAGAGATAAACTGATGAATTTAGCAAGAGGCAGAGATTATAGCGCTCTGGAGCGCAGTATTGATGTGCAGGTTTCAAGATTAAGACGAATGTTAGAACAAGACCCTGCTAACCCAAGATACATACAAACTGTATGGGGGTTAGGATACGTGTTTGTTCCTGACGGTGCAGCCTCCAATTAAACCGCTATTCTACCGATTAATGCCTAGCAGTACGTTTGGGCAGACTGCTTTGTTGATTGGTATTTTATTATTTATCAACCAGTTAGTATCATACCTTTCTATTACGCACTATTTTATTAGCCCAAGCTACCAACAAATTAATCAGCTAATTTCCAATCAAGTTAACAGCTTTTTTTTGTATGATTTGGATGAACTTGCCCCTGAACAGAAGTGGCAACTGCAACAGACTACGGGGATTCGTTTTCACGATGAAGTATCAGCTGTGCACGCAGGCCTTACGAATGCGACTTATTATGAATTTATGTCTGATCAAATATCCGAACAACTTGGTCAACGAACTGATATAAGAGTAAATACAGAAAATGAATACGTCGTCTGGATAAAGCCTCCCAAACGTCCAGATTTATGGATATCAATTCCGCTAGACGGAGCAAATGAGAAATCGTTATCACCATTAACTATGTATTTCATTGTAATAGGCGCGTTGAGTGTGACCGGTGGATGGCTTTTCGTTAGAAGACTAAATAGGCCTTTGCAAGCATTGCAACAAGCTGCCAGAGAAGTAGGCAGAGGTCAGTTTCCAAAACCGCTCCCATTGGATGGCAGCAGCGAAATCATTGCTGTAACGGAAGCGTTCAATAAAATGTCGATGGGAATAAAGCAGCTAGAAAGTGATCGCATTATTATGACAGCCGGCATTTCTCATGATTTACGGACCCCTCTAACAAGAATAAGGCTGGCAAGCGAAATGCTGCCGTCTGAACAAGATTGGGTAAAAGATGGTATTGAGCATGATATAGATGACTTAAACTGTATTATTGATCAATTTATAGACTACGCGAGGCAAGATCAGCAAGAACGATTCGAATATGCAGATATCAATGAGCTAATTCATGAATTGGTTAGCGCAAGAAGCATACAAACCGATCATAATATCGAAATGAAACTTGATAATATTCCAAGAATTAAATTAAGAAAAGTGGGTGTAAAACGCGTTATCGAGAACTTAATTGAAAATGCGTTTAGGTATGGTAGTAACAACGTGGTTATTTCTACGTCATTGTCGTTAAAAAATAAGTTTATTGTATGTAATATCAGAGATTATGGAAAAGGGATTGAAGAGGCAAAAATTGATCAAATGTTCAACCCGTTCACACAAGGCGATCAAGCCAGAGGAAGTTCTGGCTCTGGCCTAGGTTTAGCGATTGCAAAAAGAATTATTGAAAGCCATGGCGGCGAAATGCGCTTCAAAAACCATCCTGACGGAGGGTTAATCGCAGGTTTCACACTACCCACTACACAAAACAAATAGAATTAAGCAGACCCTGAATCAAGATTCTGAGCATGTATATTTTCAATATCTATTGCATCAAAATCATAAACAGAATGGCAGAACTGGCAATCCATTTTAATGCTTCCCTCTTCTGCGACCATGGAAAGCAATTCGCTTTTATTCACATTTCTTAATGCGCCTGCACATCGTTCTCGCGAACAATCACATTTAAAATTTACCATTTGAGGCTCAAATATTCTAATATCATCTTCATGGAACAGTCGGTGTATCATCTCTTTATGAGATATTGCAAACAACTCATCGCTTTTAATAGTTCTAGTTAAATACGAAACATGCTCATAATCGGGAGTATTAGCAACATTGGTAGCTTCACTGCTAGTTGGGATAACTTGCACTAAAAACCCACCGGCTTTTGGCGTGTTACTTAAATCAGTAGCAAGCACAACGGTGGTGAGTAGCTGTTCAGACTGTAAAAAATAATTTTCTAGACAATCAGCTAGGCTATCTTGGTCTAAACTAACCATCCCCTGATACCTTGTTCCATTTTCTGGTGTAAGCGTAATCGCCAAAATACCTTTCTTAAAACAATGCTTAAAGTTACTCGGTGGACTGTCCAGCGTTTCGTCCCATTTAGCCACACCTTTTACGTCAAGCTCGTGAGTTCCATTAACAACAGCATATCTTACAAACCCTTCGCTCTGAATTTGTAAGGATATTTCGCCTTTGAATTTCAATGTGGCAGTTAATAAACTTGCAGCGGCTACTAACTCACCCAGTAATTTTTGTACGATTTCTGGATAGTCTTTGTTTTTGATAATAGAATTGAAACTGCTTTCTAGGGTGACAATTTCACCTCTAATTTGCCTATTTTCAAATAAAAATCTTTCTAATGTATCTGTCATTAAATTTATATCTACTTCTGTTTAAATTGAATTAATTGTCGCCTTTGTTTTTTGTCAGGCCGCGAATCTGGTTTAGGACTATGAAACGCACTTAGTTGTCTTGCTTGCGCATTCTTTTCTCTTTGCTCTATGCTCGCCGCCGTTTCTTCAAACATGGTCTGCGCAATAGGCGCACTTTGGCGTTTATCGTATATTTTCGTTACAACGACAACTTTTTCATCATAGCCACTTGGTACCTTTATGGTTGCACCAATTTCAACCACTCGGCTAGGCTTACTTCTTTGGCCATTATATTGGATTTTACCCGCTTGGACTAAATCCTTAGCTAAACTTCGAGTTTTTGCGAATCTAGCTGCCCACACCCATTTATCAATCCGAACGCTTTCTATATCGCTAGATGATGATTGGGAGGAATTATTCTTCGATTTACTCATAACGCAACTTTTTTGGCATGTTAGACTGTCCAATTATAACCTAAGCTAATATGACTAACACAAATAAATGTAAGTTGGACAGTCCAAACCCAAACAATATTCGTAATAACTAATTAACGAAATGTAATAATAAATATGAATTTTTTGCGTAGATTGCCGACTAACTGTTGTAGCATCAACTCCTACTAGATATCATTACCTCAGATTTCACTAAAAGGCCTAAAATTAATTGATTATGACCGACGTATCCGTTTCTTCGATCACTGATTTCTATCGGCGCCATGAAAATAAGGTCATTCTGATTGTTATCGTATTTTTGAGCATTTATTTGTTAATGATAGCTGCCAAATTAACTTGGTCGCTTGTACCGTCACCGCAACTACAGGGTTCTAGTCCACCGTCAATCGTTTCATCTTCTTCAAGTAACACTAACTCAAATATTAATATCAAGGCGGTTACAAACCTCAATCTTTTCGGGGATGCAGCAGAGCAACCTCCAGCGCAAGTATTACAACAAGTATCCGATGTACCAGAGACAAAACTCAATTTGGTGCTATCGGGAGTGGTGTCTAGTTCCGACAAATCTAAAGGGGCAGCTATCATAGAGTACCGAAACAATCAAAATACTTATGGATTGGGTGATAAAGTAGAAGGTACTAATGTTACGCTTGATGAGATACTAAGCGATAGAGTCATAATCAAAAATAGACTCACTCGCGAAACACTGATGTTAGAAGGTTTAGATTACGACGAAGCTAATCGACAGATTAAAAACAGAACTGCTCAACAAGCACAACAAAATAGCCCTCAGCGAGCCGTTACTAGTAATAATGATGATGAAGATTTAAGAACTCGAGCAAAAGCGCTTAGGGAAGCTAGGCAAAAACTTTCAACCGAGCCGGCAAACTTTACAGATTTTATCGCACTTGCTCCTCATCGAGTTGACGGTCAATTAGTTGGATTTCGTGTTTCACCAGGAAAAGAACCAGCATTATTTAACTCTGTAGGATTAAAAAATGGCGATGTCGTTTTACAATTAAATGGGCTCGACTTAACTGATCTTCAACAATCTGGCGAAGCAATTACACAATTACAACAAGCCGACACACTGCAACTAGAAGTACTAAGAAGTGGCGAGTTTGTTTCTCTCGAATTAGAAATTCCTAGAAATTAGGGTAAGGCAAAAGGTAGTAGTTTATGATGCTTAAAAAGCAAAGAAGTAAAGTAACAAAATTGTTTTGTGCTTTAGTTGCCACAGTTACCATACTGGGTAGCAGCTTTGTTGCATTTGGTACGGAATATCAACCAAACTTCAAAAACACGGATATTACCGAATTTATCAACATTGTAGGTAAAAATTTAAAGCGTACTATTATTGTTGACCCCAATGTACGCGGTAAAATTAGTGTTCGTAGCTACGACTTATTAACTGAAGATCAATACTATCAGTTCTTTTTGAATGTGTTACAAGTATATGATTTTGCCGTTGTTGAAATGCCTAACGGCATTTTAAAAGTAGTGCGTTCAAAGGATGCAAAGTCTTCAAATATTCCCGTAGTCGATTCAAACACTCTTGATGGCGATGAGATGATCACACGCGTCATGCCAGTTTACAATGTACCTGTTCGAGAGCTAGCGCCAATTTTAAGACAACTAAATGACCAAACTGGCGGTGGTAACGTTGTGTCTCACGATCCGTCTAACGTTATGATGATCACTGGCCGAGCGGCTGTAGTAAACCGTTTAGTTGAAATAATCGAAAGAGTTGACCAAGCCGGTGACGAAGAAGTAGAAGTCATTAAATTGAAGTACGCTTCAGCATCAGAAATGGTAAGAATTATTGAGAGTATTAATAATACCCAAGGAAAACAAGGTGCTACTGGAAAATCAACGCCAAGAGTGGTAGCTGATGACAGAACCAACAGCGTAATTGTTTCCGGCGATATCAAAGCACGCCAAAGGCTAATCAATTTAATTACGCGTATGGACCAAGAGTTAGAAACTAGTGGAAACACTCGTGTTATTTTCCTAAATTATTCTAAAGCTGAAGACTTGGTGAAAGTATTACAAGGCGTTAGTGCCAGTATGCAAGCCGAGACTCAGGGTAACGGCCAACAAAGAAGAAGTTCATCAGGCAATAGAGATGTGAGTATTGATGCTCATGAAGATAGTAACTCGTTAGTTATCACTGCCGAACCCGATATGATGCGCTCCCTTGAAGCTGTTATTCGTCAGTTAGATGTGAGACGAGCACAGGTTCAGGTTGAAGCGATTATTGTTGAAGTATTCGAAGGTGACGGCACAACACTTGGTGTTCAATTTGTATCTGAAAGTGGCGGCGGCACGCAATTTACTAATGGCGTGGTAGGGGTTGGCTCGCTAGGAGTAGCTCTAAGAGAAGCAGAAGATACCGAATTACTTGGTTCAACAACGACAGCCAACGGTGTAGTGGTTGACACTGTAACCACACAAGAAGGGAACCTCACTCCTCTGGCCCAGTTGTTAGGCGGAGCTAATGGCTTAATAGCGGGCATTATTGAAAATGGTTGGGGTGCAGTTGTGCAAGCGGTGAGCACTGATACTAACTCAAACATACTCGCTACTCCACATTTAACAACAATGGATAATGAAGAAGCTTTCTTTATTGTTGGCCAAGAAGTACCCATTATAACAGGCACCTCAACTGGTTCAAATAATAGCAACCCATTTACTACCGTGGAACGTCAGGAAGTTGGGATTAAACTCAAAGTCACTCCTCAAATTAACGAGGGGGATGCAGTACAACTCACAATTGAGCAAGAAGTATCAAGCGTGAGCGGTGCTACATCAGTAGATATTTCTATCAATAAAAGAGAAATTAAAACAACGGTTATTGTAGATGATGGTGGCACAATCGTTCTAGGTGGTTTAATTGACGAAGACGTTCAAGAAAGCATATCAAAAGTGCCTCTATTGGGTGACATTCCATTTATTGGACATTTATTTAAAACCACATCTACCAGTAAACGTAAACGAAACCTTATGGTATTTCTTCGCCCCTCTATTGTTCGTGATGGTGTTACCATGAATGAAATTAGTCATCGTAAATATAACTATATTCGCGCTCAGCAATTAGAAAGACAAAGCCAAGGGATACCGTTAATGCCATTCACTGAGGGACCAAGCTTACCAGAATGGAATGATAAGCTGGTTCTGCCCCCTTCTTTTGATGAATATCTGTTAGAAAAAGAGAAACAGGAAAAGAACTAATGTCGTCAGAAAAGTTAGCAGAACAAACCATTGACGATGCCAGTTTAGAGGGCGTAGCCGGGGAAGTATCAGAGGACCTAATGACAGAAGCATTGGCATTAGAAGAAAATGATGAATCATCTGCTAAGCTGCCATTTGGCTACGCGAAAAAAAATCATGTATTGCTAGATATCGAACCACAGCCATATCATTTGTATTACACAGATGCGACGCCCATATCAGCATTTATGGAAGTGCGCCGTTATTGCGGTCAAACATTTGAATTGTTTAAAAAGAATCAAGAAGAGTTTGAATCACTATTAACCGATTCATTCCAAAGAGACTCTTCTGAAGCAAAACAGCTAATGGAAGACCTAGGCAAAGAAAGCGATTTATTTGCGCTAGCAGAAGACTTACCCGATACAGAAGACTTATTAGATAACGAAGACGATGCACCTATTATTAAGCTTATTAATGCGATGCTAGGTGAAGCCATCAAAGAAGGCGCGTCGGATATCCATATTGAAACATTTGAAAATCAGCTTATAGTCCGATTCAGAGTAGATGGCGTGTTACGAGAAATACTTCGCCCTAATCGCAAAATGTCATCTATGTTAGTTTCTAGAATAAAAGTTATGTCTAAAATGGACATTGCTGAAAAACGTGTGCCACAAGATGGGCGAATTAGCTTGAAAATTGGTGGCCGAGCAGTCGACGTTAGGGTGTCAACCATGCCTTCAAGCCATGGGGAGAGAGTGGTACTGCGTTTATTAGACAAAAACAATGCACGATTAAACCTTGAAGACTTAGGTATGACGGTTAAAAATCGTGAGCACTTTTCAAGCTTGATCAGAAAGCCTCATGGCATCATGTTAGTGACTGGCCCTACTGGTTCTGGTAAAAGTACAACTTTGTATGCGGGCTTAAGTGAAATCAACTCGAAAGATAGAAATATTCTTACTGTTGAAGACCCAATTGAATTTGATTTAGAAGGCATAGGGCAAACCCAAGTCAATACAAAAGTAGATATGACCTTTGCTCGAGGATTGAGAGCAATTTTACGTCAAGATCCTGATGTCGTTATGGTAGGTGAAATTCGAGATTTAGAAACCGCTCAAATAGCAGTGCAAGCCAGTTTAACTGGTCATTTAGTGTTATCGACATTACACACCAATACTGCTGCGGGCGCTATTACTCGTTTAGAAGATATGGGAATAGAACCATTCTTATTATCATCTAGTTTAGTATCAGTACTCTCACAACGACTCGTTCGAACATTATGTGATGAATGTAAAACACCTCATCAAACTAGTGAACGCCAACAAGAAATTTTGAATATATCTGAACCTACTACAATCTTTAATCCTGTTGGTTGTATTAGTTGTAATCATACCGGATATAAAGGCCGAACCGGTATTCATGAGCAACTAATAGTGGATGATAAGGTACGAGAAATGATGCACAGTGGTCGCGGTGAACAAGCCATTGAAAAGTACATTCGAACCTTTACTCCATCTATTAGGCAAGATGGCTGCGACAAGGTACTTAAAGGCATTACGTCCCTAGAGGAAGTGCTAAGAGTGACTAGAGAAGAATAATGCCAGCCTACGCTTATAAAGCACTAGATTCAAAAGGTAAAAACTCAAGCGGCGTGCTTGAGGGTGATAACGCTCGGCAAATTAGAGCACAATTACGAGAACAATCCCTTATTCCTTTAGAAGTTGAACAAGTTGCGGAAAAAGCATCAACGAGCAAAGTAAAAACCTTTTTTAGCCCTAGTATATCTGCGACAGAATTAGCTTTATTAACTCGACAACTTGCTACTTTAATTGAGGCCTCGCTACCTATTGAAGAAGCCTTGTTAGCGGTAGCCGAGCAGTCTGAAAAAAATCGGACTAAAAATATGATGATGGCAGTAAGAAGTAAAGTGGTTGAAGGACATAGCTTGGCCGCAGCATTAAACGACTTTCCAAAAGCGTTTGATACATTGTTTACCGCCATGGTAGCTGCTGGAGAAAAGTCGGGTCATCTAGACGCTGTATTGGTGCGTTTGGCTGATTACGCAGAGCGCCGGCACCAAACTCAAAGCTTAATTACACAAGCATTAGTTTACCCAATTTTAATGACACTAGTTGCCTTAGGTGTAGTCGTTATGCTGTTAACAAGCGTTGTGCCAGAAATTGTCGGGCAATTTGATAACATGGAACAAGCCCTACCAACAGTAACACAAGTACTTATTGCAATAAGCGATGCGGTTAGAGACTATGGGATAGTGGCTGCAATACTATTAGTTATCACTTTTTTTGTAATTGCCAAACTGCTTAAAAATCCGAAATTAGCATTAAAATGGCATAAGCGCATATTAACTTTACCCTTTATTGGCAGGCTATCAAGGGGAACTAATACCGCTAGATTTGCTCGAACATTAAGTATACTAACCTCTAGTAGTGTACCTTTACTCGAATCAATGAAAATTGGTGGAAACGTATTAAAAAATCGACATTTACAAAATTTGGTGAAAACTGCATCAGAGAGAGTTAAAGAAGGCAGCAGCTTAAGAGCGGCACTAGAACAAACGAAAGTTTTTCCGCCCATGATGATGCACATGATAGCATCGGGAGAACGCTCAGGAGAGCTGACTCAAATGCTAGCGCGTGCTGCCGAAAATCAAGAACGAGAATTTGAAAGTACAATTAATATGTCATTAAAAGTGTTTGAGCCGATATTAATTATTACCATGGCAGTAGTGGTGCTCTTTATTGTACTGGCCATCATTTTACCTATATTAGAACTAAACAATTTAGCAGGAATTTAGTGAGACAATTATGAAACTAACAAACCGAAACATGCCACTGAATAGTGTTAAACAAAAAGGGTTTACCCTAATTGAAGTCATGGTGGTAATTTTTATTATCGCAACAATGGCTGCATTTGTTGCGCCACAAATATTCGGACAACGAGACACTGCGCAAATTAAGAAAGCGGCGGTGGATATACAGCAATTGGAAAGTGCACTTGAGATGTACCGCTTACAAACCAACATGATGCCAACAACTGAGCAAGGACTAGAGGCATTGGTTAATGCTCCCACAATTGATCCCATCCCACGCGCCTATCCTGAAGATGGCATTATAAAACGTTTACCCGTGGATCCTTGGGGAAATGATTATATTTTGTTGAATCCAGGTGAAATTGGCAAGTACGACGTTTATAGCTTTGGACCAGATATGATTGAAGGTACCGAGGACGATATTGGTACGTGGAATCTAAACGACTATCTTCAATAAAAACTCCGGTTGGACAGTCCAACTTTTAAGTCTGGACAGTCCAACTTCTTTTTCTAGCCATCATTAACCAGTCTAGGATAACGATTTGAATCTGTTGACAGACATTCGCAAAGCCTCCAAACAAGGGGGCTTTACACTTTTAGAAGTCATGCTAGTGCTAGCTTTAATAGGCTTAATACTGGCCAGTGTTCGATTTGCTGTTTTTGGTGATGATAAATATTCTGATATAGAAAAGGAAGTCAATAAACTGCAAGTCTTGTTTAATATGGCGAGCGATTATGCCGTGATTA
>DDIL01000183.1:13163-19982 GCA_002338515.1 Glaciecola sp. UBA1851 | reverse complement strand
CAATGGGACCAGACGGGCCGATGTACTGCGTGTGGGAAGTGAAAGACGGAATATCAGCTTCGGAGTTTCAAGACTTCATTGACGGTCCTTACGGAGTTAATTTTGGCCTTGTGGCCTTAAACAACAATGTGATGCAACTTAATTTAGAATTGACTGGTGGGCAAACACCATACGAGAGAAAATTCTAAAACCCTAACAGTCAAACTGTGATCCAAACTACATGTTGGTGCGAACTTTCTGTGTGTCACGACATAAATAGTACGTGTTAACCAAGGTTAGTAAACATCTCCCAATTCTTATCTTTACCTTTTGAGGGCTAGCCATATAAGCTAAGCCCTTTTCTTTTTTAGGTAACTGTAAATTTGATCAAAACTTTAAAAGGCTAAAGCCAAAACGCTTTTCTGTAACCCACACTTAATTTGCCAGAGTTGCCAAAGTTACGAAGATGGTTGCGAAATTACCTGATGATTACATCATGTACATCACATAGAGTTCCGCCAAAGTCGTCAGGCCGAACCCAACAACTATTAGTCCCTTAAATGCTCCCCATTGAACACTATCAAAACGTTTCTGAAAGTGTGTATTAACTTCAGCTTCTCCACGATCCATGCCAATTGCCTTAATATCGTCCAGACAATCCAGACTTCCCATTATACCAATAATAGTACCGAAGATTATAAAAACAGTTATTGGTAGATTGGCAGCTGTACCTCCAAAAGCGATGATGCCAAACACTACAAAATGCATTACGGCCGTTATGCTGAATATCCAAAATAAGTCTCTACTTCTTACTGTTACTGCTGCTATTCGATTTGCCCGATCCTGTACCGTGTTCATAACTTACTCCTTTTTTTGTGCCCTCTAAATTACCAAGACTAATTACTACCACAGGAGTTTCTAACTTTAAAAATTTCTAGCAAGTATAAGAAATGTACTAGTTAGGAAAATATAAACTTGCCATTATCGACAGACCTTTTGAAATTCCAAAATTAATGAAAGGAGATAAAATGTTTGGATCGAGAAGAGTTTTAAAGCCACATAGTGGCAAAACAGAGTTGGCTAAAGAGCGATTGAGAAAAGCGTCAAAGATAATGGTAAATAATGGTGCAAATGCCGTTGACCTTACCCAGGTGCTTGGTGGATATGGAGCGGAAACACTCCACATGTACTCTTTTTTCAACTCAGTTGAGCATGCCTTTCAAGTAAGCGCCAGTTTACAAAATGATAAAGCTTGGAGCAATTTAATGGCAGAGAGAGAAGCTGCTCCTGCAGCAGATATGACTGGTCCAGAGTTAGCCAGAGTAGTCGCTGGAGAAGGTAATCCAGATCACAATGCAGCCATGGTAAGGGAGTATGTGCTCCCACGTAAAAATTTGGCGGAGGCGGCTGCGATGGTATCTACTGTTCCAGATATGCTAGCTGGCCATGATGTAAATGTAACGATGTGGGCACCTGTGATTGCAGAAGATATGAAGAGAGCTCAAGTTGTTTATTCTGCACCAGATATGGTGGCTATAGGCAAGGCGATTGATGAAGTTGGTATTTCGGCAGAGTTTCAGGAAATGCTTGTTAAAGCTTCAAACCTAGGAACGCTGGACAGAGCTTGTGGAATGGTGAGATTTGAATAAAAGCATTCATTAGGCTTTCAGAAACCTGTTGCCTGGCAGAGATAGAGGCTAAGATAAGCGAAAGATAGTCTGGTTCAGCAGCTCCTTCCTTGTTGCTGGCCTGGCTAAAACCCTAAATCTCATTCTAATTAATCACTCTTTAAAATGTTTATAAAATTGGAAAGGTACCATATGGCTGATGACGGTGTAAGACTAGTGAAACCGGGTATGAAATATGAAGGAGCCCAAGGGGTCACATACAATGCTGGTGTGTCTAGGAAAACCGTTGGAGCAGAAAAGGTTTGTATGAATATTTTGCCTATGCCTCCTGGTGTTAAATCTAAGCCACACATACATAGAGGCATTGAAACTATAGCCTATATGCTAGAAGGCGAATGCACACTATTTCATGGTAAGCAGCTTGAAAACCAAACTTTGATCAAGCAGGGTGAACAGATATTTATTCCTGATAACGTACCTCACGCACCTTATAATCTAAGTGACAAAAAGTGTGTGTGGGTTGTTGTTCATTCATCGGGTGATGATCAAGATGAACTTATCCGAACAGAAGAGTTAGACTATGTTCTCGAGAGCTATGAACAAAGAGAGCCATAAAAATGTAGAGGTTAATTGGTGATACCTAAAAAAGTTGAAGACGAAAAGAAGGGTTATGTTTTTCAAGCGATAATAATTGCTTTGACATTTTTCGTCTTTGTGGCTTCGTGCGATCCGTCTGACTATACGGCTCTAGGATGGCTTATCCTGCTAGTAGTAGTGACAATATTTGTTGGCGCTTTCGCATATAGTGTCCGTAAAGCTATTCAGTTTAGGTAGAATGAAACTAATGAAAAACATATAGTCATAGTTTCGATTGTTCTCTTCGCCTAAAACCAGCTACAGAATTTGTACTATTTTATAATAGTCAGTAGGATACTTCTCAATAATAGGAAAACACTTGGAAAGAAGCAGGATACTGTATGGTTCCTGACAAAACATAACTTGGAGTATCTACTATGAACATATGAACATTTTTTTTCACGGAACCATTGCTGCTGGCTTTAATGCGATAAAGGGCAAACTTGAAAAAGACATGGCTGGGCCAATGGGTCAGTGGATAACTGAATATCGTCTAGCTGATCTTGGCAATAATGAGGTAATGTGTGCAATGAATTGTAAAGACATGGAAGCTTTAGGAGCATTTATGTCTGATCCTGCAGAAATGCAGTGGGATGAAGATAATGGCGCAGTTTACAAAGCTTATATTATGTCAGAGATGACTGAATAACCAGGCACCAAGCTCTCCAATTAAAAAAGACTAGTGCTCAAGGGAACAAGTATAAGGGTAATTGGTCGCATTGTTTTAAATTTTATGAATGTATACCTCCGATGTGGGGGCAGGTTCGATAGCGACAGGAGTTCGCTAGGACTGCTTTTTATTGTAGCCAACAGTGTAGCCAAAGGGGAAAGTTAGTGGCCTACCCCCACCAATTTCACAAACCCGATAGGGGAACTGTATCACTCTACAGGCTCGATATTTTTTAGTTATTAAGATTTCGTTAACAGAATTATAGCAATATCTTTAATTGTTGGATGAAAGAAATGAGTATTTTAGCAGACTTGTTACGGACAATTTTCGAGCGAAACCAAGGGAAATCAGACTTTAAAAATGATCAAGATGAAAGATCAATAATAGAACTTTGTAATACCCTTATTAGCACTACCAGTGAAACATCGGCACTTTTTGTAGCCAACAAAGTTCTCACAAAATATTCGAGTCTAAGCGATTTAGATAAGTTATCTTTCTTCCAATACTTATCTACTCAGATGACGATCGACCCTGATCTTGTGCGCAGGGCACTTAAGGATTATGAAAAATTACCATCCCGTGAAACTTATCAGGCATTTTCAAATGCTGCAGAACCAAGCAGGCAAGAATTAGTAAGACGCCTCAATCAACCTCCAGGAGCAACAAAAAAACTTGTTGAGATGCGTGCAGACTTGCTGCGTCTGGCAAAACAAAGTCCTGAGTTGCAAGCTTTTGATTTGGACTTCAAGCATTTGTTTGCGTCTTGGTTCAATAGAGGGTTTCTCGTTCTGCGACCAATAAATTGGGAGAGCCCTGCGCACATTTTAGAAAAAATTATCGAATATGAAGCCGTACATGCTATCGATAGCTGGGAGGACCTCAGGCTGCGACTGGAACCGAGAGATAGACGCTGTTTTGCTTTTTTTCATCCAGCTATTCCTGATGAACCTCTAATTTTTGTTGAGGTGGCACTCACAAAAGGAATGCCTACTTCCATACAGGAGTTACTAAGCGAAGCCCGAGAAGAAGTCGCAATTCAACAAATTGACACTGCAGTATTTTATTCGATTTCAAATTGCCAGGCTGGTTTAGCAAATGTTTCTTTTGGTAACTTTTTAATAAAACAAGTAGCTTCCGATCTCGCATTAGAGTTAGAAGGTATAAAGAAATTCATAACCCTTTCACCTATTCCAGGGCTGGGAAATTGGTTGCGCAAAACACATCCAAATTGGAATTCTGCTGATGAGGTCAGGTTGCGTTCTCTGACAGCACATTATTTAATAAATGAAAAATCAAGTAATAATTTACCACTAGATCCAGTTGCACGCTTTCATTTAGGAAACGGTGCAATTGTTGAACAAATCCATGTTGAAGCTGACAACTCAGAAAATGGCAAATTGCAATCTTTAGGTTGTATGGTGAACTACTTATACGATCTTGAACAAGTAACAAAAAATCATGAGGAATTTGTTTCTGAAGGAAAGGTTACGGCCTCTCGAGAAGTAAAGAATCTTGCTAAATCATTTAAAATATAAACTTTACCTGCTTGCATCCGTTTGGATCGTCTAAACACTTATCACTGAGCCCAACACTGGCGCTTGATATCAACGCAGTTGCACCAAGTAAAACTTTCAGACTCAACTTAGACATACTCATTTGTAGAGTATAAAAGTGTTAAGCCAGTATGTGTGGTGAGTAGTAAAGTTGTAACATTTTGATCAAGCAATATGGCTACCATTGATGCATTTAAGAAGGTAGGTACATTTAAATTCAATACAAAATCTGTACTTTTCAAAACTTTTATACTTTGAGAAATTAAAGGCGAGCTAATGCTTGGAGATATTTTACGTTGTGAGTTTCATTGATTTTAGCAATATGGAAAAGCGAGATTTTAAAAGACCTAAAGTTAAAAAAGAGACTATACACCGTAGTCTTATCTACGATGCTCGACAGTTAACAAACGGTGGAAAAAAAGCTATTATCAAATTAGATAATCAAGAGTATACTTTGCGCATCACCAAGAATGCCAAACTAATTCTTACAAAATGAGCCTTTTATTCTTGCAAAGGCTCGTTGGCGCAGACAGGAAGTGCAGCAAATAAAGATAGCATTAATGATGTAGAGTTTTACTGGTGAGATCTGCCTATAATGTTTACTAAATCGAATTTAATAAGAAATGGAGTGCCGTCATTAGTTGCTTTTGTAATTCTTTATTTCTTAGGTGATAGGTATGTGCTTCCTGCTGTATTCAGTGCCACAGATAGCGGTAATATGAATTTATTTATATGGCTTGCCATTGATGCAGCGATGTTATTGTCAACGTTCTACGGAACTAGATGGACACTTTTCAAGTTTGGCCTTATCGATAATTGGCTAAGTAAGTAGCGGTTTATTGGTGATGGTATTAGAGAAATTTATCGAAGGCATAGCCAACCAAGATTTGCCTCTTTTAGAAAGTCTTTTGCATGAGGATATGCTCTTCGTGCAAGAAACAACTTTAGAGACCAAAGAAGAGTGGATGAAAGATACCAAACAACAGTTTAATAATGGTATGCTTGATGCAACTAAAATGGAAGTCACAAAAAAATTTGAAACAAAAGATATGGGCGCACTTGAGGTGACCATGAAGAAAGATAGGCACTTGATAACATTTTCAAACGTCTTTTTATATAAGGATAATAAAATTTACAGACATTTGATAAATGTGGTTACAGATAATTTAACAGAGTGAGAAATGAAAAAACTATTAGCCATATTATCTGTAGTTCTGTTTGCTTATTAGTCAGAGCCACACTGTTGACTCATCACTTACAACTGTGCTCGACAACCATTGTTCTTAAGGGACTAGGGCCACTCCAGTTAGTGCTTTTTGGGAGGACGCTTACTGTAGAGTGGCCAATTTAATTCTAGAAAATTACATTTGATTAAAGTGCATACCAGCTTTGCATAAATAACATATTTAGTTTTCTGAATATAAACCTACATTAATCTTACAGGGCGTACTTCCTCCCAGAAACTGCCCTAGATATATTAAACCCGAAAGTCCTCTCCCTATTACTTTCGGGTTTTTTATTTGGTTAATCATTATGCAACCAGACGATACTTACCTCTTACCTGAATCAAATACCTTAAGCAGACAAATCACCACATATAAAGAGCAACCATTACCAACCCTGCAAACTGCGATACACACTCATCCTGCTAATGTTTAACTGCTTGGCTATAAGCAACACCCTATCTGTGTAAGAGCGTATATACATACTACCCATACACCCACTATGGCCCCTGCATGGGTATGTCTTACACACGGTTAAGCGGTCCTAAACATACAAGCGTAAAGAGATTAAGCAGCTAGATCGTCTTCGAGCAATCGAGCAACTTTGTGACCCATTGCAGTAAGCTTGTTATTTTTATCGAAATAACCACTTAATCGTCCGTAATGAAGTGCTTGCTCGTAGCCGTTCATAGTTTTGTCACAGCAATATGCTAATACTGCCTCATAGTCATTCAAAATTTTTGATGCGGACATTGCTCGTCTCCTTTTTGCATAGGGGTACGCTAGCAGTCAGGAACTGGATCAAAAAATGAAGGTAGGGGGGCAAAAGTCGCGGCTTTGAAATATGTGAGTACCTACTCTCACATTTTTTTAGCAAAGGGTGCATCCCATTTTTCCCCATGACTGAGCGCTCTGAATTTATCATAGGGAATTCGTTGATTTTTTAGGCTCTGAAGTAAACGCTCTGGTGGCTCGTCCATTCGTTCCGTCGTTAGCTTGAATGTTCCCCAGTGGATAGCAACTCCATATTTCGCTTGCAAATCTTCAAATGCCTTCACCGCTTCTTCTGGGTGCATGTGAGCATCTTTCATTAAATGGCGAGGCTCATAAGCGCCGATAGGAATTGCTGC
>DDIL01000183.1:0-12861 GCA_002338515.1 Glaciecola sp. UBA1851 | reverse complement strand
GCAAAGTAGAATGAAAAATCATCCCATTTTATCATCCATCCAGCCCAAAGTGATTTATTACGATCAAACAAAGAACGGCTCGACCAGTGCTTTACTGGAGTTGCCTGTATTTCTATTTCCTGAAATTTAACAGCTTGCCACCAGTCCAGTTCTGTTACATCGACAGCGCCCCATTTATAAAGTGTCTGAGCAAGGCCCAACGGAACCATAAATTTTATTGACGGTTGATGCTTGACCAAATCTTTGATGCTAGAGCGATCTAGGTGATCATAATGGTTATGGCTTATTAAAACGACGTCGATATTTGGTAAGTCTCCTATCTTAAACGGTGTGGGAGTTACTCTTTTTGGTCCACCAAAAAACAGTGGTGATGCTCTATTTGAAAATTGAGGATCGGTTAGAACTGTCAAGTTTTTGTAGTTCAATAGTATTGTCGATTGCCCTATCCACATTACACTATCTAAAAACGTTGATATTTCGTTCTGTTCTGAAATCTCAACGGGAAAACCATTGTGTTCAAATTGATCGTATTTTCGTTTAGAAAATTCTCTCATCATCGCAAAGAGTTCAGATGGTTTTTTATTGCTTGGGTCACCATCAGGATGCTGAAAGCGATTTAAGCTCGAGTTAAAATTTGGTGAATGATAATAATCCATTGAAAAGCTGCAAGCAGTTAAAGCTGAGATTAGTGTTACTACGATAAATCGGTACATTTTAATCTGTCTTATATAAGACAATGAAAAGTAGAGCGGTTCGTAGAAGTGGACAGCAAATTGTGAAAATTTTACTAAGAGTTATCACAATTTTCTATAAAAGGTATTTCAATGCAGCTCCGGCAATGGCAATGTGCGTTAAAGTAATAATTACGGACAGCCCATGCAGCATTCCCCAAGTTTTTTTGTTCCCGGTATCCGCAGCATTGTTGATGGCAGGCATAAGAAATTGCCGATTTGGAATAGTGGTTACAAATATTAGAATAAGTAAAAGAAAAGCTGATTTGTTTTCAAAGAAACTTAGGACAGCAGCAATTCCAGAGTTTGCTAATACATAAAGGTAGAAATATGGGAAAGTATCTCTGATAAACGAGCGTGCTGCGGCCTTGTCTAATAATTTGAAAGCCAAGGTCCCAAAGCCGCCTGCAAAAAGTAACATCCCACCAAATAGTGAAGCCACACATAAAATAGATAAAAGATACAAGCCTTAAGCTCCTCTTGATATTGCGGTTAATTTGTGGGGTCGTTTAAACCATCAGCGCACATTTTTATTATCTCCGCGTGAAGACGAAAGTCAGATACTAGTTTGTTTCTTATTAATCGCGCATCTTTATCAATTTCAAACAAGTTGTTCCAGATCATAGAGTGGTCTTCAGCAGGCAATTTTTTCAAACTCGCCGTAATATAGGCCGTTTTTTTGTAAAAATCATTCGTCAGAGCAACATAAAGCTCTTCCAAATTAGCTTCGGCATAAAACGCTTCGTCAATTTCAGTCTGCATCTTTGTCCGATTTATTTTTGCCTGTAAAACATATGGCTTTTCAGCTTCATCTGGTCGCCAACCATTACCACCCCAAGGCATTAATGCATTCCCACAAGTTGAAAAACCCTCCACGGCCTTGATGTACAACATCCGCGCGTCAACGCCTGCGAAACAAAAATTTGGTAAGATGACGCAAATGAACAGTAGTTGTCTCACCTGTCTTTCCTCACTTTATTTTAAGTTTAAAAAATACGGCTACACTTTGTATTGTATACGCTTGTGAACTCTGTTTGGATTTAAAAGCTTCGTTTGCCAAACTTTTTAAAAACCGATCTATGTGTTAATTGCCGTTTCCTAGCCAACATATTTTTTTCTCAGTCCTCAAGACCATCTAAATATTCTGCAGCAACTCTTTTTCCTAATTTGTAGTCTGCTTTTAGAATCTCAGTATTTTTTGAGTCTCTTTTTGATTTTAGTTTTTTGGGAGGGCATAGTTGGACAATCTCACAATCATTCGGAGGATTTTTTATAAAATCGAGTGCCCGATTATAAGTTTTGTCATGTTTTAATAGTGCGTTTCGCAATTTTGGATATTTTTTTGAAAATAAAGCACCAATATAATTTTCAAGCTTCATCTTCCTTTTAAATTTTTCTTCATATGTTCTAATTAATATTATTTTTTTTGCTCCCATTTCATATGCTTTTTCTACTGGTAAAGGATCTGCAACTCCTCCATCAAATTTCCTACGTCCATTTATTAAGCTTGGTGTTCTTACCAACACAGGTAAGGTTCCAGAAGCGATCATTTTTGGCATCCAATCACCATCCCCAAATGAATAATATTCAGCATTTGCTTCAATCGCATCTGTAACAACTGCAATATACTCTTTCCCCTCCAAATTATTTTTAATTTTATCCATACTTGGTTTAAACATTTTCTCACCATCTTCGTACATCTGATGAAATTTTAATATGTCTTTTCCTGTAAAAATATTCTTGTAACAGAGGTAGTCACCTTTAGCAGCATAGAGCATTTTCTCTAAATTATTGTCAGTTTCTCTAATTAGATACCAGCAGAGAACAGCCACGCCATTTGAAACACCAATATAAATATCGAATGGATCATAATTCCTAGCGATAAAAGTGTCAGTTATTCCAAAAGAAAATACACCTCTTTGACCGCCGCCTTCTATGATTAGAGCTGTTTTTTTATTTTCCATAATGGCTATCAACTAGAAAAGTTAATTAAAAAATCAAATGTGTTCAAAATTTCAAAAATTGAGCAGTTAGGATTATTGCAATTGTTCCTCACTGACTCGGCGTATTTTTAAACTGAATTGACACAAGATTTCATTGATCTAACGGAGAGGCTTCGTCGTATAGTTTTAAATCAATGGAGGTCGATTATTATGAAAGCAATTTTTTTAGGATCAATCGGGACAATTGCAGATACGTCAGAACTTCAGTTGAAATCATTTAATCTAGCTTTTGAGAAGCATGGACTTGAATGGGTCTGGTCTCCGCATGAATATACTGAGATGCTCGAAATTGCTGGAGGTAAAAAGCGCATCCAATGTTATGCTGCCCAAAGAGGTGAAGCGGTT
Source organism: Glaciecola sp. UBA1851 (assembly GCA_002338515.1). Taxonomy (GTDB): domain Bacteria; phylum Pseudomonadota; class Gammaproteobacteria; order Enterobacterales; family Alteromonadaceae; genus Glaciecola. Next base: position 9,782 of record DDIL01000183.1, on the reverse strand, counting down.
GATGTAGAGTCTATTCACCTTACAAAAACATCAATGTTCCAAGGCCTTCTCGCAACAAAGCCCGTTTCTATTCGTTCTGGAATTAACGAAGTCATCGATCTAGCGCGTGAAAGAGCCTTAAAATTAGCCTTAGTTACTACGACTTCGTGTGGTAATGTTCATGAAATATTATCTGCAACGTGCATTAATCGAGATCAATTTGACGTAGTTATCACTAATGAAATGGTTAAGTACGAAAAACCAGAACCAGATGCCTATAATTTAGCTTTGAAAAAACTTGGTCTTCTGCCCCACGAAGTTATAGCCATAGAAGATAACTTAGATGGCTTAAAGGCCGCAATGAGTGCTGAGCTTAAGTGTTTCGCTTTTCCGGGCAGTATGCAATCTGAAGCTATATTCAAAGATAAAAGTATCCTTACACACGATATTTTTAAAAGTGTTTCCAATTTTTATAATAAGCGTTTAGCTGCCTAACTCTCATTGTGGACTGAAACTAGTACTTTCCATTCAGTGACTTTATTGTTTTCGAACTTTCCATAATACATGACATCTCTTCCCTCTCCTTGAGGGTTAAAAGCAGTGTGGGTTCCAACTGCTACGCCATTCTCTTCAAAAATAACCTTAAATCCGCCTATTCTTGGGCTTTCATCTGAAACACACCAAGCAATATGCTCTTCCTTCGTTTGAGAAGAACTGTCTTTACCCATAAACTCAATAACCAAATCATCCGCAAGGTGTTCAGAAAGGTAATCCACTTTTTCGGAAAATGATTTCTCCCACATTGATAATATCGTTTTCGCGTCCATAATCAAAAATTTCCTCGATATATTTTTAATTAATTCTTATCCTATTCATTTTATTGGTCTTTTACCATTATAAGTTTGTTAATTGAGCCAATCTGTAAAAATAAGGGCTTTAGTGAGTGATAAGTGGTATTGTGAGTAGGGGTAAGGTTGCCTGTGGACTAGTAGACTATGTGGACATCCGGAGGGGCAGCGGATCAAAAGTCAAGCGAGTATGATATGCAAATATCCTACTCTCACATTTTTTCCGAAAAAATGTGATGCTAATAATTTTTTTACGGAGCCACAGTAAAATAAAAGCATTGATTTAAAGTGCTGCATATAGATTGCTTTTTTAAAAAAATAATGGACTATATTCGAAAACGGAGCTTCAAGTGTCATTACGGCGTATTATCAAAAATTTCGGGTTTAAGGATTTTGTACAGATGGGGGTTGCCGCAGCGACCTCGAGAAAGATGGCAAAGCCAGTAGTTCCTAGGAATGAAGCACTACGGCGAGTTAAGGTGGCAGAGACTGGTATTATCGGTCAAGATCTTTCTAGCCAGTTTGAAATATTTGGGGAAATGGTTAAGCTCGTCACTGGTGCAGATTTCAGTATGGTCAATATTCTTGACGGTAAGAACCAGTTTACGGTGGGTGGTTGTGGTATACCGGTAGATCCTTTAATGGCTATGCCTCAAGATATCTCAATTTGCCAATACGCATTAGCGTCCCCAGAACCATTTATCATTGCCGACCTTTCTGAGGATGAACGGTTTGCGGGAATTATGATGACCAAGCCGCCAATGAATGTCTCGGCATATGCTGGCTTTCCTCTGAATACGACAGAGGGCGTTGTTCTAGGCACTTTATGCGCTTTTCATAAGCGTCCAATCCGATTAAATCCTGAGCAGGTGCGAATGATGCGCCAGCTCGCTAAGGCAACTACAGACCAAATACTTCTTCGAACCCAAAAAGCCAACTTATACGCATCAGAGATTGGGGCTTTGCTTGGACGGTTTGTCCGTTTTGCCCCAGATGGTACAATTTCTGAGCTTATTGGCTTCCTTGATTTTTGCGCTCATGGGGCTGCACTACCAGAGGTAATTATCGCCTTGGAGAAAGATGGAATAATTACACAAATTGATGGGAACTGGATGCTAACTCAAGATGGTGTCGACCTAAAAGCAGAATTAGGACTTGCTGAAGATGGCTATCGAGGCGCTCAAGTAAATGTCCCTTCCGTTGGTAGCCAACTGGAAGATCTGCTTGAGAAAATGGAGTAGTTTGCAATGTACTCTTCGCAACTGCAGTTGAAATTTAGTAACGTTTCTGAGGCCAAAATAGCTGCCCAAAGTTTATGTGAACTTTTGAAAAGTCGCATATCTGTATTTGATTTTCATGGTTTGCAAGTGACCGTTGGGAAAGATGGTGATCTTTCGATTAGTGTCAGGTTTCAGGATGTTAAAGCCATGAATGATTTTGAAAAAGATATTCCAAAGATTATAGAAGATATAAAACAGGCTTTTTTATTCAAAATGACAAAATTTACAGGCGTTTGTGTATTTTCTTTTGAGCGTGAAGCAATGTCTTCATCAATCTCAATTGATGCGAAGTAGAACCAAAGAGTGCCATATCTGTGAAGTTCAGGAGGATGCTTTGTACCGCTGTAGATACGATGGTGCGAAAGAATGGTCGTTCTTGTGTGGTAAGTGCGTCACGGAAATTAAGGCTGAGCACGAAAAGACTTATCAGTATGGTGGCACATGGAAGCGTAAAAAGCGGTAAGACTGATTGCTGCCGAAGATGAGTTTAAAATAAACGACGCAGTCTATTGAAACTAAATTAATGCCGCATATTTCATATAGTAAGTAACGACTAAGGAGATAAAATGAACACCTTTGATGACAGGAAAAAAGCGTTTGAGTCAAAGTATGCAAATGATGCAGAAATGCAATTTAAAGTTATGGCAAAGCGTAATAAATTTGTTGGGCTGTGGGCGGCAGAACTTTTAGGCAAGTCTGGTGATGATGCAGAAAATTATGCCAAAGAAGTTATTAAGTCCGACATGGAAGAAGCTGGTGATGAAGATGTCATACGGAAGGTTAAAGGTGACTTAGGCAATCTTGCAACTGATGAAGAGATAAGAGCTAAACTTAACGAGTGTTACGGAAAAGCGATGGACGATTTAGCAGCATGACTATGCCTTTATTTTGCACCACTTCGCTTGGCTTGCTAAGTTGTAGAAATTTCATCAAATAGGGTCTTTATGATACCAGAAATGCAACTCGTTTTATTCTATGCGCTGAGCGTAATCATTATGTTAATTGTGCAGTCTTATTTAGCAACGCAGCAACACGGTATGACGATTTTAGCAGAGCGTAGAGAACATATCACCTTAACTGGTATCGCTGGTAGATCAGACAGAGCGGTTAAGAACTCTATTGTCTCTTTGGTATTTGTTTTGCCTGCAGTAATGGCGTTGGCGCTAATTGGACAAAGCGCAAAAGAAACGGTTATAGCTCTCCAAATCTTTCTAATCGTGAGAATTTTATATTTTGTCGCTTATTTATTTTTAATTACTTGGGTTAGAAGCTGTCTTTGGTGGGCAGGTACAATTTGTATTTTTTATCTATATGCAATCGCAATTAGCTCAACTTAGGTTAAAGCTGCTGAACCCTGAAAACTGAGCTGATCGTTATGGGAGGCTGACGGTATTTAAAAGGATAAAGTTAATTTGTGGGAGTTAATTTGTCACATCTGAAATTCTTGAGAATATCGCCTCTAGGTTTAACCTTTACACATGAGATTCTTATTTAATGTATTTGTTTACAGTGTATTAATTGTAATGTTCATTTTGGTTGCGTGGCGTTTTGCAGACGTGGTTTTGCTGTAGCATATGGCCCTCTACTCATCTGTGGCATGTAAAAGTTTTAGCTACGTAGCGCAGCGAAGTGTTGGATTTCCACACATACCTAAACATGGCTGTAATGGAACATAAGTCGTATCTGGTGCAAAGCAAAGAAGCTGTTTAATGGAATGTATCGAGGAATATTAAGGGTTCATTCGTGGTTCAAAAGATCTTTTTGGTTATGGGAGTAATAGTTATTTGAGCCGGAATATTTTGGCCATATTTATCCCGTCTGCCACTTGGGAAAATGCCACTGGATATTAGTCTCAAGTATGGAAATACCCAAGTCTACTTAGCAATAGGATCCTGCATTTTGTTGAGCGTTAAATTAACTATACTGCTGAGGTTTTTGAGATGAAAAAACTACTAGCCATATTTACATTGATGCTGGTAAATGGATGTAATTTCTATGCTGAACAGGCTATCAGAGGCGAAAAAATCATCAAGTCCAATAGCCCAAGCGTAAAATTTAACATGTCTATTAGCCAAGGTGTAAAAATTAAAAAGTAATACATAGCAATAAAAAAACTAAATTGTGTTTCAGGTTGTTTTATGGATTTGAGTATTGTGATACAAAAATTGTACTTTTAAACGGCATCAAAATCATTAACTTAGATCAGGCTCAAGACTGAACTCAAAGGGAGAAGTTCAATGCATATTCAAGTAATTAATTTTGGTATAAATGTTTCACATGACGATTTTTTATCAGGGGCGACAGAGTTGGCTCCAAATTTTGCGTCTATTCCTGGACTAGTAAGTAAACATTGGTTGGGTGATGAGGAAAACAAAGTTTATGGCGGTGTATATATCTGGGAGAGTAAAGAACATTGCGAGGCTTATAAAGCGGGAGAAATATTTAGCATGGTCATGAATAGTGAAAACCATGTGAACCCTACTTCAAAAGACTTTGGAGTTTTAGAGGCACCAACCAACATAACAACGTAGTAAACGCGTTCCGAAGAACAAGACTCTTACTTGTGAACTTGATGTTCGTTTATTGTTTGGAGAAGGTTAATATGTAAAAAATGAAAAACTACTAACCTTCCTATTCGTTCTTCTCTTTGCTAACCAAGCTGGTACTGAGTTTATGAGTGATACAACATGAAATTTAGAGGTGGCACAGCCGATGATTGCACGACGCTCGCTCTAATTCTTGATGCGGCAGGCAGAAGAATACCTGCATATTTCTGGAGTTTATATGCAGCTGAGGGGCAGTCCTTCTTTGAATTTGGTCGTGAGAATATTCGTACTAATGATGATGGGAAATCATTTCATAAAAACTGGAAAATAGCAGAATTAGACAATAAACTCTTAGGAGCATTTTTTGGGTTTAGAGTGGCAAATCCATATCCTGAAATTAATTATAAAGAAGAACCAGAATGGTGGATACCATTTCTAGAACTCGAAGAAATAGCGGCTGGATCATGGCTGCTTCAGGCCATATCTATTCTGCCTGAATATAGAGGGCAAGGTCATGCAAATGCACTTTTGGCAAGGGCTGAAGAAGAGGCAAAAGCTAGCGGTGCAAAAAAAATTTCTCTTCAGGTGGAAGAAATTAACCAAATTGCTCTAAAAACATATACCAGTAATGGATATGCAGAATTAGCTCGGAGAGAATTAATACCATTTCCATTCTCTCAAGATACGGGTGACATTATCCTTATGAGTAAGAATTTAGGTGCCTGACAAAGCACGCGTGCTCTGCGCTATCACAAACATTGGGTTTGTTAACCGGATAGTTTTCTATAAGTTTTAATTCCAGCTAGGGCGGATCAGTTCAATAGGGAGAGAAAACTGATCCGAACCTGCCCTGCCGCCTACAAATCATAATTAATTTTAAACATATTCGATTCAATGCATATATTGTCGCAGGTATATGAGATAGTATAGTTTATTTAATTACATATTTTGTACTTAACTAAACCGAAATAATCTTATTAACGTAATTGAGTATCAAATAAGGAGATTACTATGAAATATGCAGTGTATACTAAGTGGAGATGGTCGGGTGGTGTGCCAGATCCAAGTCATCTTCAATCAATGATGAAAGGTTATCGGGACAGTTACGAAGGCGAGTTTCCACCTGAAGAAGTTTTATGGTGGAAAATTGATGATGATCACCATCAGGCATTGATCGTATATCCCTCGGAAGAGATAGCGACTGCAGAACGAAAAAAGCTCGAGGAAGCAAGAAACAAATCTACCAAAGACAATAATAATGTAATGGTTGAAGAGTTCGTAGGACCAATTGTAATGCAATTGACTGCATTATAATGATGGACCACTGATGGGGATTTTCAGAAAGAGCACTCGTTTACACTCAAGCTACTTCCCTCAGTTTTTTTCTATTGGTTACTTGATGTAACTCTAATACACTGGATTGTGAACACAATAAGCCTGAGGTTAAAATAAATATTACTATTTCCTAGGGTTTAGTTCTAAAGGGAAATGAAGAGTTTATGGATGATACTAACATATAAAATATATATCTTTGGTACTGCCGCAGTCATTTCGATCATTATTGCGTCATGGGTTTCTAATGAATACTATTCTGCTTACTTTGTTTTAATCGGTTTGGTATGTGGCATAATTGCCTGTTTATTTGTAAGTTTTAAAATGCTGACATCGAATAAAATAAAGGTTAGCACTAACAAGAATTCGATGGGTGGCTTTGGCGGTGGTGGTGAATTTAAGTGACAAAATATCGAATAGATACAGAGGCTACTCGTTGGAACTACCGACCTAAAAAAGGTGTTTCCATGAACCCGCTGTTTGAATGGCCACCAAAATTTTTGCCAGTTTTACGTTGGTATTCTGCGTATTGGTTGGCAGCATCTACCACAACCCTCGCTATTATTTTATCAATTATCGCATATTTTGCGATTTTACCATCTTTAGATGTTATGCAAGATCCTCGGTTGCATTGGATAATTAGAGTATGGCTTGCTAATCTTGTTCCTCATATAGTTTGCGCTGGGCTACTGCATTTTTGGCTTTATACTGTCAAAGGCCAAGATAAGAATTTTAAGTTTGATGCACGGCAACCTGCAACCAATAACGGAATTTTCAGTTTCCGTAATCAGATTCACGATAATATATTCTGGTCTCTGATAAGTGGTGTTACTCAGTGGTCAATGATGCAATGCATCGTCTTTTGGGCTATGGCGAATGGTTACGCGCCAGCCTTTCTTTTCCCAGACAATATGATATGGTTTTTTTTGATGTTCCCTTTCCTCATTTTATGGGCAAGCTTTCATTTCTATTGGGTTCACCGCGCACTCCACTGGCCTCCACTCTATCGTATTGCCCACGCCGTCCATCACAGAAATATCAATGTTGGACCGTGGTCAGGCATTTCAATGCATCCGATCGAGCATTTCGTTTTCTACACCAACTTTCTGATCCACTTCGTTGTGCCGAGCCACCCTTTGCATATAATGTTTCATGGCTATATGCAGTCAATTCATCCAATTTTCTCTCATTCTGGATTTGAGAAGCTTTACATTGCGGATAAAGAGAGGGCTAATATAGGTGATTTTTTTCACCAACTTCATCACAGATATTTCGAATGTAATTATGGGACCGTTGAAATGCCTTGGGATCGGTGGTTTGGTTCATTTCATGATGGATCGTCACAAGGGACCGATGAGACGCGGGAACGCAAGAAAAAGATGTATTCTTAAAATTGAAACTAAAACTTAAAGTAAATGGTATATACTTAATTTATATCTATGCGTATAAAATTTTATCAAACTTAAAAAAAAGCCAACATGCTAACCCCAAGACAAAAAACTCCAGACTTAGTATTACCCACAGTGAATGGCGAAACTTTTAACTTGGCAAATGAAACTTCTGAACGGGGAACTGTAATTTGTTTCTAACGTGGATTGCATTGTCCAATTTGCGCAACATACCTTAATGAGCTCGAACGTTTGACGCCTGAGTTTAAAAAAAGGGGTGTTACCACAATAGCAGTGATTACAGATGGTGCGGAGCGAGCAGGTGAAATGGCTAAGCGGATTTCAGCAAAAACGCTGCGAATTGGATATAATTTAAGTTTGAAGAACGCTCGTGATTGGGGTCTTTATATTTCAACATCTCGCGTGAAAACTTCAATTGGCATTGAGGAACCTGACTTATTTCCAGAGCCTGGTTTATTCATGGTCACGCCTGAACAGTCTCTTTATTATGGTTCTGTTCAGACTATGCCATTCGTTCGCCTCTATTTCTCTGAATTGATTGGTGCGCTCGATTTTGTAATAGAAAACGCTTACCCGGCAAGAGGCGAATACATTCGCGAAGTATAAATAAAATCAGAAACCTTCATTAAATTCATCGTTGAATATTCTTTAAAAATTCTTGGTGATCTTTTTAGTGTGATCCAATCAAAGTGGCCTTACGTAAATATTACAAATCATAATTACAGAGCTCGGCTTCAGTCCGGTTGATTAATTTAGGATTAGTAATGATACCTGATCATGGCTTTAATAATTTTTTTCCGAGACACCAGCAGCAGTGCAACTGTGAGTATTGTAGATCACTTAATGTGGATTTGACGAAATTGAGCAAGACTGAAAAAATGGTAAAAGCCTTAATTCTTAAAGCTAATATAATGGCTGAATTAAATTCATCAAAAGCGAATTTTGATTAATTAAGAAATTATATGTCCGTATTCTTTCGACCCATTGGTAGCAATAATATCTTCTATTTTTTTGAGGATAAGGAAATTTCAGGGTGTATAAAAACCATTTCGTATAATCTCGACAAAGACGGAAATATCAACGGAAAGTGGGAGAAACCTGGTACGGTTGCTCAGTTAATGGGCGCAATTAAATCGGTTGAGCAGGGTAAGCTGGAGATAGTTTCTGAAGCTGAGTGGAAAAGCTTGCTAGGTGCAGAGTAATTGCCGGAGCTTTATTATTTGTTGTCTAAATTGAAAAAAATCGAATAAAAATTTTTTATTTGATCCAATAAAGCAGTCAGGGCGTATCTAGAATGTGTCACGACAAAAATAGTGCGCGGTAAGCATGGTTACTTGCCACTCTCCCAATAGTTTAACATTATGGGGCGGAGCACTCCACTGCTCCGCTCCCAACTGTAAGGTACGCCAATTAAAAATTTTCAGACTGCAATTATTTTCAAATCTATATTTCGACTAATTTCCAAGCCAGTAATCACCGATTGGAGTGATTACAGTAGTTGATGATACATCCGCACCTGCTTCTTCCCTTGCTTTCACAACATCAGGTCTTAAGCCGAATGTCTGCATGAAATCAGGATTTGGTACGTCCATCATCACATAGACAGAAGACTCATCTGGGTTAGTTGCCGCCCAAATTATCTTGGCGCCTTCTGCACCAGCCTTCTCCTCCATCGACTTCGCCATTTCTGTCCAAGTTTTGAAACCTTTAGATATTTTGACAGTGACTAACATACTGGGCATCATTTTTCCTTTTCGCATGACCGTGAACTTAAATTTAGATTGTAATGTAATATAATGATATTTAGGTTTGTCCTGCTGCCGGTATTCGGTTATTCAACCAGATCACCTGACAGAGGAATAGTGTGACGGTTAACGGGGTCATATTCTTGTAGCATTGGTCTTCTTTCATCCAGCCAATTTACTACACCATCCTGGGCTTTTTGCTCAAAGTTGTCGGCATCTCGCACTACAACCGCAATCACTTCATCACCTGCCCTTACGCAAAAGTGTGGAAATTCTGGATCACGATCCTTTCCGTTTTCGATCACATCATTCAAAAATGCTTCATAATGTTCTGGTTTTGGCTTGAAACGAATAATACTTAATTTTTTTGCCATTTTAATCTCCTAGAATTGATTTTAGTAGTGTGAATTACGCTTATTTTTTTGAAAGTACAGATACTGTAGTAATAAGAATTAAAATTTGCACTGATTTAGATTAAGAAATGTTTTGAACTCTGTACAAAGACGATTTACTTTTGCTTACAGTCAAAGAGCTAAGGTTACTGTTAAAAAATTTTAAAGTGCATTTGGGTTAATTTAGAAAAATAGAGCTGAGATGCTTTTTCGTATCCACCATTATAATCTCAGCCCTATAAGCTAGGTCA
>DDIL01000141.1 GCA_002338515.1 Glaciecola sp. UBA1851 | reverse complement strand
TAGAAAATCAATTCATTGCGACTAAACAAGGTATGATTTTAGGAGAGCTAGCGTGAATCCATTAGATCAACTAGCTGATATTGCAACGCCTACAAACGTTCCACTATGGCCTCTTGCGATAGGCTATTGGATAATGTTGGCTGTTGTAATATGTATGGTTGTATACAGCACAATGGCGTTACTCGAAATAAGAAAACGAGGTGCAGCAAAACGAAAAGCCCTAAAACAGTTAAAAGAGCTAGATACACACGATCCATACTTTGTTCATAAAACTCAAGTGATTCTGAAAACGACATTTGCACAGTATATAAGCTTGAATAAAGCCGCTAAAGGTTATGGGAAGCAGTGGCAAGATCAATTGGTTGAATCTTATAATGGCAAACACAAGGAAAGTATCCAGCATGCTTCCGAATATTTATTTTCACACATATATATGGCTAACAGCACTCATGATATTGATGCTTCGCAAGTGAAACAGGCTGTTGAAGATTGGTTGAAAAACATTGATACCAAAACATATGGTAAGCAGCTCGGCTTAAGTGAAAATAAAGTAATGGGGGTGAATTAATGCTGGAATTCACTTGGTGGCCAATTCTCTTCATTATACCTTTGCCCTGGATATTAAGGCTGATTGTTCCTAGCAAAAACAAACAAGCTCAATCAGCATTATATTTCCCACATATTCAACGTGTAAACGAAGTATCGAAAACCAAACGCAGAAGCTCGTTGTTTAAATTATTTATTGCGACCTTAGCGTGGGTGGCATTGGTAACGGCAAGTGCTCGACCCATATGGTTTGGTGAGCCAGTATCTATCCCTTCGGAAGGTCGTGATTTAATGCTTGCAGTTGATCTATCTAGAAGTATGGAACAACAAGATATGCTAATAAATGGTGCGCAAGTTGATAGATTGCGCATGGTGAAATTTGTTATGGATGATTTCATTGACCGCCGCATTGGTGACCGTTTAGGTTTAATATTGTTCGCGGACACCGCCTATTTGCAAGCCCCTCTCACCTTTGATAGAGAAATTGTTAAACAGTTTTTAAGAGAAAGTGTAATTGGTTTGGTAGGAGATAGCACCGCAATTGGAGATGCTATTGGCTTAGCAGTAAAACGATTCACTGAAAAAGAAAAGTCTAATCGCGTACTTGTTTTATTAACCGATGGCAGAAATACCGCGGGAAACATTAATGTAGAACAAGCTTTAGAATTAGCGAAAACTAATGAAGTGACTATCTATGCAATAGGGGTAGGCTCTGAAGAACAAGTTCAAAACAGCTTTTTTGGTCCTCGCAGGTTTAACCCATCTCGAGACCTAGATGAAAAAACGCTGATAAATTTGACAGAACAAACTGGCGGAGAATATTTCAGAGCAAGAAATGCTGAAGAGTTGTCACAAATATACACACTGTTAGATATACTCGAGCCGATACAAGGCAGTGAACAAACACTACGTCCTCGCCAAGAGCTATTTTACTTTCCTCTGTCTGTGGCAGTGACTTTAGTCAGTTTGCTTGCAATCAGTCCTATTTTATTCATGTTATCGCGACGCGCGAAAAAATCCTTGTCTGCCAATAGTGTCCATTCAGAGAGGAAAAACTCGTGAGTGAAATATTAGCCAATTTCCAGTTTATTCGACCAATGGTATTATTGGCTGTTATCCCAGTCGTTATTGGTTATGTATTAAAGTTAAAGTATGCCAATAAAGATAACCTTTGGCAGCACATATTGCCCGCGCACTTATATCAAAATATGATTATTAACAAGAGCGTATATCAGTCTAATGGGTTTATTCATGTGGCTTTTACCGCGTTAGTCTTATCTATTTTCGCAATTGCTGGCCCTTCATGGGAAAAGCTTCCTCAATCGGTGTATCAATCTCAAGCAGGTAAAGTTATTTTAATTGATATGTCTATGTCGATGCGAGCGACAGATATTGCACCTAACCGCCTTACTCGCGCTAAGTTTAAAGCACTAGATTTGATTGATGAAGTGCAAGAAGGTGAAACAGGCGTAATCGCTTATGCTGGCGACGCTTTTGTAATTAGCCCACTGACAGACGATATAACCAACCTGAAAACACTGATTCCGTCATTGTCACCTGAAATAATGCCTGAACAAGGCAGTTATGCTTTGTTTGGTTTAGAGCGCGCCGAGGAACTGTTAGTGAATGCTGGCTATCAAACAGGGCAAATTTACTGGATAACTGATGGCATAAAGTATGAAGAAGTAGACGATATCAGACAGTTTGTACAATCTACTAATTTCGAAATTTCTTCTCTGTTAGTGGGTACGGAAGCTGGCGCACCAATATCTATGTTAGATGGCCAACTATTAAAAGACAGAACGGGTAAAATTGTTATTCCAAGTATTGATGAACGGTATATGAATCAAGCATTACAGGGAACGGGAGCAAACTATCAATTATTTACAAGTGACAATTCAGATATTCAAGCAATAAAAAGAAAAGTCCAATTAGAAGAACAACAGCGTGCACAACAAGTTGAAAATACAACCTCAGACGTGTTTAAAGATATGGGGCCATACCTAGTTTTATTGTTATTACCTGTGGCTGCTTACAGTTTTAGAAAGGGTATATTAAGCTTGGCATTAGTCAGTTTGTTAAGCACATATATATTAGCTTCACCAACAATTGTGTTTGCTCAAGCACCTGTTATTTCAAGTGATATTCCCGTTCCTGAGAGTGAGTTCTCTGAGTCTTTATTAGATAAAATATTCAAAAATGCTGATCAACGAGGTAAACAAGCCTACGATTCAGAATATTATAATGAAGCAAAATCATTATTTGAAGATAAGGCTTGGCAAGCTGCTAGTGCATATAAAAGTGGAGACTACGAGAAAGCCGAAATGCTCTATAGTGAACTTAGTGGCGTAGAAAATAATTACAATTTAGCTAATGCGCAGGCTAAACAAGGAAAATTGGAAGAAGCATTAGCCGGTTATGAGCAAGTGCTGAATCAGCAACCTGAGCATGCGAACGCCCTTCAAAATAAAAAGTTAGTAGAGGAGTTATTAAACCAACAACAGCAGTCGCAAGATCAAGACTCAGAAAACAATAATTCTGAACAAAAGCCAAATAATGATCAAAGCAATGACCGCTCTCAAGAAAATTCGGAACAACAAGAATCTGAGCAACAAAATGATGATGCTCAACAAAGTGACGAACAGAATTCACAAGAACAACAACAATCGTCTGAACAAAGTGAAAATGAAGAGCAACAAAACCAGCAAGGCGATGCTGAAATGCAAAACCAGCCAGAACAATTGCCCGGAGAAGAGCAGCCTGAACAAGAGCAAGAATCTCTAGACACGTCTGAATCACAAACCCAAGACGCTCAGGAGCAAGAGGCGACTGAACAAGAACAAAAAGCCGCTATTTCAAACGCAATGGATATGCAAGACTTAACACCTGAAGAGCAAGAGGAATTGCAACGAATGCAAATGATCATGAATAAAGTACCAGATGACCCTGCATTTCTATTAAAGCGCAAAATGTTATTAGAGGCGCAACAAAGAAAACGCGCGCCGAAACCTCCTACACAAGAAAATTGGTAGACTGTATGAATAAGTGTTTCAAATTAATCCATTCGGTTTTACTTGTGAGTTTGCTCGCACTGGCGAATTCAACTTACGCTGAAGTATCTGAATTAACGGCCAGTGTAGATAAAAACAGCATACTTAGCGACGAGTCAATAAGATTAACCGTTGTAGCGTCTGGCTCTACTGACAAAGACGCAATTGACTTTAGTGCTCTATTAACAGATTTCAGTGCAAGCCAACCTAGTTTTAGCCAATCCACGCAAATTATAAATGGTGATATGACGCGCACAGTTAGCTGGTCAATAAATTTATATCCCAAGCAAACTGGAACTTTCACTATTCCCAGTTTTGAAATAGACGGCGTTAGCACGCAATCGTTTTCTGTCAATGTATTGCCAGTTTCGGCCAGTAGCAGCAATCAACCGAGAGAGTTTTTCGTTACCTCTGAATTAGATACACAAAGCATCTTTTTACAGCAACAAATTCTGTATACCGTCAAAATTCATTTATCAAGAGATATCGAAAGAGGACAACTTACTCTGCCAGTTTTAGAAGGTGCGGTTATTGAACAAATTGGCGAAGATGAAGATTACCAAGAAATTATTAATGGCGTCAGATACAGAATTATTGAAAGAAAATATGCCATTATCCCTCAGGCAAGCGGGAATTTTTTAATTAAAGGACCGATTTTCGAAGCGGAAGTGTTAACTAATTCGAGAAGAAGTTTTGCAAACTTTGGCAGAACCAAGCGCATTACCAGAAGAGCACCTGATATAGATATCAATGTTAAACCTATCCCTCAAGATTATAGCTTCACGTGGTTACCAAGCGAATTAGTTGAAATTTCTGAAGAATGGCAAGGTGATGAAAATAACTTAGTGGCAGGTGAGCCCATTACCCGCACCATTACGTTAACTGCACTGGGCTTAACGAAAGAGCAACTGCCAAATATTGATTTACCCTATCATCCTAGTTTCAAAGTGTATCCAGAGCAACCCAATTTAAGTACGGTTGAGCTAAATGAAAACTTGATTGCACAAGGCGTATATAATAGCGCTATTATTCCCTCGGAAAGTGGCTCATTTGTATTACCTGAACTCAGAATACCATGGTTTAACGTACGAACCGGTAATACTGAATTTGCTTTTATTCCAGCTAGAACAGTTAATGTAGCGCCAGCTGTTGTATCAAATACGTCGAATACAAACTCTCCAAACCAACCTGTCGAAAACACCAACGAACCGCTTGTAGGCAGTAACGATATTACAACAAATATAGATTCAAATAATACTTACTGGATTTATGTACTATTATCCACCAACCTATTAACTATTGTTGCGCTATATGTAATGTGGTTAAGCAGAAATAAAAGTATATCTGTTTCTAACGCTTCGAGTGACTATCAGCAACCTATACTTGCTAGCGAAGCGCAACTTTTTAAGGTGTTAAAAGATAATCTTGAGCAAGGCAAACAAACTTCGTTAACAAATGATTTAGACGCTTGGTTAACCGCACTTTTAGGAAATCAGCATTACTCTGTCAGTTCTAGCCTTTCTAGATATGCTAATACCAAAGCGCTACAGTTATATAACCAAGCCTTGTCTAGCCAGTATGCTAATTCAAATATTAACATAGACTTCAGAGGGCTTATTGATGCAGTTTCTATTATTAGGAAAGAAGCTCAAGCTTCATACAAAGGCAGTGTGCTGAATCAGCTTTATCCGGAAACCTAAATAAATTTGGCTAAAGTCTATTGATGCGGTTAGCTCTCGCTTTCAATAAATTATCAGGGCCATTGTTCTTTTATACTTCAGAAAAGAACTACAGACCCTAGGCACCTAGTTATTTAAACTTGATTAATATGAGATCTAACATAGTCTTAACGATGGTTTTAAAATAAACTTTTTGCTAAACACTCAGTTTTATTTCAAAACATTAAATCCGCTCATTGTCTACCAATAGGCTTGTTGCACAAGGTTAACAGACTAAACTTTGTCAGCTCCACAAAAATTATTTGGAAAAAGTGAACATTATGGGAAATATATCTGACGAAGCCACGGTCTTATCCGACATGAACACAAAACAAAACCGATATGAAGCCTTGGTTAGGGCACTACACGCAGATATTTACCGATATGCCGTGTGGTTAATAAAAGATAAATCGATTGCTGAAGATGTAGTGCAAGAAACCTTTTTGCGTGCATGGAAGTCACTCGATTCCCTTAAAGATGAAGCGGCAGCTAAAGCATGGTTAATTACCATTTTACGACGAGAGAATGCTAGGCGCTTTGAACGCAAGCAATTTGATACAGTTGATATTGATGATGTATCAATCTCAGATCCGGTTGCCCATAGCGAAGATAGCATGGAACACCGAGAAGTAAGAATGGCAATTGCAAGCTTAAGTGAAGAATACAGAGAGCCACTAACTCTACAGATCATTATGGGCTATAGTGGCGACGAAATAGCTCAGCAACTTAATTTAAATAAAAATACCGTAATGACGCGTCTTTTTAGAGCTAGAAATCAATTGAAAGAAATATTAACCAAGCAAATGAATTATGGGGAGCGCGCAAATGGATGATTTAAGTTTTAGAAAAGCTGTCTATGCTGAGCCCTTTACAAAAGATGCAGCAGTAATAGAAGCAGCAAAACAAGACCCTAAAAAGCAAGCTTTTTGGGATGAAATAAAGCAAATGGAAAATGAGCTTAAAGAAGCTATGCATATTCCTGTACCGGAAAATTTAGCTGAAAAGCTTATTCTTAGACAATCTTTGGATAATCATACTCAGGTTAAAAAACAACGTCCTTGGTATATAGCATTAGCAGCTTCAGTTATGTTTGCGTCAGTGTTAAGCGTATATATGTTTTCAAAAGGAAGCGGTAACTTTCAAGACGATGTATTTGCTCATATGAGCCATGTTAATGCTGAAGTAATGAAAGGCCAGCAGGTTGATTTAGCCGCCATGAACAATAAATTAGCAACCTTTAACGGTAGTATTAGTGACGAAATAGGTGAGGTAGTGTCGGCTAATTACTGTTATTTGAATACCATTAAGAGCTTACATTTAATTATTAAGGGCGAAAATGGATTGACCTCATTATTCGTTGTGCCTGACTCAATCACTGATTCAGTAGGCGAAACCTTTAGTAATGCTAGTTATAAGGGCGCTTCGTTTTTACTAGAGTCAGCTAAAGTTATTATTGTAGGTGACTCAGAGTCAGCCGTTAATGAAATGAAGTCAAAAGCACAACAAGCGTTATCATTTTCAGCTTAGTTTCTAATTAGATTAACTTGACCACCAAAGTGTAATTTTTTGGCTCTATTCGCGTTACTTGTTGTTTATTTATAATTCGCTCATTCAGTCACCTATACACGCCATTCGAAAGACGCTGTAAACCCATCCATGGGCGCTCTGCGAATTCATCCATGAATTCGAAGCTTTCGAATGGCGTATATAAGTAACTAACCGTTTTTAAGTTTTAAATTATCAAGCAACAGTTGACGCAAATAGAGCAAATATTTTTGAGTTTTATTATGCAATTTTAAATCGTTCAGTTAACTTGTTCAATTCTGAACCTAACAACGAAAGTTCCTGAGACGTACTTTGCATATTTTTAGCCGTGGCTGAATTTTCTTCTGAAATCGTTGATATATTGGATACTTGTGTAGCAATCTCTCTTGCTGCAATAGCTTGCTCTGACAATCCATTTTTAATTCTTACCATGGCAGTCAGTACATCATTTGTACTATTAGATATTTGAGAAACCGAAGTACTAACGGTTCTTGCGCGTTCAACACTACCATCTACCGTTTCTTTGGTCTTATGCGTATCGGCGCTAACTCTAGATGTACTTTCGAGCACTTTTTGAATCATTATTTCAATTTCTTGTGAAGAAGATCCCGTTCTGCCAGCCAGCCCTCTTACTTCATCAGCAACAACGGCAAACCCTCTGCCTGCATCTCCTGCCCTAGCAGCTTCTATAGCTGCATTTAATGCTAGCAAATTAGTCTGATCAGCAACTTCTCTAATGACTGTAACAATGTTTGTGATTTGGCTTGCTAAAGACTCTAAATCTGCAATAGCACTTGATGTTTCATTTACAGAAGATGAAACATCATTAATTTTATTTGATATTTCCAGTATTGATTCACCACCTTCAACAGCAGATTGAGAGGCTTGATCTGATAATTCGTGAGCTTGCTCAGTATTTTCACTAATATGCTCAATAGAAACGGATAATTCTTCAATCGCCGCAGCTAGGGTTGTAGCAGAGCCAGCTTGTTCATCAGCTGATTTAGACGATTCTTCTGATGCATACTCTAGCGATTGCAAGTTATTTTTCAAAGCCGAAGATTCTTGTCTCAATGAAGCCGCTATTTCATGTAGGTTATTTCGCATTACACCTAACTTAGCAATAAGGTCACCAATGCCATCTTTACCAGATAAGGGAAGGCTAGCCATTAAATTACCTTTCGCTATTTCCATAGCAGCGGCGCCAGCTTCTTTCAAAGGACGCACGATAGAGCGGGTAGCAATAAGCGCTAATAACAGTCCAGCTATTAGTCCAATAATTGCGATAGCAATCATAAATAATCTAGATGAGTCTACAAAATTACGTGACTCACTTACTAATTGTTCATTCCAGTTATTCGTTTCAGTGACAGTTTTATTAATGGCTTTTCTGTGTTCACTATAAAGTGATTTCAATTGAGATAACAAAATTTCAGCTTCACTTGTATCTTTTTGATTAAGCGCCGAAATATAGCTTTTTGTAGCTAATTCGTAAAATGCAAGTGCATGAGTTTTTGACTCATTTAAAAGAGAGGTAGATAAAGAATCAGGTAATGAGTGATCGCCACTATTCCAATAAGTAATTCGCTCATTATATTCTTTCTGTAATCGACTAAGATTACTTGTATATTTTTGTAAGTCGCTACCTTTTGCATCGCGCATTTCTAAAACGGTTAGATAACTCTCAATAATGTAATTTGGTGGTGGTAATATGTCGGCAAGCAAATCTTTACTTTTTACAATCGATTGAAATCGTTGTCCGTCAACACCGGTAGAATATATTGCATTACTTGACCACAAACTAATAGATAGCAACAAAACTCCAAGTAATGCACTGGCGCTAAATATACGAATGGGAACTGAACTTTGCCAAGGTCTTAAAATTTGGTTTTTAACAGACGTAATAATATTGTTGTTCACCACCTTTCCTTGCATAAGGCAAATGCTTTTGTCAGAACGCATCTTCTTATATAACGATTCTGCTTCATTGCATTCTTGTACACTCGGTTTGATTCTTACCGACATGTAGCCACTACCATCAGGTAATGGTGTCGCGTTTGCCCTAACCCAATAGAAGCCACCATCTTTGCGTCTATTTTTTACCATACCCGTCCAAGGTTTGCCTTCCTTTAACGTGGCCCACATATCTCTAAACGCTTCAGTTGGCATATCAGGATGACGGATCATATTGTGGGGCTGGCCAATAAGTTCATGCCTTTCATATCCGCTAGCGTCTACAAACTCCTGATTACAATCAGTGATATTTCCTTGTTTGTCTGTGCGACTAATTATGGCGCACCCATCGGATAATACATATTGTTCTGTCGTTACAGGTAAGTTCTTGCGCATGGTCGGTTTTCTCGTTTAAGTAATGATTAAATGTGAGTAAGAAACAGAAAATATTCAATCATCGAAATGAAATTACTTATTAGTTATAAATCGGCTCAAATACGTTCTACTTGAGCTTTTTAATTAACTCATTTTTTACATTTATAAAATACTCGACACTAAAGCTGAATAAACGCGTTTAAAACATTCTTTTGCATATGTGAAATGTTTTAAAAATAGTAAATTTATAAAATTAGAAAACGCAGTGTTGGCGGGCTCTAGGAATAAAACAGTAATAATTATGAGGTTTGACAAATGCTAAATTCAAAACCCCTTACCAACACTTTAGTATGAG
>DDIL01000203.1 GCA_002338515.1 Glaciecola sp. UBA1851 | reverse complement strand
TGATAAAATCTGCATTTCCAGCGACCGCCAACTCTATTAAAAAGTTATCATTTTCGTCTAAAAGATTTGGTCTCCATAAAAAATGAATGTTTATCCATTTACATATTAAGAATAATCCATTAAGAAAATCATTAATCTCAGCAGCGTCGATTGGACACCTTTCTATAATGTCAGAGCGCGAGGATACATCAGAATATTCACAAAAAAGTGTATTGTTAATCAATGGTAAATATTGTTGGTTAAAACATTTTCGCAGAATTTTTCTTGAAGGCCCTGACTTACCATTCAATGCGCTTATTATCACGCGAGTATCAATTACGATTTTCTTCATGCAATAATGATAGCGTATATGACATCACAGGACAATATTAACAACAAATATTATGGGTACAACACTTTATTTTCTATGACCGCTTTTGGATGTCTAGAGACGAACTGCGTTCAATTTTCATAACTTCTTAATACCAGTGTTTGAGATATGTAATTTTATAGATTTGTATGGCGCTTCTTGTATTTGAACTTCGATGTCGGCCAGTTCAGCCAATCTCATCTTCATCTATGCGACTTTTTCATGCATGACACCTACTTCTTCATCGGATATTCCTTGTTTATCTTTGTCCGCTAAAATCTCAAGGTAACGCGCGATGCTAGCGTCGAATCTCGCAATCAGGTCTTTTGCTTTTTTCGGTGCGTAAGTCTTTTGTTTATTGTTCATTGATTTAAATTTACTGCCGTCTATCGCCACCACTGCATCGGTGAACATGCTCATCTCTCTGCATAGCTGGACAAACTGGCGGCAAGTATTTTTATGCCTTCCCCATTGTCTTTTATGAAGTCAGCAATGGTTTTAAAGTTGGGCTGAAAACGCTCTAGTAACCACATTAATTCAACGTTTCGATGCGTCTCTTTCTCAAGTCGTCGGGTTGACTGAATCCGATTTAGATAACCATAAATATAGAGCTTGAGCATTGTACCGGGGTGATAGCAAGGACGGCCTGCATAGCTCAAAAGATGAATCTAGCGATTTATTACCCAAATTAACACGAATAGCCCAGTTATCGCGAAAGATCGCATTTGCCGTGGCAAAAGTTGCTATGGAGCAAAATCTTGCCTTAAGTGTAAGTGAAAACGTTTTGCAGCAAAAAGTAGAAAGCAATTTATGGAAGGCTGAATACAGACCTTACAAGCGAGCGAGTCTTTAAGGCGAAGATGATAAGTTCGTTGGCTCGATGTTCTGTCTGCCAATCTGTTGCTTTTTGCTTTGCGTCAAAAACCATTCGACTATATCTGTAGAATGGAACACTGCTGCGTTTGCTTGGGAATGGTTTGCACCGGGAAATGCAGTAAAACCGACGTGTTTATTACCTGCTTTCTTCAGCGCGGAATATACACTCATAACATCGTCAGGACGCACCCCATCTTCACTACCCACCGCTAGCCAAATGGGAAGCTTGGCTAAAACGTGCACCGACTTTAAGGGCGCTTTTAATCGAAATCCGGTGGGTGACACCGCTGCGAACAAGTCTGGGTCATTGAGTGCCCAGGCTAATGCTCCCGATCCTCCCATGCTGTGACCGATAAGATATATACGATTGGTATCTACGTTGGGGTAGCGTCGTAGAAACAATGATAGTGCATAATTAAGTGTGACAGGATCCCAGCTATCAGATGAATTGGGCTCGAACATAATGAAATCTTGATTACTTTTTTCAGCAAGGGCAAGCCCCTTTACCCTGGCCGATCTGATTAACTGATCCACAATACTCGATTTTTTTCCGCCCCCGCCATGCAGACTGACGATAAGTGGGCGTTTTCCGCCTTTCGAATTCTTATGAACAGCTACAAATGCAGAGGGCTTTATGTTACCAAGTTTGTTTAAGCTGTCTTTAGGCCAAGTAAACACTTCAACTTTCATATTGTTAAAGTCATTATTGATTCTTTTGACTGTCCGTTCAATGAGTTGTTGTTCGTCTTCTTTGCTTAACGTTTGGGTGGCTAATGCAGTATTTGTCAATATTAGTAGAACGCATGAGACAATCATAAGCGTTTTTAAAATCCTTGCATGTTTAGGACGAGCTAAGCTTTTCTGCATAATGCTGATTTCATGAGTGTCGATAGAATGAGTATAAGAACTATTTAAGCTTTTTGCCATGTTTCTAGCGAAAGCGTAAGCGGAGTTTCATTTTATACTAGACGGCATTTATTAATCCGAATGACAAACTGTCTTCCTAAAATAATACCATATCGTCAATGTGTATGTTTAATTTTGAGTATGCTCTCTTCGCGAATGAGAACATAGGAATGAGTGGATATTGGAAACTCATTTTTAATCATTAATATTAGTAGTTAAAATGGCATATTTAACGTTTAAAGGCATTACCAATGCGATAACAGCATGTGATTTTAGATATCATAGTTTAGCACAAAATTACGGTGTTAAAATGGGCGACGGGCCTTTAAATAGACTGTATGCAAGAGCCGTGTTGGTGTTGAATGAAGAGCATAAGATTGTTTACAACGAGCTTGTGTCTGAGGTCGCTGATGAACCGAAATATGACGCAGCCATTGCTACTGTTCTGGCGTAAACACTAATACATAAATTGGTAGCGAATCTACTGGTCCTAGAATGCTCAATTTTAATTGGATCCTATATCTTAAACAATTGAGATAGAGTAAACTAGCGCCTTCGGCTGAAGGCGCTGTTTCAATATGACCCATCAAACAAATGAACTCACAATTTTACACAAATCGTCGTAAACGCCTTGGCGAATTAGCAAGCTAAGATGTCTAGACTCGATTCAATCAATCAAAGAATGAATATTCGGACCCTTGTGTGGCCAATATTTGTTGAACAACTCATGCGCATGAGTCTTATGTCTGTTGATGTATTTATGTTAACTCAATACTCAGAGGCGGCTGTTGCCGCTGTTGGTTTAACTGGCCATTTTATTTTTTTTCTTATCATCAGTTACAGTATTGTATCTTCTGGAGGCGCTGTTCTTATCAGTCAAAACTTAGGTGCAAAAAACGAACGTGTTGCTCAAGAGTTTTCTCAAAACTCGTTATTATTAGCTTTTGTTAGCTCAATAATCATTGGCTTTGCTTTTATTATTGGTAGCCCAGCTTTAGTAGAATTGTTCGCGCTCGCACCAGACGTTGAAGAATATGCCACCCAATATGCGGTAATTGCCGGAGGTTTATCGATTGGTATGTCTCTTAGTATCATGTTTTCCACAATACTCAGAGCATATGGCTATACAAAATCGCCAATGGTGATTCAGGCAATCGCAGGTTTGATTAATTTGCTTGGTAATATTTTTGCGATTTATCCGCCTTTTGACCTACCACAAACTGGCGTTGTTGGTGTTGCTATTGCTACGGTCATTAGCCAAATAGTGAGCGCTGTTATGTGTTGGTACGTGATCAAACATCATGATATTCCGTGCGATTTCAAACGTATCTTCCAACCAGATATTAGAAAGCTTAAGAAAATTATCGCCATTGGTTTACCCAATGGTGGTGAAAGTCTGTCGTATAACTTGGCACAAATAGCAATTATGTTTTTTGTGTCCCAGTTGGGGACTGTCGCACTTGCCGCAGCTGCCATCGTCCAGACAGCGGCAAGATTTATGTTTGTTTTCTCTTTGTCTTTAGGCACAGGAGCACAAGTCTTAAGTAGTTTCTATGTAGGTCAGAAGCGATTTTATGAGCTTAAATCAAAGGTTCACAGGTATTGGGTAGTTGGCATGGCGTCATCTGTATTCGTCACTTTGCTCATTATTGCAAACCGACAATGGTTTGCCGAGATCTTTAGTGAAGACAATGATACACAACAACTTATCACTACCGTATTAATAGCGGCCCTCTTTTTGGAATCAGGTCGCTCTATCAACCTAATTGTTATTGCTGCGCTAAAAGGTGCTGGAGATGTCATATTTCCTGTAAGAGTTGGTATTCTTGCAATGTGGGGAGTAGGCGTCCTATTTGCTTATTTATTAGGTATTCACTGGGCTTTTGGACTGGTGGGGATTTGGCTTGCAATTGGCTTAGACGAGTGGCTAAGAGGCATCATAATGATCGGCCGTTGGCAAGGTGACAAGTGGATGACCAAAGCCCAATATGAATAAGCAACTTGACTCGTTTTTTACGAGAGCGTTTTTGAACACGCTTGTTGTCTATTTTGTGTTTAAAGCTGCAATACCTTGTCCCAAATGGTTTTGTCTACGGCTATACCATGCTGTAAGCTTTCTTTTTTACGAAGAAAGCTCTGCTCACCCGGATAAAAGCAGCCCTTTTCGCCTGTTTTAGGTGTTGCACTGTGGGTAAATTCGATAATTTCCTCTAACAATTGAGCATGTAAATGAGAGCTCGAAATCTTGTTGTTATCGATACAAATATATACTTGAGATACGCCGGTTTCTTCGGGTTTTTGACCTAACTTATAGGTAGATTGTCCGCCACTAAGCACCGTGGCAAGCATATCAAGTACTATTGCTAGTGCTGAGCCTTTCCAATATCCAATTGGCAGGCTTTGTTGCGAATCTATAATAGCTTGTGGGTTTTTGCTGAGCTTGCCGCTCGTATTCCAGCCGCCCTCCACCGGTAGTGTTTGCTCTTGCTTCGCAAAACTCTCCATTTTTCCATACGAAAATTGTGACATTGCCATATCGAGTAAAATAGGCGTTTCCTTATGGGGTAGGGAGATTACAAATGGATTGTTTCCTATTCGTAATTCCTTTCCTCCCCATGCTGGCATATTTGGTTTGGTATTGGTAAACATGATAGAAATGCAGTTTTGTTTAGCGGCATGCCAAGCATAATAGCCGCCGCGCATCCAATGGTTGGTGTTTTTAAGTGCGATCATCCCCATACCATGTGCCTTTGCCAATTCTATAGCTCGGTTGGTACAACTAATTGCGTTTAAAATACCCGGGCCATTTTGCCCATCCCACCGTTCAATACTCGAAAAAGACTCAACGCATTGAGCTTCTGCATCTCTACTAATAAGCGCTGATTGCAAAAACTCAACAAAGAGCGGCACTCTATTTAGACCGTGTGAAATGACACCACAAGCGGAGTTTTCGGTAAATACTTCACTAAGTGACTTCGCCTTGTTGGGGCTAAAGCCATGAGCACTAAAGAGCTCAAAAAGTGTATCCGACATTTGTTGATAAGATACATAGAATGTTGTCAAAGCTTATATCCTTTGTGGAAGATAGATTTTAAGATACACATGTGATCAGTTGAGCGGTGATTGTAAAACCGTACCAGGGGCGATGTACAAATCATCATATCTTACCCCGCCATTGCCGTATGGTGTGTCGATAGGGCCGCCATTACAAGTCGCATAAAATGTGTAGGTTTCACCCACTTCGATATTAACGGGTAGTTTTTTAAAGGTGAGGGCTTTGCGGTTGCCTAACACGCCTTCTGTCTCAGGTTTTTTTATCATAAAACGATTTTGGGTAGCTGATTCTTTACGAATTTCAGTGACCTGCGGATTTTCTATGGTAGGTTGAGTTTGGTTAAATGTATCTACCATTGTCCAGGTATCTAATGGCGATTCTGTTTCAAAATCATCCACTAGTAACCATTTTACTGGATTGTCGGCACTGGTTTGTTTAGTGCTTGTTGCGGAAGCTACGCTAATAAGCACGCATAAAAAAACAAGCAGTAGCTTTATTGCAAAAAATCCAGATTTCATATTAGTTTTATCTTTACAGTCATTAATTAAAACGTTTTTTAAAGTAAGTTAAGCATATCATCAACCGAGAGTTTAGTGGTGGTCTCTGTGCATTCTAATAGCTTATCTGCTAAGTCACGTTTATATTGTTGTCTGGTGGTGCTCGCAGTGGCAGCAGTAAAGTCTTTGTCTGCGCCGATGAAGGGTACTTTTTATCAAGGTGAGCCAGTATTTTTTGAATAACGTGTTAGTTTGCAATGTCATGCGAACATAGGCTATCGGTAAAGGAATTGGGAAATTAGAGGGCGAATAGCCCCACCATTTACTAGCGTTT
>DDIL01000048.1 GCA_002338515.1 Glaciecola sp. UBA1851 | reverse complement strand
GCAGTCATTCTCGGTTGGTTAAACAATTGGCAATATGCGAAATTGATGCCTAGTAAAGGCTTACCTATGCTCCAATCCGTTCCTAGAGAACTTGGTTTAGTAAAATCACAAAGTGGCGCATTATTACTTTCTCAAACTCCAATTAATAGTGTTTTTGAGTATTTTAATAGCAGTCATGTGTGCAAGGCAGCGAGCATTGAAAAACAATTTAGCGAAATCGGCAAAGGGATTAATGGTTGTTTTATGTTTACTGTGCAACTCAATCTTGAAAAAAGCGCTGGATATGAATTAAATATTTCTATGGAGCGAGAAACCCTACTAAAAATAGTCATTGATGAAGAGAAAAATAAAATATTTATTGAAAGAACGGATAATGATTTATTCGAAAACACACTGAATCTATTTGAGTCATCATTTACTCCTATTAATGATATTTTAGATATCGTTGTAATAGGAGACTATTATTCATTCGAAGTCTTTATAAATAAGAATACAGAAGCTTTTTCGATTCGTTCATATCGCTATTTCGATAATTTAATTCTATCTCATAAAACGCTACAAAAAGTTTCAAGATATATCTATCAAGACCTTAAAACTCATTTACCAGTAAAGTTAAAATACTAAATATTATCTTAAAACATATGCTCTTATGTTCATGTTATTAAATATTCAAAATGATCATATTTTGAATATTTAATAACACTTTGTTAAAAAATTAATTGACAAATTATTAACATTTGTAGATTATATAATCACACACTGTTAGTAAAAGATTTAAACAAAGAATGATTGGGGAAACTACAAGGTTCAATTATGAAAAAAATTAACGCTACAAATCAATTCAAACGCAATTTAATCAGTCTTGCATTGCTATCTAGTTTTGCAGTGAGCCAGACGGCATTAGCACAGAACGCAAAAGAAGAAAAATCAGACGGTTTAGATTTAGAAGTGGTAATTGTGACAGGTAATGTAAAAGGCACCACTAAATTAAGAAGTACACTTTCTGTTACTACGGTGTCAAATGAGCGTGCAGAAAGTTTTGTTCCGCAAGGAACGGTTGACATTCTTCGTTCTATTCCGGGCATAAGAGCTGAGTCAACGGGTGGTGATAGTAACGGTAATATTACTGTTAGGGGTGTGCCTCTGGGTGGTGGTGGTTCTCGTTTTCTGCAATTACATGAAGATGGGCTGCCAGTGCTTCAGTTTGGTGACATTATTGTGGGTAATGCAGATAATTATTTTACATATGACCAAACAGTCAATGTTGTTGAAGCAATAAAAGGCGGAACGGCAGCAACTTTAGCAAGTAATTCCCCATCGGGTATAGTTAACTTTATCAGTAAGACAGGTGACATAGAGGGTGGTACGTTAATATACAAAACCGGTCTTGATCACGATACCGATAGAATAGACTTTGAATATGGTGTGCCTGTTGGAGATTGGGCATTCCATGTGGGTGGATTTTATCGAGTTGGAGAAGGTGTAAGAGACACCGGGTTTACAGCTGAAGATGGTGGGCAAATAAAGTTAAGTGTTACCCGCTATTTCGACAACGGAAAGGCGAGGTTATATTACAAGAACTTAGATGACCAAACCGCTACTATTTTACCTATGCCAGTATTGATTAACAACTCAGGTATTCCAGGTCTAGATCCTCGAACGGCTTCAAATGTTCCAAGAGGGCTAATTAACAATACCACCACTGATGGCTCAGGTGGTTTTAGAGAATCTAGTATTCAAGACGGAAATAGAGTGTCTTCGAGTGTTATAGGTGGCGAAGTTCAGCTTGATTTTGATAATGATTTAACGCTCGTCGAGAAATTCAGAGTCGCTAAAAATTCTGGTAAATTCTTTGGTGCGTTCAGCGCCGGTGTTGGTCTTGCGAGTGACCCTTCATCAATTGGTGTACCAAATTCTGATGGCCTTTCTCTAGGATATGCAAATGGAGTTGACGGAGGCACACCGCTTTCAGCTTCCTTATTAGGTAATTTGAATGGAAATGGTCTCATTCAAGATATTCGTACTTTTGATAACGATATAAATAGTTTAGACAATTTTACGAACGATTTAAGCTTGACCAAATCATTTGAATTAGATGCAGGTGAGGCAAATGTAACCCTTGGATACTATGTTGCCAATCAGGAAGCTGATATAGACTGGTTCTGGCAAAGCCATATAGCAGATGTGCAAGATATTCCACGTTTGATGGATTTATATAATGCTGATGGAGAAAGGTTAACAGCAAATGGCCAAATTGGTTATGGTGCGCCTCAATGGGGTAATTGTTGTACGCGTGATACATATTTTGATTCTAGCATTGACGCTATTTATTTAGCGGTTAACGCAGATGTAACTGATTCATTATCACTAAGCGGTAGCATTAGAAGAGATGACGGGGAGCTTACTGGCAGTTGGATTCAAGCAACACGAAACACGTTTGATATTGACGGTGATGGCGAAATAAGTTTTGCTGAAAACAATGTTGAAACTTTTACCGCAGAGTCATTTAATAACCCTGATCGCTCTTTATTTTCATATGACTGGGCTTATACATCATTTGCTTTGGGCTTCAACTATGTAATTAATGACGGATTGGCGATTTTTGGTAACTATAGTGATGGTGCGAGAGCTAGTTTTGGAGATAGATTGGCTGATGCCGGATATATCGTGCAAGGTCAAGCGCAACCTGGTGCTGTTGTGAATGAATTAACTATGCTTGAAGCTGGGGTGAAATATCAGGCTAATAACTTTGGTGTATTTGCGACAGCATTTAAGGTAGATACCGATGATGCAAACTCAGAATCAGCTCGTGGTCTTGATAACCCTGCCCGTATAAGAGAATTCGAATCAACTGGAGTTGAAGTAGAAACAACAGCAACTTTTGGAGCTTTCAATTTCTTTGGTGGTGTCACTTATACGAATGCAGAAATTACCGATGGAAATGATACTAGTGTCATCGGCAATACCCCTAGAAGACAACCTGATTTTGTGTATTCGGGCACTGCGTCGTATGCGATTGAGGAGCATGTTGTAGGTCTCAGTTTCTTTGGGCGTTCTAGCTCATATGTTGGCGATGATAATTCAAACGAATTAGACGGATACGTTACATTTAATGCTTTTGCTAGCTACCAGTTAAGTGAAGGTTTATCAGCAAGACTTGCAATTAACAACTTAACGAATGAATTAGCACTAACAGAAGCTGAAGGCGGTTCTCAAACGGTTAATGGTTTTGAGGTCATTAGGGCAAGAGGTATTTTAGGTCGCTCAACTTCTTTAGAGCTACGATATGAATTTTAAAGGTAAGTAAGTGTGTGTTGTTTGGGGCATCTTATGATGCCCTTTTTTTGAATATTAAAATTACCCGCCGCTACTCACTCGCTCACCATTGATGTATACCCCAGTTACTTTAGTGGTATATTCAAATGGGTCGCCCTGATAAAGCACAAAATCAGCATCTTTACCTTTTTCGATTGAGCCTACTTTATCAGCTATTCCCCATAATTTGGCTGGAATAATAGTGGCTGCGTTTATTGCTTTTTCTTTATCTAAACCATTGGTAACAGCAATGGCCATTTCCCATAATAACACGCGTGTTTTCGGCACATAGCCTTCATAGCCACTAGAGAATACGAAAGGCACATTGGCTTCAGATAGTAAATATG
>DDIL01000156.1 GCA_002338515.1 Glaciecola sp. UBA1851 | reverse complement strand
TAATTCAGCTGGTTTAGAAATTTACGTTTTCAATTTTGTGCTGTGGTATTATGACCGCGTCTTTTATACCTAGTGAAGCTTTCTTAAATGCAATCAAAAAACGCCCCTCTTTCATTAAAAAATGAAAACAAAATATTTTTAAATGATGTATTTCGACGGTTGAGATTTGCATTGTCACTTAACGATCAAGCCACCTTAGAAATATTCGCATTAGCTGAATATGAGATGTCAGCAGAATATTTACGCAATTTAATGAAAAAAGATACTGAAGAAGGTTTTTTACCATTACGAGATAAAACAATGTGTTTGTTCTTAGATGGCCTTATTATAACAAAAAGAGGCAAGCAAACAGGCCCAAACGCAAAGCCTATCACTCCTTTAAAATCAGGGGAGCGTTTATCTAATAATGATATTTTAAGAAAAATCAAAATAGCCATGAGCTATCAAGAACAAGATATGTTAAAGAATCTCCAACTCGCTCAATTTAATGTAGGTAAAGCCGAGCTAAGCGCACTATTTAGAAACAAAAACCATAGAAACTATAAAAAATGCAACAACCAACTGCTTAGAAACTTTTTGCAAGGCATGGTGTTACGCCACCGGCCAGAGTCTGTCAAAAAGTAACTTATTTCCAAGACGCTACTAGAATTATTTTTGTGCCTCTTTTTTAGGATTCAGGCTTTAAAGTGGCATAAATAAATGTATCTGTTTCTAGGTATTGCTGAGTAAACGCAGCTAAATCTTCCATACTAATTGAGTTGATTAAATCGTCATGTTCATGCATTGGAAGTGGCACGCTTGGCGTAAAATGATTCCCTATATGACGCAGCCAAAAAGGATTTGAACGCAAACTTTTTTCTCGCGCAGTAATGGCTTGTGTTTTAAAGTTACTTAGCGAAATAGGGTCTATATCACCATTTTTTGCATTGGTTATTGCGGTTTTAACTTCACTTGTTAATTGCTCTATACGCTCAGGGTCACAGGTAAAGCTGATGGATAAACTAAAATCTTCGTATGGCCAACGTGTTAATCGACTTCTCACACTAACCGAATATACGCCGCCTAGCTCTTCCCGCAACCTTTCGCGCAACTGTTTTTCCAATATTTGCCTAAGCGCACCCGCCATCACTTGGTTTTTAAATGTCCATTTAGCATTGTTGAATACACTATAAATCACCGTTGCTTTTGGTTCTGTACCGGTTTCCATATGCACTTCATAACTACCTTCTAACTTGTAATGTGGCAGCTTTTTAGGTACTTCTTTTATATCAGTAGTGGGAAGTGAAGCAACGTATTGATTTACTAAACTTTCCATCTTGGGTAAATCAAGGTCACCAACAAAAACGAAAACAAAATCGGCAGGATTGGCGAAACGTTCTTTATAAACTTTGTAAATTTTTTCAAGACTTTGCTTTTCTAAAAGCGCTACATCAAACTCTTTATTTCTGGGGTTGCCTGCATTGGTTTTTTCTTGAAGAGCCGCATAAAAACGGGCGTTAGGATTATTGTATTTATTCTCTAATCTAGGTTTATAGTTTGCTTTTAACCAATCGAACCTTTCTTGGTCTTTAACAGGAGACGTAAAACGCAGATGCAAAGCTTGCATCAAATAAATTAAATCTTCTTGATTACTACTACCAGATACCGATTCACCATATTCGCTCACAGAAATATTAGCTGAAAACCTTTTTTCTCGAGCGAATTGATTAAATTCTTGCATGTTGAGGTTGCCAAGCCCCAAAAAATTCATGGTATTCATCATGCCAAAAGAGGCAATATACTCTTCATCGTTCACCATGGCGTACCCGCCATTGCTAATGGCATTAAAAATGATTTCATTGTCTTTAAAATCTGTTTGCTTAAGTATCACTTTAATACCATTTGATAGTATCCACTCATGTGCATCAAATTTATCTAACCAATTTTTCGTTATTACATTACCCGCCTCAATCGGAGCGCTTAACAAACTGTCAATTACTTCAGACTCTGGCAACGGATCTGGTGTACTTAATTGAACCTGCTGCCAAATATCGTCAAGCATAGGCTCTTGAGGAATTTGCTGCTGCATATTATCAGGGGCGGTAAAAAATACTGTCGCATTTTGATGTTCCGCCCATGTTTGTATCTGCTCGTGCAAATCAGAAATACCAATATCTTTAAGGGCTAATTGAGTAAGTTGGTAATCTTGCTCTAAACTAGTAAGTGGAGAATTAGCTACCACATGATTGATATAAGTGTTTACATAAACATTGTGATTTAACGTATTTTGGCTGGCTAAGGCGCTTTCAAACCATTCTAAATATAATTGTTTTTCTTTTTGAAACTCTTGCCGCGTTACACCATGTAACACCGCTCTTTTGACTTCTATTAATAAATCTCTGTACGCTTCAAAAACTCGCTTAGGTTTAATACTCGCATTAAGTGAAAAGCCTTCTGCTGTTGGAATAATTCGATTTATATTGACATTTGCGCCAGCAAACGCACTACTGGTATCTAAGGTTAAGTCTGAAAACCTTTTTCGAAGAATACCTATTGCTAAATTTTTCACAATTTCTTGTTGATAGGTTTCAAGCGTATATTCTGGTAATCCATTCAATGCTACCGCTTTCGACATAACATTATTGCGCCATGTAACTTGCAAATTAATACCTGTTAACTCTGGGTCAATAATTGTTTTAATGACAGGGGCGGTGAACTCTTCCAAAAATTGTAAATTCGGGTGTGCGAGTGAATCATGGTTGTCTAATTCGATTCCCTCATTTGAGCGTTTATTTGATTGGTTTTTATCATTATGGTCTATTTTTTTACTCTCAATAGACGAAAAATATTGCTTGATATAATTTTCAATTACCGCTGGGTTAACATCTCCAACTGCAATAACAGCCATATTTTCTGGCTGATACCAAGTATCATAGAAACGTTTCAAATCTGCAATTTTACCAGTTTGTATATTCTCTTCAGTGCCAATAGGTAAACGCTGAGCATAATTGGTACCCGCAAACACAATTGGCCATTGTTGCTTCGCGACTCTTTCACTCACACCTTTTCTGCCGCGCCATTCTTCTAAAACAACGCCGCGTTCATCTTCAACAGCTTGTTTACCAAAGGTCACTTTGTGCGCCCAATTTTCAAGAATATGAATAGCGGTCTCTATATTCGATTCGTTATTTGTTGGCACACTTAATTTATACGTTGTTGTATCAAAACCGGTGGATGCATTTAAATGTGCGCCAAACCTCATGCCGATTGACTCTACAAACTCAACAATTTCTTGCTCTTTAAAATCTTCAGTACCGTTAAATGCCATATGCTCCGCAAAATGAGCAAAACCTAATTGCGACTCATCTTCATAAATAGAGCCAGCTTTTACCACCAGTCTTAATTCAATATAATCTTTAGGCTCTACATTCGGACGAATAATGTAGGTTAAACCGTTATCAAGCGAGCCTTTTACTATTGATGGGTCAACTGGCATAGTTAGTGTGCCATTGATAAAACTTTGTTCCATTTGATCAATTTGCGTATTTTCTTTATTCGAAGTAATGACTTTCGTCTCAGTTTGTGTTGCACAACTGCTTAAAAAAAGAAAAACGATACATAGCGCTAACGCATTGAAAAGATGCTTAGTGAAAAAGGTTTGCAAGATAATAATGTCCTGTTTTGTGAAGGCTAAAGCGGCTAGAATGATACGTGATCGTTGTTTGAAGTTAAATCTATATGTACATAATACTTCCCTGTGCAATTATAATACGGGCTAATTGAAAAATAATGCATATAGTTATGGCATGCTATAATTGCTGATATTAATAATAAGTTAAAGACCGCTAAGTTGAGTACAGCCGAAATTAATAGTGGGGTACGGTTCATGTCGCATGGTCACAACAAAGTAGATATCACGGAAGATAATTCAAGTGATATTGAGATATATCTCAATTCAATATTTAACAATATAGAAAATCCGCTATTCGTGAAGGATCAATCTTCTAGATTACTACTCGTTAATGACGCCTGTTGCAGTATGTTTGGTCTAACTAGAGAAGAAATGATCGGTAAAACCCTTGCGGAACAAGTGCCTATAAATGAAAGGGAACATTTTTTATCTATCGATAGGCAAGTGCTAGAGGAAGGAAAGGAAATTTTATGCGAAGAAGCGCTAACAGCCAGTGGCAAACAGACCAGGATAATTCAAACAAGAAAGACGAGGTTCACCGATAGGCAAGGTAACTACTTTCTCGTAGGCGTTATCAACGATATTACAGAACGCAAGCAGGCGAAAGAAGAACTAAGACTCGCCGCCAATGTTTTTACTCATGCCCTTGAAAGCATCATGATCACCGATAACACTGGAACATTTATCGAAGTCAACGAAACTTTCACACGCATGTCGGGCTATTCTCGTGATGAAGTAATGGGAAAAACTCCGCGTATTCTTAAATCTGGGCGACAATCATCGTCGTTTTACAAGGAAATGTGGCATAAACTTTTAACAAAAGGCTACTGGCGTGGTGAACTATGGAACCGCCGTAAAAATGGTGAAATCTATGCCGAAATGCTTACGATAAATGCGGTTAAAGATAGCGACGGTAATGTGCAACAATACGTGGCATTATCCACAGATATTACACAGTTAAAACAGTATCAGAGAAAACTAGAGCGTATTGCTCACTATGATGTACTTACCAATGTGCCTAATCGTGTATTACTGTCTGACTTGTTGAGCAAAGCCATTATGCAGTGTCAGCGTCGCAATAAGATATTAGCTGTTGCATTTCTTGATATTGATGGCTTCAAAAGCATTAATGACAGCCATGGCCATAACATTGGAGATGAGCTACTCATTGCATTTTCAAAACGCATTAAGGATGCTTTACGAGAAGGTGATACGCTGGCTCGTATTGGCGGTGATGAATTTATTGTAGTAATGAGTGACTTAGAAAAGCCTGATAATAGTAAACTTGTATTAGAACGATTGCTAAAGACCACTATCAACCCTTTTGTCTTGACTGAAGCAGAAGTTCGAGTTTCAACAAGTATTGGTGTCGCCTTTTATCCACAAGATGGTTTGGATGCAGACCAACTAATACGTCACTCCGATAGAGCCATGTATGATGCAAAAAGAGCAGGCAAGAACTGCTATCATTTGTTTGATATTGCACAGGATAATGCGGTTAAGCTTCAATTAGAAAATATAAATGATATTCGTTTAGCTATAGAAAAGCGTGAGCTTCTCCTGCACTATCAACCAAAGGTAAATATGCAAACTGGCGAAGTAATAGGTGTAGAAGCTTTAATTCGCTGGCAACACCCAGTGCGTGGTTTAATTCCATCTTTAGAGTTCCTACCTGTTACAGAAGGTCATGAAATTGGTTTAGAAATAGGTGAATGGGTACTAAACAATGCATTGGAACAAATAAAACATTGGCAAAAAATGGGAATAACTGTTCCAGTTAGTGTCAATATTAGTGCCTATCAATTACAGCAGGCAGACTTCGTTACTCGCTTACAAACGTTGTTGACAGCTCATCCTCAAGTGAAATCAAATTGTTTAGAATTGGAAGTACTAGAAACTAGCGAATTGAGTAACATTAGCCGAGTGTCTGATACTATGACTGCTTGCCATAAATTAGGCTTACGATTTGCGCTAGATGACTTCGGTACAGGATATTCATCACTTAACCACCTGAGGCGCCTACCTACTCAAGTTATTAAAATCGACCAGAGTTTTGTCCGAGATATGCTAGAAGATGCGGACGATTTAGCAATTGTTGAGGGCGTCATTGGTTTAGCGAGCGCATTTAAACGTGACGTTATTGCTGAAGGAGTAGAAACCATCGCTCATGGCGCCGCACTACTGAAACTAGGTTGTAAATTAGCGCAGGGGTTTGGTATTGCTAGGCCCATGCCGGCTATAGATATTCCTAAGTGGATTGATAATTGGAAACCACATAATTCTTGGCAGAATAAAGATAACTGACTTGTCCATTTATTTTTACCATTAAAGACTCACTTTTGCTGAACCTTTCTTGTTTATGCAATCGCTATTTAGAATTGCCAAGCAATAAAGCGACTCGTTTTATTACCTTGCGTCATATCCACTTGTTTAATTGTCGTAGCATTAATAATTGCGAGTCTTTTCTTTAGTAGAGGTAGGTTTTCACGCTTAGATACCAAGCTGGTAAACCACTTAATTTGATTTGCATATTGAACGCTTTCATTAATTATACTGGTGATAAATGCTAATTCACCACCCTTGCACCATAGTTCGTTCGCTTGACCCGCAAAATTTAATTGCTTACCAGAGGTGTTTTTGACTGGAGACTGACGCCGCAGTTTATTGCGCGCTAAGTTATTTGTTTTGCGAGTCGCACTTTGCAATGCTTGCTTAGCATTTTCGTGAAATGGCGGGTTACACATACAAAAATCATAGTTATCATTTGGTTTCACTACCCCTTCAAAAATTGAATTCTCGTTGTTTTGAAATAATACTTTTATATGTTTAGCAAAGCGTGGATTTGCGCCAAGAATGGTGTTAGCTGACTTAATAGACACCCTATCAATGTCTGTACCCACCATTTTCCAGCCATATTCTGCATGGGCAATAATGGGGTAAATTAAATTAGCGCCAGTACCTATGTCTAAGCCTTTGACCTGTTTGCCTTTTGGAATATAACTTGGCTGACCATCACTAAGTAAGTCTGCTATATAATGAATGTAGTCGGCTCTGCCCGGCACAGGAGGGCACAAGTAGTTTTGAGGAATGTCCCAAAAAGATAAATTATAATAATAAGTGAGTAATGCCGCATTTAATGCTTTTACCGCATGAGGGTTAGCAAAGTCTAGTGTGTTGCCACCTCTAGGACTGTTTATTATATAAGCACTTAAGCTTGGTGAAGCAGTGCACAGTGCTTCTAATGGGTAATTACCTTTGTGGGCGTTTCGACTATGCAAGGCAATCCAACCTATATTTAAAAAGAGATAGGCAATATATATTACAGCAATCACATTTAGCCATAAATAGTGTAACTAAGTCTTTAATTTATGATAGCTACGGCTAAACGCCTAGTATTGAATATTGCCAAGCGTCACTTAAGCTTGCTAGCATTCGACGACATATAAATGCTAGTTAAGTAAACAATTAATTTCCTTTGGATAAACCTGTGAATGTAAAAGCACAATTAAAAAACGCGCCAGCTTCTGATATTCCATTAGAAAGTACAAGTGCCAAGCAACTTGCTTATCTAATGATTGCCGGTTTTGACAAATCATTTCGTCGTTTTTTAAGCATCACTAAGGGGGCTCAAAAACGTTTCGAAAGTTGCCAGTGGACTGAATCTATCCAAGCCAATAAAGAGCGCATTAACATTTACGAAGACTACTTGTCTGACGTAGTCATTGAAATTTACCAACGTATTCACCCGCATGCTCAGCAAGAGAATTTTTGGCACAATGTAAAAGATGCGTTTGCTAAACTCACAGCAAATCATCCACAATTTGAATTAGCTGAAACCTTCTATAATTCGGTTATTGGCCGCGTATTCAAGCATAAAAAAATTAATAATGACTGGATATTTGTGATGCCAAATAGCTGTCACTTGAGTGGCCAACAACGTCATAAAATTCTCAATCATTTAAATGTTGAAGGCACCGTTGAAGATCTATTCGCTGAAATTTTTGCCACCTACCGATTCAAAGTTGAATATGACAATTTACAAGGTGATTTAAATAGCCTTGAGCACGCGTTAAGAGAGCGATTAACCAAACAGCAGCTTTCTTCAGTTACCAATGTAGATATGCTAAAACCCGTCTTTTTTAGGGGCAAAGCCGCATATTTAATTGGCCGAATAAGAATGCCCGATGCCAGCTTACCTTTTGTCATTGCATTACAAATGACAGAAGAAAAAAGAATAATGGTTGATGCACTCATCACCAAGCGCGCGCACATGAGTTTTATTTTTAGTTTTGCACGTTCATATTTTATGGCAGATACCGATTACCCTGCTGAAGTTGTGTCTTTTTTACATGAGTTGCTACCACACAAAAAATCATTCGAATTATATATGTGTCTTGGATTCTTTAAACATGGCAAAACCGTATTCTTCCGTGATTATTTAACGCATGTTGAACAATCTGATGATAAATTTGAACTAGCACCAGGGATAAAAGGACTGGTCATGGCGGTGTTCCACCT
>DDIL01000082.1 GCA_002338515.1 Glaciecola sp. UBA1851 | reverse complement strand
TTTACTGGTCTTATCAGGGAAGTTATCTCATTTTTATTATTTGATATAAAAGCTGGAACATCTTGCAATAGAATGCATAAGTTGGACTGTCCAGAAAAGGCAAAATCCGCTGAACCTGCGGGACTGTCCAGAATTTAATAATACACATTACTCAGCTCGTCTAATTATTAACATTGAATGGATAGTGGGAGAACAATTAGGGTTTTATATTTAATTTTTCTTACCTCAGGCCGATACCCTTTACAATAGCCATTTGACATTCTTTATGAAACAAAAGTTACGCTAATGTTCTACATCTTGAAACCTAGCGTAACGTTCGGAGTTTCAGTAATTTGAATACCATATATGCCATTGCTAGTGCGAGATTCGTTAACGTAAATCGACATTTTTGATCCCTTTTGTGTCACAAGAATTCATAATCTCAAGACTACATTTGATAAAGTTGTAAAACCTATGAGCATTTACACAGAGTACAGAGCCAAATATAAGAAAAACCTTATTCGATTGACTCAATCATGGGCAAAGTTTCGAAAATTAAGGACACCAGACGAGCTAAAACTTTTTCACAAAGAGTGTGTATTTATCCTGCATGATACCTCTACTTTTGAACTGGCAGCATTGCATCAAGTCATATCAAGTATGAAAGAAATCGCTGAAGAAGGTCTAGAGAATAAGAAACAAAGTAAACAAATCATATTAGAAATTGATTGGTTAATAAACCAATTGATACGAGGTAATCAAGAAGACAACGATCCCTTTCTTTTAGCAACCCCTCAGCAAGATGTTAATCAAAATATTGTCACTAGCATGAAGTCTCACACATCGGTTATTGAAAGAGCAACAAAACCAAATATTGTTATTATTGACGATCAAAAGTCAGTAGGCTTAGCCCTAATTAAAATGCTCGAAGATTTTTCTTTTCATGCACGTTACTTCGAAAGCATTTCAGAGTTTAAAGAGGCGGTCAAAGCACACGAGGTTGATTTAGTGCTTCTTGACGTAGTTATGCCTGGAGTAACACAAGAAGCGGTATTTGAGTTTGCAAACGAACTGCAACATTCCGGTATCAAGGTGATGTGCTGCTCTTCTACATTTACATTTGATGTTCGTTTATTAGCGGTACGAGCAAAGGTTGTAGACTACATCGTGAAACCGGTCAATACCTACATACTGGTCGAAAAAATAGGCCGTGCTTTAGGGTTACAATCTCAAAGTAGTTACAACATTGTGATAGTTGATGATCAGGAATCAATGGGTACATTTTATAAGGCTGTTTTGGAGCAAGCAGGTTGCACAGTTAAGTTTTATTCGTCTGCTAGAGAGTTGTTTACTAACTTAGATGATTTGTCACCTGATATCTTTTTACTTGATTTAATGATGCCAGATGTAGACGGTTTAGAAGTTGCTAAAATGATTCGGCAAGAGCATAAATTTGATTTTGCTCCTATATTATTTATCACCGCTGACGAACAGGATATTAGTCGATTAAAAGCAATTGACGCTGGAGCAGACGATGTTATTAATAAAACGACTTCCATTCAAAGTATCACGAAACAGCTCTTAATGCGTTTAGAAAGGGCGTCAAAGGTTAAAGCGTTTGTTGCTAAAGACCCGCTTACGGGTGTCCTCAATCATGGCCAAATAGTTGAACTGGCCAATCAAGCTATTCATTCACAACATAGACGAAAATCTAATTCTGCGCTAGCAATAATAGATGTTGACTTATTTAAGAAAGTGAACGATCTACATGGCCATATCATGGGCGATAAAGTGCTTTGTGCGCTTGGTCAACTATTATCCAACTCAGTAAGAGAAACTGACAGAGTAGGGCGTTATGGCGGGGAAGAATTTGTTATAGTATTCGAGGATTGCTCGTTAACCGATGCGGCAAAAAAAGTACAAGCAATTAAACAAACTTTTTCAAAACTAAAATTTGGCAATGAACCCAATAGATTCAGTGTGAGTTTTAGTGCAGGGTTGGTAGATTTACAATTTTATGAAGCGGTTCAACCTGCAATTGCGACTGCTGATAAGGCGTTATATAAGGCTAAAATGTCGGGCAGAAATAGGGTGGTAATTTATAATTCTCAAGACGCCGATAATGCCGATGGTACGATGCGAATAAGTTAGCTAAGAACACTTCAAAGCTATTCAGGACGAGTCTCCTCACCATTTATAGTCGTGTACCGCCACCTTTTTTCTCTACGGCCTGAGTCAACGCTTTGCTCATTTTTCCAAGTGGTATTATATGCTTTGTAGCGCCAATCTCAACGGCTACACGAGGCATCCCGTATACCACACAGCTAGCTTCATCTTGTGCCATTGTAATTGCGCCTGACTGCTTTAAAGCAAGTAAACCTTTTGCGCCATCTTTGCCCATCCCCGTTAATATAGTGGCTACAGCGTTTTTGCCCACTACTTTAGCCAAGGACTCAAACATAACATCCACTGCAGGTTTATGGCCACTTACTAATGGGCCATCAACCAAACGCGTTCTATAGTCAGCACCACTTTTAACTATTTCCATATGCCTGTCACCAGGCGCGATATAAACGTTTCCTGGGAGTATTCGCTCACCGCCTTGTGCTTCATGTACATTAA
>DDIL01000008.1 GCA_002338515.1 Glaciecola sp. UBA1851 | reverse complement strand
TTGGGCTTTTGGAATGCATCCGTCATGCAATCAAATACAATAGAGGCAGAGCGCAAACATCATAACCATTATTTACACCTCTTTTCTTCTGTGAATGTTGACCAATGGAAAGAAGCGAGTATTCAACATCGCAAATTTGAACAAAATATGCAGGCTTTTAAAGAATATTATCCTGATATTCATAATGCATTTTCTAGCTATTCCCCCCATTGCTGGCAGGTTATTCACGATGCAAAACGTGACTTATTTAATGTATATAATCAATATTCCCATTCATTTATGCATAACAATCAGCCTGATGCTGAGACAAAAATGCAAGCAGAACACTTTGTTCAATACCCAAGTTACGATGGTCTTGTGCTGGGGTATGCAGGCAAAAAACTAAAACATTATTTGCATAACTCGTTCGCTCGCCAAAGTGATTTTATATTACGTGAATATGAAAATACGAAAGGAAGTTTACCTGATTCCGTAAAAGTCCTTATGGTATTAGGGTTAGGTTCTGGCTATTTGCTTGAGCATGTCTATAGCCAAAAAGATATTCAAAATTTAGTGGTATGCGAACCCAACCCAGATATGTTTTATGCGTCTTTGTTCGTAATGGATTGGAAAGCGGTAATTGATAAAGTTGAAGAAAATGAGTATCAACTTTACATCAATATTGGTGAAGCGAGTTCAAGATTATTTAAAGATGTTATGTCTCAATTTATGCAGTTGGGACCCTATTTATTAAACGAAACGTACATTCTGCAGTGTTATCAAAATCCACATTTAGAACAAGTGTTTTATGAAGTAAGGCAGCAGTTGCAAGTGTTGTTTGCTATGGGAGAAAATTTCGACCATGTTGCTTATGGCATAGCTCAAACAATGCTTGCTTTGAAAAATAAAATACCAGCTATGCGTTTTAACCCTAAAGCGTTTTTAACCAGTGATAATAAACAAACGCCTGTATTTATTGTTGGAAATGGCCCTTCCTTAGATGAAAATATAGAGATAATCAAAGAGCATAGAGAGCAAGTGATAGTAGTAAGTTGTGGAACCGCATTACAGGCACTACATCGCTACAATATTACTCCTGATTTTCATGGTGAAGTAGAGCAATGCC
Organism: Glaciecola sp. UBA1851; assembly: GCA_002338515.1. Classification (GTDB taxonomy): domain Bacteria; phylum Pseudomonadota; class Gammaproteobacteria; order Enterobacterales; family Alteromonadaceae; genus Glaciecola. Next base: position 44,822 of record DDIL01000008.1, on the reverse strand, counting down.
GGGCGAATTATGACTGGGCTTCAAGAATTGGTGATTTTGATTATCTTAAAAAAATTACGCTTATAAGTGTGAATGGTATTCATCCAGATACATATAGTTTATATAAAGATGTGTTATTTACATTCAAATCGGGTGAGTCATCAACTCACACTGCGCTCTCATTGGTACCGGCAAATAGTTATAACGTAGTTGAATATGCTTATCCAACCGTCACAAATATGGCATTAAGTTTTTTCTTAGCGCTTGGCTTTGAACAACTGTATTTAGTTGGTGTTGATTTGGGGTTTGCATCAAAAGCCAAACATCATAGCAGTGCTTCAGGTTACTACGAAAACGGCAAACAAATATATAACTACCAAGCAACGCATACACCCGATTTAAAGGTAAGAGGCAATCGACAACCTTGGGTGTTTACTAAAACGGAATTCAACATTTCTAGAATGTTGATTGAACAGTTATTGCTCGATTCAAATCAAGGGTTAAGCGCATCTTCTGAATGTTTTAATCTTTCTAACGGAGTAATGATTGATGGCACTATACCTTTAGAGCCTAGCACGGTGTTAATTATTAACTCACCTGAACAAAAAAAGTCAAGTATAGATGCGCTAAGCAAATGCTTTATACGTTTAGATAATGATATTTATTCATCACTCGAAAAAGCTTATTTGCTTCCTAAGTTTAGAGAGCAACAACAAGCACTCTTCAGCATTTGCAGTTCAACGGTACTTAACAAGTTTGATGTTGAACAAATCATTGTACGGCATAGCACATTCTTAACAGAAACCAAAATGCAGGGTAAATCGTTATTCTTTTATTACTATTACAATGCTATTTACGCTTGTAATGCGGCGCTAACAAAAGCGATATTAATTGATGATGAATCGTTATCAGTTGAAGCAAGTCGTAAAATAATAGCTATCTGGTTAGTATTTTTAAACGATGCGGAGAATATGACGAGTGATTACTTATCATTGTTAGATTCTGCAGAATCGTTTTCAGATAAACGCGAGTCTATTCTAATTGACCTGCATAAATCGAAGACCACAAGTTTACCCGCTCCAGCCATTACTAATACTAATAAAGTTAGCACGCAATTAACGCCAGTCACCTTTTTTGTAAAAGATAATGATTATTTTAATATTATATCTAAACAGCAACAGATACTAGAAACTAAACTTTTAGCCGTTATAAATGACGCTTCTCATCTATTTAACTTGATTTCTTGGATAGATAACAATACTTCCAATAATCAATCATCTTCTATAGTTGCGCTTCTTATTCGGACAAAACAAGATGCGCATTTTTATTTAGAACATATTCAGACTTTTATATCGAGTCACCCAACTGCGACACCATTATCTAAACTTAATATTGTTTTGGTATTCACCTGTGACGAACTAATAAAGTGTTTTGCAGAAGAATACAAAGATATTCTGAAAGTACTATGTGTGTTGTACATTCCACCTATTATTGAATGTATGTCTTACTCATACAAACAAAAATTTGAAACGGGAGATTTACCTGGTATTGGCGAGTTAGCCTTTACTAAACAGATCTTATTGAAAAGCCAAAACTTCACGTTATTCAATGTAATCTTTAATAAACCTAGTTTTCAAAAAGCTGGCTTGGAAAATGCATTGCAGAATGAAAAGTATGAGCAGAAAGAAGTTAGTAACAAGCAAAGTAATCAGTTAGAAAATATAAATGTTAACAATGGAAACGAATATCAATCAAAAGCGGTAGTAAACATTCAACGAGGATTGATTGATAATTACCCTCTTTGGCAACAACCCTTCCGTTGTTATATGTTTAAGCACTATATAGGTGTATCTATTACGAAAAATGATGCAAATATTACACTGCTTGATAAGACCTATAATAGAGGTTTGTTAATAGCCAGAGTACCTTTTGCATTTGAATTTCTAGGCCCGTGGTTAGATTCTTAGTTGATTACTAAATTATTAATCGTGAAGTACTCGCTGAAAAGTAGGTATTTATAGACAATGTTGGAGTTAATCTCTTGTTTGATAATAAAAGCATTTTAATTACTGGTGGCACAGGCTCGTTTGGTCGTCGCTTTATTCGTTTTGTTCTTGATAACTACAGTCCAAGTAGGCTGATCGTGTTTTCAAGAGATGAGCTGAAGCAATTTGAAATGCAGCAAGAATTCAATGACAAAGCGATGCGTTATTTCATTGGTGATGTGCGGGACAAAGAGCGCTTAATTACGGCTACAAAAAATGTTGATTTTGTTATTCATGCGGCCGCGTTAAAACAAGTACCTGCTGCAGAATATAACCCCAATGAATGCATTAAAACCAATATCCATGGTGCGCAAAATGTTATTGATGCATGTATTGTTAACTCGGTAGATAAGGTGATTGCTTTATCGACTGATAAAGCTGCTAACCCAGTAAATTTGTACGGAGCCACTAAACTCGCTTCGGATAAACTCTTTGTTGCTGCCAATAACATGGCAGGGGCAAACGGGCCACGATTTGCAGTTGTTCGATACGGCAATGTGGTTGGTTCACGTGGCTCAGTTGTGCCGTTTTATCGCAAACTAATGTCTGAGGGATGCAAAAAGCTGCCAGTTACTCACTCAGAAATGACTCGCTTCTGGATTACATTAGACGAGGGAGTCGCATTTGTTGTAAAAAATTTCGCTAGAATGCAGGGCGGTGAAATTTTTATTCCTAAAATTCCTTCTATTCGCATACTAGACTTAGTGGAAGCCATGAGTGGTAGTCAAGAGCACGACTTAATAGGTATTCGACCCGGCGAAAAATTACATGAAATTATGGTGCCAGAAGAAATGGCGCATCATAGTATTGAATTTGAAGATCATTTTGTGATTATGCCAGCCATTACCTTTTTTGAAGGCAATATGAATTATATGCAAAATAAGTTATTCGAAAAGGGCGCTAAGGTAGGCGATAAATTTGAGTATCACTCAGGTACAAATCCACATTTTCTATCAGTAAAAGAATTAGTAGAATTAGATAGCACGCATTTATGATTTCTTATGGTAAACATAGCGTAAATCAACAAGATATTCAGGCTGTTGTAGACGTTTTAGAAAATCAATTTTTAACACAGGGCTCGCAAGTTCCGGCGTTCGAAAAAGCGTTGTGTGATTATACTGGCGCAGCATTTTGTACCGCGGTAAATAGCGGTACGTCAGGGCTTCATGTAGCCTGTTTGGCGTTAGGTATAGGTAAGGGTGATATTGTTTGGACATCTCCAAATTCATTTGCCGCCTCTGCAAACTGTGCATTATATTGTGGTGCGAGTGTTAGTTTTGTAGATATTGACCCTAGTACGCGCAATATGTCTGTAGAACTATTTTTACTTAAACTAGAAGACGCTAGGCGTTCAAATACGCTACCAAAAGCATTAGTAGTTGTACATTTTGCCGGTAGCAGTTGTGAAATGGAAACAATTCGCCACCAGTGTAAATTACACGATATTGCGATTATTGAAGATGCCGCTCATGCTTTAGGTGCGCAATATAACGGCAAACCTGTAGGAGGCTGTGAATTTTCCGATTTAGCAGTACTTAGCTTTCATCCAGTGAAATCTATCACAACAGCCGAAGGCGGTGCGGTTACCACCAATAATCCAGACCTAGCGCAACAAGTTTTACTCTACGCTAAACACGGTATAACAAGAGACAATACCCTAATGCAAGGTGATGCAGATGGCCCATGGTATTACCAACAATTGTGCTTAGGCTATAACTACAGAATGAGCGATATTCAAGCTGCTCTGGGCATATCTCAATTAGCCAGATTAGATGAGTTCATAGTTAAGCGCCGACATTTAGTTGCTAGATATTTGAAACTTTTGCAAGACTTACCTGTTAGGCTGCCACTTGCCGCAGATTTGAACACGTCTAGTTGGCACTTATTTATGATTGAGCTTACTGAGCATGAAAGGGCCGCTGTGTATCAGCAATTGCATGAAAAAGACATTGCTGTAAACGTGCATTACATCCCTATTCATTTTCATCCCTACTATCAGTCATTAGGCTTTAAGCAGGGTGAATATCCTAACGCAGAGCAGTTTTACTATCATGCATTGACCTTACCTTTGTATGTAGATTTAACAGATGAGCAACAAGACTATGTTGTTTCTGTATTGCACGACATATTGAGTTAGAGCATGACTAATTTTGCACTGATACCTGCTCGTGCAGGAAGCAAACGAATAAAAAATAAGAATATTAAACACTTTTGTGGACAGCCCTTAATTGCTTATTCCATTGACGTAGCAAAAAAATCTGGACTCTTTAGCGACATAGTCGTGTCTACTGACTGCCCAAACATAGCAGAGCTGAGTAAATCATTAGGTGCAATTGTTCCTTTCTATCGCCCGGATGAGTTGGCAAATGATTTTGCCGGCACAAGAGAGGTGATTGAGCATGCCATTGTTGAACTAGAATCTCAAAACAAGCTTTATGATTATTGTTGCTGTATTTATGCGACTGCGCCTTTTTTGCAAACAACTTATTTGAAACAAGGGTTAGATATATTAAAAACAGACTCCTCTAAAGCATTTGCGTTCTCTACCACCACTTTCGCTTTTCCGGTACAACGCGCTTTAACGACAAAAAATGGTCATTTAACACCACTATTTAAAGAACATATGTATACGCGTTCTCAAGACCTAGATGAAGCCATTCATGATGCAGGACAATTTTATTGGGGAAGCACAAAAGACTTTCTAACGGATAAAGTGATTTTTTCGGAACATTCAAGCCCAGTCAATATTCCAAGACATCTAGTACAGGATATCGACACACAAGAAGATTGGGACAGGGCTGAACTGATGTATAAAGCCTATATGAATCTCTAGGACGGTTTATGTTTACTATATGTTTTATCAATTCTTATTTCCATATTTTAACACGTCTACTGTGTGGATAAACGCTTAAATTTACCGTTGTATTTAACCCATGTAAAAACCAGTAAAACACGCAAGCAAGAATCAGCAGAATCTGCTATTCCAGCATTTAAATAAACTTACTATACCCCTCGCTTGATGTATTTAGTGAGGGGAATGTGTTTTACTATATATGCTAATTAAAACCAATAGAGTACAAGTGCTATGCGTAAAACGTTGATGAAAAGTTTTATTTCAATCAAATATATAATTTTCTTCAAATGCATCTATGCCCTCTAGTTTAAAAATAAGCATTGGACAATGTTCTTATAGCGGCGTCAAAGCAATTAATCAAGATTGTTATGGCGCCTTGTTTCCTGAAGAACCGCAATTAAGACTAAAAGGAATTGCTACCGCCATAGCCGACGGTATCAGCACTAGCAATGTAAGCCAAATTGCTAGCGAGGTAGCGGTCAAAAGCTTCTTAGACGATTATTTTTGCACAACCGACGCATGGTCGGTAAGGCGTTCAGCCGAAAAAGTGATTGAGTCGGTAAATGCTTGGCTATTCAGTCAAAATCAAAAAACTGAATTCAAATATGATATGGATAAAGGGTATGTCTGTACCTTTAGTGCTATTGTTTTTAAAGCGTTTACCGCACATATTTTTCATGTGGGTGATAGTCGCATCTACCGGCTAAGAGACGGCGCACTATCTCAATTAACGAATGAACACAGGTCATATGTTTCCTCTACTGAAAACTATTTAAACAGAGCATTAGGTTTTGAAGAATATGTAGATATTGATTATCAAGCATCATCTCTAAAATTACATGATATTTTTCTAATGTGTACAGATGGTGTTTACGAATATTGTGAGCCCCATGAAATTCTAAGTACATTGACTGCCTATTCATCAGACTTAGACAAAGCAGCAGAACTACTTGTCAATAGAGCCATAGAAAATGGCAGTAATGATAACCTAACCGCACAAATTATTCGGGTAGAGAAACTCGCTACCGAGCGCGCAAGCTTATTACAAAAACAATTAGACGATTTGTCAGTCCCCGATTTGTTAACTGCCAGGCAAAACTTTGATGGTTACCATATTTTAAGAGAGTTGCACGCTAGCAGCAGAAGCCATGTATATTTAGCCCAAGACACTGAGTCACAAACCTTGCAAGTCATAAAAATACCCTCTGTAGATCTGCGTAATGATCAAGCATATTTAGAACGCTTCTTAATGGAAGAATGGGTTGCTCGTAGGGTGAACAGTGCGCATTTATTAAAAGCAGGTATGCAGGATAGAACAAGAAATTACTTATATTGTGTGACGGAATATATTGAAGGCGTAACCTTGAAACAGTGGTTAATTGATCATCCAAAACCAACGCTTGATCAAGTTAGACATATTATCGAGCAAATTTCCTTTGGTTTACATGCGCTACATAGAAAAGAAATTTTGCATCAAGATATTAAGCCCGACAACATAATGATAGATAATGCAGGCGTGGTGAAAATTATTGATTATGGTGGAGTAAGAGTAAGCGGCGTAGTAGAGTCACAAACATTGCGCCAGCAATATGATATGCAAGGAACCGCATTATATATGGCGCCAGAGTATTTTATTGGTGACAACGTCTCTACTCGTTCTGATCAGTTTTCTTTAGCGGTTTTAACCTACAACATGTTATCTGGTCAATTCCCATATGGCACTAATGTAGCGAAAGCGAGAAGCTTTTCTGCACAAAAGAAATTGCGCTACCGCTCAGTGTTAGATGATGAAAAAGAAGTGCCTAAGTGGATAGATTATGCTCTGCAAAAAGCGCTTAGCCCGTTTCCTCACAAACGATATGATCAGCTCTCAGAATTCATCTACGACTTAAAACATCCTAATCCTAAATTCGTAAAGAAATTTAAAGCACCATTAATTGAACGTAAGCCACTACTATTTTTTAAAGGTTTGTCGATAATTTTAATTCTATTAGTTTTGGGCTTACTTATATACATTAATAACTTAACTGCTTAGGGTCTATTGATCCTTGTTATGTGAATATAAGCAAACCTGAATACGATTATTTTGCGTACAATATGTATTACTTGCCTAATTTTAACTATAAATAAGAACTTCTATGCCTAAACATTTAGTAGCGAAAGAGCACGATTTAGGTGGTTTGACCGTAAAGCGCGTCTTGCCCCATATGCAGAAAAAAATGGTAGGTCCATTTATTTTCTTTGACCACATGGGCCCAACTAATTTTGCAGCGGGTACAGGGATAAATGTTCGTCCGCATCCACATATTGGATTGTCCACATTAACCTATTTATTTACTGGTAGTATTCTTCATCGTGACTCATTAGGTACGCATTTGGAAATATTTCCAGGCGATGTGAATTGGATGACTGCAGGCAAAGGGATTGTGCATTCTGAGAGAGAGACATTTGAAGTAAGGGCGAATCCCCATCATATTGATGGACTTCAATGTTGGGTCGCTTTACCTGAAAATATGGCAGAATTATCACCGAGTTTTCAACACGTTAAGAAAAGCGAATTACCCCATTTAATCCATGAAGGGGTAATGATGCGATTAATAGTAGGCGAGGCGTTAGGACTTAGCTCACCAGTTAAAACCTATTCCCCCATGTTTTATTTAGATATAGCGGCGTGCCAATCAAGTGACATTATTAGGCCAAACTTTGACATAAACGATCCATCAAACTTAAAAGTCTCTCATGAATGTGGTGTCTATGTAGTGGAAGGTGAAGTAAATATTTCAGGAGCCACGTTTAAGAAAGGTGAATTTATTTTGCTTGAAGACACAGACACTATGGTAACCATGAATGTGTCTGGCAGATTAATTATGCTAGGTGGTGAGAAGTTTGAACAACCGCCTTTTCTGACTTGGAATTTTGTTGCTTATTCTAAAGAACGAATTAGTCAGGCGGTTGATGATTGGCGTGCTCAAAAGTTTCCCAAAGTACCGGGCGACGATAAAGAATATATCGAATATTAAAGTATTGTTTTATTAAATCAACAGACTCTAATCTCTATTTTAGTTTGCTTTTGACTAAAGAGGTATTTGTTGGCCATTTACAAATAACTCAGCGTTTTCTAGTTTTATTAAAATGGAATAACCGTCTTCATCTAAATTGAGCATACCGTTTTGCATAAAATTGGCTATGGTTGCATCTACTTGTTGCTGAATTATTTGCTCTTGCTCACTTGCCGTCATTGATTGAAACTGAGGATTGCCTGATAACTGCGATTTCATTGACGCACTGGCAATAAATTTCAAAGCTTCTTCTTCGGCATTCAACTCTGCATTAACAAGCATATGTTGCATCCAGAATGCTTGATCATCAAAAGTGTTAGGTAATGACTTTACAGCTTGCAATGTAGTGTTAATAAAGCCTTCTAATTTTGACCCATTAATAGTCGCGCTAATAGCGGGAAGATTGAATTCAGGATTAGTTTGTAATTGTTGCAGTAATGATGTTTGTAAAAAATCTTGTATTAATACTTCTGCATTTTCAGGATTGTTGAGCATGTCATCCATAAAACTTTGATACTGAATGACAAAAGGCTGGCTTATTTTATTAATTGAATAATCTAACTGCATGTCTTCAAGTGTAAATACATCGGTAATTACTTTTTTAGCTTTCGTCGATACAAGAAAATCACCCAATTTTGTATTTTCATCATAGGTTGATTTTACTGCAATACTAATATTATTTAGCGCCACTTCATTATCTGATGCAGCATCTGTCACATTAATAGATTCAATCGAAAAGATTGAATGACTATTATAAAGAAGCTGTTCCCAAATTTGCATCACTCCTTCTTCCACTGACATTTGTATAGCAATATTATTTATATCAGCTATAGATTCTCCGTCTGCTGTTACATCAATTGAGAGTGGACTGACAGAATCGTAGACAATTGAGCTGCTACTGAAATAGCCTGAACCTTCCCATTTGGTTTGCGAATAAACGGCCCCGTTGCTTTCATCTGTATAGGTTAATGCTGGGATATAGTCTGAAAATATGGTGTTGCCAAATAGCCCAACAATCCCTTTTATTGAATATAAAGAGGTGGCATCATCTAAGAAGGTCAAGTTTGGTATTGGATCTTCTGGGTTTAAATTTATTTGCCATTCAGCCCATCCAAAGGCTAATCCTGATTGAGTTAAAAATGGGCCATGTTGCACATCAATTGGGATGCTAAAAGATAGGTCATCTGGCATGTTGGGCGATTGATTAAAAGCATCACCCATTTCAAAGCTTACTAATATTTCAGCATTAGAACTAAACCAACTTTGATTTTTATTAGATATTTCTGCTTGATAGCCAGGTAAGTCATTTAACTTTTGAACGAGTTGTTCTAATTCATTATGAAATATATTACCCGAAAATTTGGGCCCAGCTAATCCTAATATTATTAGAATAATTATTATTGGTAGTGCGACTTTTTTCACAATTACATCCTTGTTTAAGGTTACTTCTTGATATCAAATAGTAGCTCAGTTCATGTTTACGATTCAACCCATATTGTACTATCTTACACTTATTGTAATTTGTATCAGATTAGCTATATTGTTTTCGCCAACATGCCTTTATACATTTGACTTTAATTGCTTAAAAATTTAAGTGTAAGTTTGTATTATCCTCGTTCTTTGTTTAATTAACCATCAATAATCATAAAAAACCTGTCTTCAGAATATTTATATTGAAATTTAAATCTGCTATTTTTTTATATTTTTAATGCCAATAAGCCGCGATTTCGTTAAGATGTAAGGTATTGAAGTAAAGACTATGTTACGAAAAAACAAACTAGAGGTGATATGAGCGAAATTCTTATTGTTAGCGACAATTCAACGCGCCAACAAACTTTGCAGATTATATTAACGTTTTTAGGTGAAAATACTCGAAGCTGTGAATATGCAGATTGTTTGAAAACAATAGAACAAAGTACCTCTTGGACAGCTATCTTAATAGATGGCGAAGTACCTGAAGTTGCCGAAGATGTAATAGAAAAGTTTCCCGATAGCCCCTTTATTAATATAGGCTTTCAGTTAAGTGGTGACAGAGACTTCAAAAACTTAATAGGCTCATTGTACGAACCTATTACATATCCTAGTTTGAATGAATTACTACAAAAAAGTAGTGAATACCATACTGCTAATCGTCCAATTTCATCGTTGGTGACAGGTAAAACTAAATTATTTAGAAGCTTAGTGGGCAACAGCAAAGGCATAACTGAAGTTCGCGACCTAATTGAGCAAGTGGCACCCGTTGAAGCAAATGTGCTTATTCTAGGCGAATCAGGAACAGGCAAAGAAGTTGTTGCAAGAAACATTCATTATATGTCTGCTCGCCAAAAAGGGCCGTTTGTGCCAGTAAACTGTGGCGCAATCCCGGGTGACTTGTTGGAAAGTGAATTGTTCGGACACGAAAAAGGTGCGTTTACTGGAGCTATTAGTGCTCGCAAAGGTCGTTTTGAATTAGCAGAAGGTGGTACCCTATTTTTAGATGAAATTGGTGATATGCCTCTGCAAATGCAAGTGAAGTTATTGCGTGTTTTACAAGAGAGAATATTTGAACGCGTAGGCGGCGCTAAAACTTTAAAATGTGATGTAAGAATCATTGCCGCTACCCATCGCAATCTCGAAGAAATGATTGCATCAGGTAAATTTAGAGAAGATTTATATTACCGATTAAACGTATTCCCAATAGAAACGCCGGCGTTAAGAGAGCGTGCTCAAGATATTCCATTATTGCTTCAAGAACTAGTCACGCGTTTAGAAAATAATAAACAATCACCAGTAAGGTTTACACAAGGTGCAATGGCTTCGTTAGTGCAACATGCTTGGCCGGGTAACGTAAGAGAACTAAGTAATTTAGTTGAACGATTATCTATATTACATCCTAGTCAAGTTATTGATGTTCAGCACCTACCTCACAAATACCAGTTTGGAGATGCCAGCGACCCAGTCGTAAGTGCAAATGCCAATAGTGTTTCACCTGTTACCAGTAACGAAGAAACAAGTGAAGTAAAAAGTGCCGCCGATCAGCAAGAACGAGATGCAATAAATGCGATGTTCAAATATGAAGGGGCAAGCCCAGTCATGCCTGATTCAGGTAATGCTGTTGACCCCAATTTGCCTGCAGATGGTGTAAACTTAAAAGAGTATTTGTCTGATTTAGAGATTAATTTAATCAAACAAGCGCTCGATCAACAAGAGTGGGTTGTCGCTCGCGCCGCCGACCAACTGGGCATGCGTAGAACTACTCTAGTTGAGAAAATGCGTAAGTACGAAATAGTTCGATTAGAAAAAACAGATGGTCAATAATTTGATTCTGTTGTCAGATATTTGACATAGCATAAAAAGCTAACTATTTGAAAATATAGTATAAAAATATTGGCATACCCCATGCATTAAAGAGATCATTCGTAGTAAATAGAATGGTTAATAATGCTAGCTTCCATAAAGAGCTCAAAACAACAAAAGCAGTCGTCGTGCAAACTATTGTGCAACGACTCCATTTTGACTTCAGTGAAATCTGTTTTGCAGGTTACATCTAACCAAACAATAGATAATGTAAATTCTTCCTCTCTATATTCGTTTGAGACACCAGAAACTGAATCAGATAAAACCGATGCCAAACGGTTTGCTCACCTCATTTCAGTCATGCCAGCAGGTGTATTAGTTATCGATCATAAAGGCATGGTTAGTCTAGCTAATCAACAAGCAAAAAATCTTTTGGGCGAGCCACTTGAAGGTGAAAAGTGGCGTAATGTTATAGCCCGAGTATTTGCGCCCAAGGCAGACGATGGTCATGAAGTATCAACTCACGACGGCAAACGCGTAAAAATAGACATGTCGCCATTGCAGTCTGAGAAGGGTCAATTAATTGTTATTACCAACCTTACCGAAACAAGAGAATTACAATCAAGACTAGGTCATATGCAACGACTTTCATCTTTAGGAAAAATGGTTGCAAGTTTAGCTCATCAAGTTAGAACACCACTATCATCAGCTTTATTGTATGCCGAAAATTTAAAGTCTATGGCATTACAAAATGACATGGCTACTAAATTTAGTGAAAAGCTTACACTTAGGCTTAAGGAATTAGAGTCGCAAGTCAATGACATGCTGTTGTTTGCAAAAAGTTCAGATAATCAAATTGTAAACGATCTGAGTCCAAAGCAAGTTCAAGTTCAAGCTATCGCACAAATGGAAGCACAACTAAGAGATGCGAATATTCAACTGGCTTTTGAAAATCAAAATACTCAAATAGTTGCAAAGCCGCAAAAAATTCTAGGTAATTTAACTGCGCTTGCAGGCGCCATTACAAACTTAATGGGCAATGCGATGCAAGTTCTACAATTAGATTCGTCAATAAAACAACCTAAAATCATATTTAGTATCAGTCAAAGCACTATCAGCCAAAACGATTATTGCGTGTTTACAGTGTCAGATAATGGATCTGGCATAAAGGAAGAAAGTATTCCAAGACTATTCGAGCCTTTTTATACAACAAAATCCCAGGGTACAGGACTTGGCCTAGCTGTAGTCAATACAGTGGCAAAGTCGCATAAAGGTTTTGTTAAATGTGGAAACAATGAAGGTAAGGGCGCTTACTTTTCTATTTTTATTCCATTAATAACCGCCAAACAAAACGATTTGGATGAGCAACAAACTAACCACATCCCAACTGAGCATTTTGCAGGAGCAGAACATGAGTAAAACCAAAATTTTAATAGTAGAAGATGATCATGGTCTTCGAGAGGCGTTAGTTGATACTTTACTGTTAGGTGGTTACCAAGTTACATCAGTGGATTCTGCTGAAAGTGCAATGGTTAAATTGTCGGACAATGAATATGACTTAATGGTAAGTGATATCCAAATGCCGGGTATGAATGGTTTGTCTTTGTTGAAAAGTGTTAAGAACAAATATCCTAATTTACCTTTCGTATTAATGACAGCTTATGCGAATGTAAATGACGCTATTCAAGCAATGCGAGATGGTGCGACTGATTACTTGTCTAAACCATTTGCGCCACAAGTTTTGCTAAATTTAATTGGTCGTTATGCACCCGCTCAAAAAGTGGAATCGACTACCCCTATTTTTGGTGATGAGTCGAGCGAAAATTTACTTAACCTTGCGCGTAAAGTCGCGCAGTCAGATGCCACCGTTATGGTATTAGGTCCAAGTGGTTCAGGTAAAGAAGTGTTATCTCGATATGTGCACGACCAATCATCAAGAAGAGAAGCGCCTTTTGTAGCGATTAACTGTGCAGCTATTCCTGAAAATATGCTAGAAGCGACATTATTCGGATATGAGAAAGGTGCGTTTACTGGCGCGGTTCAAGCATGCCCGGGTAAATTCGAACAAGCTCAACAAGGTACTATTTTATTAGATGAAATTACAGAGATGGATTTGTCACTGCAAGCTAAACTATTGCGCGTGCTGCAAGAGCGCGAAGTAGAAAGGTTAGGTGGTCGTAAAACTATTTCGTTAGATGTAAGAGTAATAGCAACAAGCAACCGAGACTTAAAAGAAGCGGTAGCCCAAGGTAAGTTTAGAGAAGATTTATACTATCGTTTGAACGTATTTCCTATTACATGGTTGCCACTCAATCAAAGAGTAGGCGATATTGTGCCTTTAGCAAAACATCTGCTAATGCGTCATAGCAAAAATAGTCAAACACCTATTCCAGAATTAAGTGCTAGTGCCGTTCATAAACTGACTTCACATTCTTGGCCGGGCAATGTTCGTGAGCTAGAAAATGTTATTCAGCGCGCGCTAATTTTAAGTGACGGTATTCAACTTGATAGTAGTGATTTATTAATTGAACCTGATAACCAACAAATATTTGACTCTACTAGCCAAATTAAAGCTAAAGAATGTCAGAACCCTGACGATAATAATTTACTAGGTAGCGAATTACGCGTCCAAGAGCATCAAATTATTTTAGATGCATTGCAAGCTTTCAACGGCAAACGCAAGGACGTAGCTGAGAAGTTAGGTATTAGCCCGCGTACGCTAAGATATAAATTAGCAAAAATGCGCGAAAGTGGCATAGATCTTCCATCTTAAAAGTTACTGAACGAATTTAAATGATTGAGCTCTTAATATTATAGAACTGAATCAAACCCTATAAAAAACCCTCCCGTTTTTTGTAAGCAGTTAGACAGGACGTCTATCCCTATTACCGCCCTCCCCAAGGGCGGTTTTTTTATCCAAAATTTCTTAACCCCGCTCCACTTTAGCCTGCTCTAATGTTTGGCAGATACACTATAGACGAACTGTCGCTGGAAGGAGTTGGATACAGGTTTAGCGTTTAAGTAGTGGGGGGGCGAGACTAGCAAACCTCGATTTCATGGATGAAATCGTGGAGCGCCCATGGATGGGTTCACAGCGTTTTGATAGTCTCGCCCCCCCGCTGGTTATTAAGCTACGCCTATCCAACTCCTTTCAGCTAAGAATAGTCGATTGCGTTTCTGCCAAACATTAGAACAGGCTAAAGGCGGCTCATTGCCGTTGCTGTCCGATTATTGCCTCTTTTGCCGCAGCTTGGCATCCTCTTTGCTTATTAGTCATTAGACACAGTTATTGGCGGTTTAAACCAATAATATAATGAAAATGAACAAAATAATGACGTATCAACATAAGAGGTAAATTGACATGGATATGAAAGCAAGTGCGTTGTATCAAGAAATGCAATCTATGGTCAGTCAGATTGGCGGGGTATCCGACCAACTCACTCGTGTTGAGAAAAGTCCTGGGGCTTCTCAGTTTGCAGATATGTTGGGACAAGCGCTAGATAATGTGAATGGTTTACAAAAAGAGTCACGTACTATGCAGACTCGATTTGATTTGGGCGATCCTAATTTAAGTTTGGTCGATGTAATGGTAGCGAAAGAGAAATCAGGTATCGCTTTTGAAGCCACTGTGCAAGTGCGCAACAAGTTACTTGAATCTTACAAAACCATCATGAATATGCCAGTATAATAAGGAACACGCCTCATGGCTGAAGCAACAAGTACAGAGCTCGCAATTCAGGATGTTAATGATTCCAATGAATTAGCTGAAGTAAAACAGACGCCGATTTTAGATGCGTTAACAAGTACCGAAACTATTCGTCACGTTACTATGGTTGTGACCTTAGTAATATGTGTTGCTATCGCTATATTTATTTTTATTTGGTCTAAAGAACCTACTTATCGTCCTTTAGTGCAAATGCCTCCCCAAGAAATGATTGAAACACTCGATTATTTAGACCTTAATCAAATTAAGTACAAGATTGAGGGCAACACAATATACGTGCTTGATGCGCAATTTAAAGATGTGAAGCTTGGCATGGTTCGTCAAGGTATTAGCAATGAGAGTAGTGCTGGCACCGATATAATCATGCAAGATATGGGCTTTGGTGTTAGCCAGCGGGTTGAAATGGAGCGCTTAAAGCATGCGCGAGAACAACAGATTGCTCGCACGATTGAAGCTATAGATTCAGTTGGTCAAGCACGCGTACTACTCGCTATTCCAAAAGAAAATGTGTTTGCAAGACGTGAGTCGAAAGCGAGTGCGACTGTGGTGGTGACGGCTAGAAACGGCACTTATTTGTCAGGCGAAGAAGTGGATTCAATTGTTGATATTGTTGCTTCTGCAGTGCAGGGTATTGACCCATCAAGAGTCACGGTGACAGACAGTAACGGTAGGCTTTTGAATTCTGGCTCTGCTGATTCTATGAGTGCTAGAGCAAGAAAAGAATATGAAATAGAGAAGAAACGAGAATCCCAATATTTAGAAAAAATAGACAGCATCCTTATTCCAGTACTTGGGCTTGGTAATTATACGGCGCAAGTAGATGTTAGCATGGACTTCACTACGGTAGAACAAACGCAACGTCGTTATAATCCGGATATGCCAGCAGTAAGAAGTGAGCAAACATCTGAGCAAAATACCATTGGCGGTGTGATTGCTGGTATACCTGGCGCGTTAACTAATCAACCGCCTGCTGACTCTAATATCCCTGAAGAGGCCCAAGGTGCGAATGGCCCAACACCTGTTCCAGGAACAACCTCTAAAGAGTCCACTAGAAATTTTGAATTAGATACAACCATTAGTCATACCAAACAACAAACTGGCGTTATTAGAAGACTTAGTGTGTCGGTAGCGGTTGACCATATTGCGAATTTGTCGGCTGAAGGCGAGCCCATTACCACTGCATTGAGCCAAGAAGAGTTGCTTAATATTAGAAGACTATTGCAAGGTGGATTGGGTTTTGATGTGACTCGCGGAGATTCACTAGAAGTTGTGAGTATACCATTTAATCGTATGGATCTTGGTGCAATAAAAGAGCCCGCATTTTGGGAACAAGAATGGTTTATGCCTTTCTTCAAATTATTAATGGGTGCAACAGTAATTATTGTATTGATTCTGGCTGTAGTTAGACCAATGCTTAAGAAATTGATATTCCCAGATGGTGGTGTAGTTGAGCAAGAACCTGATGACTCTGATTTAGATCTGGGCAATGAAGCATTAAACGTGTTGTCTGATGATTTTGATGAGGCGCAAGTAGGCTTCTCGCCAGACGGTTCACTACAATTACCTAATCTTCATCGAGATGAAGATGTACTAAAAGCAGTGCGTGCTTTAGTAGCGAATGAGCCTGAATTATCTGCACAAGTTGTGCGTGGTTGGCTACTAGAAGACGAATAGGAAGTATTATGGCTGATAACGAAAACGAACAAGAAGAAATCCCTGAATATGACGTCTCTAAACTAGATGGTATTGAAAAAGCTGCAATATTGTTACTTAGTTTATCTGAAGAAGATGCTGCGCAAATCTTAAAATTTATGGAGCCTAAACAGGTACAAGTACTTGGTGGCGCAATGGCTGCAATGGATGATATGACGCAGAATAAAATATCTGCTGTACATAAACATTTTATAGAAGAAATACAAAACTATTCCACTATTGGCTTTAAGAGTGAAGATTTTGTTCGTCGTGCATTAGTGGCAGCATTGGGTGAAGATAAAGCAGCACATTTGCTTGACCAAATTATGGCGGGTTCTGGTGCTAAGGGGCTTGAGTCTTTGAAATGGATGGATTCCAAACAAGTTGCAAATATTATTCGCAATGAACATCCTCAAATACAAACTATTGTTATGTCATATTTAGAGCCAGAGCAATCAGCAGAAATCATGTCGCAGTTTCCTGAAAAAGTGCGCTTAGACTTGTTAATGAGGGTCGCGAATTTAGAAGAAGTTCAGCCCGCCGCGTTACAAGAACTAAATGAAATTATGGAAAAACAATTTGCTGGTCAAGCGGGTGCTCAAGCAGCGAAAATGGGCGGCTTGAAATCAGCTGCAGATATCATGAACTACCTTGATACAAACATTGAAGGTCAGTTGATGGAAGCAATTCGTGAACAAGACGAAGAAATGAGTCAGCAAATACAAGATTTAATGTTTGTATTTGACAACCTAATTGATGTTGACGATAGAGGCATCCAAGCCATATTAAGAGAAGTACAACAAGAAACGCTTATGCGCGCCATTAAAGGTGCAGATGACAGCCTTAAAACAAAAATTACAGGCAATATGTCTAAACGCGCAGCAGATATGTTACTTGATGATATTGAAGCGATGGGGCCAGTTCGTTTAAGCGAAGTGGAAACTGCCCAAAAAGAAATTTTATCTGTTGCTCGTCGTTTAGCTGATGCTGGTGAAGTCATGCTTGGCGGTGGTGGCGGTGAAGAGTTCGTATAATTATGAATCAGCCATCACAATCAATGGGCCAGCAAACGAGAGTATGGGATTTACCCAACATAGAAGAGTCTGAAGATACAAAAAGTGGTGAAACCAATGCATTCAATCACCCTAGAGGTATGTATCAGCCACCTGTGCAAGAGCAGGAAGAAGAGGTAGTACCATTAACCGCTCAAGAGATCGAAACAATACGTACCCAAGCTTATCAAGAAGGTTTATTAAGTGGGAATGAAGAAGGCTTCACCCAAGGTAAACAAGAAGGTTTAGAAAAAGGTCATCAAGAGGGCTTTGAAGTTGGTAAACAGGAAGGACTTGAAGCTGGTTTATTAGAATCAAAAACGCATATTGATGAACAGCTTAATACGCTTGGTCAACTAATTGATAATTTGCATCAACCGCTTAACAAAGTGGATGCTGACGTCAAAAACGAACTGCTTATATTATCTACAAAATTAGCGCAGGCGATGGTCAATATTGAAGTGCAACAAAATGAAAATGTATTACTTCAAGCAATCAGCGACGGCATAAAGGCATTACCAATTAATGAAGTCTCTTACCAAATTACTATGCATCCGAGCGATATAGAATTAGTGCAATCTCATTTTGGTGAAGACACCATATTGAAAAATGCTTGGCAGTTAATTGAATCACCGCAAATGGCGCGTGGGGGCTGTAATATTCAAACGGCTAATAATGCGGTTGATTTATCAATTGAGAAAAGAACACAAGCTGTTATAAGTCAATTATTACTTGAGCACGGATTGTTAGATGACCCTCGCACTGTCTGAACAATTAAAACAAATAAGTTCATCTATTACAGCTAATACTGTTGTCAGCGCAGGTAAATTGGTTCGTGGAGTGGGTCTGACACTTGAAGCCGTTGGATGTAAAATTCCTGTAGGCGGACGCGTTTCTGTGCAAACTATACAAGGTAAAGTTGAAGCCGAAGTGGTTGGATTTTCCGGCGATATTACCTATTTAATGCCAATTGAATCAATCAAGGGTATTGTGCCTGGTTCATTTGTAGAGCCAATCGCAAGTGACACAGGCTTAGCAGTGGGGGACGGATTGTTAGGCAGAGTGATTGATCCCAACGGCAATCCATTAGATGCACTTGGCCCCATTAATACTCATACAAGAATTAGCACTCATCCAGCACCCATCAATCCTTTATTACGAAAGCCTGTTAAAGAATCGTTAGATGTGGGGGTTCGTGCTATTAATTCTCTTATTACTGTCGGTAAAGGCCAACGTATGGGGCTATTTGCTGGCAGTGGCGTAGGGAAAAGTGTTTTGTTAGGTATGATGACACGAGGCACAACTGCTGATGTTGTGGTAGTGGGGTTAATTGGCGAACGTGGCCGTGAGGTAAAAGAATTTATTGACGATATTCTGACTGATGAAGATCGTAAAAAAGCAGTTGTGGTAGCAGCGCCAGCAGATACTTCACCTCTTATGCGATTAAAAGGTAGCGAAACGGCTGTCACTATTGCAGAGTATTTTAGAGATCAAGGTAAAAATGTACTCTTACTGGTTGATTCTTTAACACGGTATGCCATGGCCCAGCGTGAAATTGCATTAGCAGTTGGCGAGCCTCCAGCCACAAAAGGTTATCCACCTTCTGTTTTCGCTAAATTACCCGCATTAGTTGAAAGAGCAGGTAACGGCACTGAAAATCAAGGTTCAATTACGGCATTTTATACCGTATTAACTGAAGGAGATGATTTACAAGATCCTATTGCTGATGCTGCCCGTGCAATATTAGATGGGCACGTTGTGTTATCGCGTAAATTAGTTGAATCAGGGCACTACCCAGCTATCGATGTAGAAGCGTCAATTTCTAGAGTGATGCCACAAGTGGTTGAACCCCAACATTATGAAAATGCAACCGCTATAAAACGCGTGTATGCGACATACCAACAAAACAAAGATTTAATTAGTATTGGTGCTTATGCAAAAGGTAGCGATCCAAATATTGATTTATCAATATCTGCTACTCCTGCAATAAACGCTTTCTTACAACAAGGTATGCAGCAGGTTATCGATATGAAATCTACACTGGATATGATGAATACGTTAGCCTCAGGTATTCACTCGGCGTCTAACAATAACAGAGGTCGATAATCATCAGTCGTTGCATGTTATTAAGATCGTTAAAACAAGGCTAGTTACCCATGTCTAATATTAAACAACTTGAAATGGTCGCTGAACTTGAACGCAAACGTGAACAGGAATGCGCTCAATATTATAATCAAGCAAAAACTCATTTATTGGCGAATCAACAAAAATTATCTGGCCTTGAAAACTATAGATTAGATTATCTTCGTAATATCAGGGCGAAAGCTAGTGATGGTATTGAAGCTAAGACGCTAAATCAACATCATCAGTTTGTTGCGCAGTTAGACAAAGCTTGTGAGCAGCAAATTCAAGTTATCAACCAATCTGTATTGGTAACTGATCAACGCAAAAAGATGTGGTTGGCTCAACAGCAAAAATATAAAGCTATTGCACAATTGATTGAGAAAAAACAACTTGAGAATAAGCAGCGAGCAGATAAATTAGAACAAAAGATGTTCGATGAATTCGCTAATCAAAGAACCGCTAGAAATATGATGCAATCGAGATAGCCTTTCACACTTCCTCCATACAGCAAAGATCAACAGACCCTAATTATCGTAATTTAAACAATAAAATTTTTATTCCAGCAATAAATACGGTAACTGTGATAATGAAATGTAGTTTGAAAAATGTATATGTTTTTGACTTGGTACGGTTAATGCAATTTATCTCATAGAAAGTATTTTCTGATTATTGAATTTTAAAAATAATCATGAAATACAATTGTTTACGATATTTTTAGTCTAGGAAGTCAAGCTTATGGTGCAACAAGTTGCCAGTGTAAAAACAGAATCTGCCGCTAGCTCTTTGCCGTTTAATTTCGCAAGTAGTGCGTTTGCCGCTTCACCTGATAATCACGCTACATTTAGCGCTGAGCTTCTACGTCAGTCTCAACACCAACATGTAAAAGAGCAGCCGAAACAGCTGGCTGCTAACACAGATGCAACAGGCAATCGCGATAAGCAACAAGCTCAAGCTCGCCAAACAGATTCTGCTGAATCACGACAACAGTATGAATTAAAACAACAAGAGAAAGACCGTCAATATCAAACCAAAGAACGTCAGCAACATAATGAACGCACACAACAGCAAATTGATAAACGACAAGATGCCGCACAAAGAAAGCAAGATGAACAAAGAAAAGCTGATGAACACAATAATCTGAATGAAAGCAAAAAATCTGACCTTGAATATACGGCCAGTAATCGGCCCGAAGACAAACCAAATAATGAACTCAATCAATACATAAGTGAAAACCGTCCAGCTTATGCAGACAAGGCTAGTTCAAATACCGAACAACAAACCAATACTATATCGCAAAAAAGCGAAAAGTCAGCGCTATCAGATGAATCACTTGGAAAAGACAATAACGGCATAGAAACAACCGAGCTAAACCATGTAAATGCAAAAGATATTCAAGGTGCAGATGAAAACCTATCTAAGCAACACGCTGACCTAGTGGCAGTCGAATTGCTAAAGGCAGACATAGAAAATAGTGATTCAGCTAATTTCGACTATATTGGTTTTGTTACTCAATTAGCTGAATTCAATGATGATGTTGTTACTGACACAACGAAACTTACTATCAATCAAGAATCTGTTACTGCTGAAGAGCAAATAGATTCATCCTTAGAAAACGCGAGTAAAATTTTTGAAGACTTGTTGTTAAATACCAATGCAAGTGAAAGTAATAAGCAGGTTGTATTAGAAACAGAATTTGCCACTGTCAGCATTGATAAAGAGGCATTACAAAATATTTTAGATGCACAGCATGTCAAGGTAGATTTGAACGGCCAGCTCAGTGAAGAGGAGTTAACAAAAGTTCAAAACATCATAAATGAGATGCTCACACAACTGCATGAAGAGAATGCTGAAACGACAGGTTCTACTAAGGCATTAGATGAAGAGCTTTTATCTAGCTTGTTAATAGATGACATTTCAATTGAGCAACGTGAAGCAAATAAAGACGTGGCTGAAGAAAAAGTGAAAGAAACACTTGCGTTAATCAAGGGTGTCGATGGCGAACAAAACGTTGACACAAAATTAGTCGATTCTAAGCCTGATGAGATAAATGTTGATTTAGAAGACAATAAATTAAAGCTCGATAATCAAGTTCAGACAAGTAATGTTGCTACAAACAATGACGTCACTAAACCGTCAACAAACCAAAACTCTGACAATAAATCAGTTAATTCAAATAGCATGCAAGTTTTGCTTGAGTTAAATGACAAACAAACTCAGAAAGCCTTAGAAAACGTGAATGCAAGATTACAGTCGGTGGTTAGTGAATTAAATGAACCAGCCAAAGGCAATGAGTTTATTGCTGCTTTGCAAAGTGGTGTAAAAGAGTTCAAACAACAGTTACAGCAGGGAAAAGAGCCGGGGTTGGATCTTAAAGCGCTAGTTTCTGATGCACTTTCCCAAGCAAATATTGATGTGCCTAGCGGAAAACAGGCCAAAATTGAGGGAGCGCTCAATCAATTTAATGCGGTTTTAAACTTGGCAAATAGCGTAAATTATTCGGCAAACCTTCAACAAGCACAAGTGTTGGGTATTACCGATTTACAATATGCAAAAGAAATGAATCAACAGCAAATAGACGGAACAAAACTTGCTAATGCCACTAATCAAGCAAGTGCTCAAGCAAACGCAGATAAAGCGGTAAATATATTTAAACAAGAAGGTCAGGCTCAGCTGGCAGAAAAAGTGCGATGGATGGTCAATTCACGTAATCAAAGCGCAGAAATACGTTTGGACCCGCCTGATTTAGGCGGTGTAAATATTCGTATTAATTTAAATGGTGATTCAGCGCAAGTGAGTTTTAACGTGCAGTCTAATGCCGCAAAAGATGCGTTAGACCAAGCGATGCCGAGATTACGAGAAATGCTTCAGGATCAGGGAATTGAACTTGGGCAATCGCATGTAAAACAAGATGGTGGTCAACAACAGCAACAACAAGATGCTCAAAATACTAGTGATCAACCTTCTATGTTTGCTTCAGCGCAAAGTTCAGAAAGTGTTGAAGCACAGGTGCAACCAAACATAGTAGAACAGCGCATTACCAATGGCGCGTTAGGTGGGGTTGATTATTATGCTTAAGTCTTTAGTGATTTTAAGCGATATAAGTAAATGAATTTTAAATTAGTTTAACGGACAAAATCATGGCAGAAGAAGAATTAACTGGCGAAGAAGGCGGTAAAAAGAAATCTAAGCTGATGCTTATCATCATTATCGCTGTTGTATTGCTAGCGGGTGGTGGTGGCGCGGCCTATTTCTTTTTGTTTATGGGTGATGAAACACCCGTGGAAGAAACCGCAGCAACTGAAGATGAGTCTCAATCTAACATTGTTACACCCGCTAGTGGTGCAGCCATTTATGTTGCCATGCCACGACCATTTCAGTTTAATTCGCCGGGGATAGCGCGCGAACGTATTGTTCAAATAGAAGTGCAACTTATGGTTCGAGGTGGCGATAACGAAGAACTTGCCAAACGTCATATACCTCGACTAGAAGGCAGTTTACTACAAGTATTCAGTGCGTCTAATGCAGATGAACTCGTAACCGATGTAGGCAAGGTAGATTTGCGAAATAGAGCGACCAAGCAAGTAAGACAATCAATGATGGAAGTTGAGAATAATCCAGTGGTTGAAGAAGTCTTATTTACTGGTTTCGTTATTCAATAAAAAGGTATTCATGTGAGCGATTTATTATCACAAGACGAAATTGATGCGCTACTACACGGTGTTGATGACGTTGAAGAAGAAGAGGTAGAGGAGTTACCCGATGACGGGTCTGCGCTTGAATACGACTTTTCTTCCCAAGACCGTATTGTTCGCGGTCGCATGCCAACCCTTGAAATTGTGAATGAACGCTTCGCAAGGCACATGCGCGTTAGCTTATTCAATATGATGAGGCGCAGCGCAGAGGTGTCGATTAATGGCATCCAAATGATTAAGTTTGGTGAATATATTCACACGCTGTTCGTTCCTACTAGTTTAAATATGGTTCGGTTTAGACCGTTGAAAGGGACAGGTTTGATTACCATGGAAGCACGACTTGTTTTCATTATGGTAGATAACTTCTTTGGCGGCGATGGTCGATACCACGCAAAAATTGAAGGACGCGAATTTACGCCAACTGAACGTAGAATCATTCAAATGTTGCTTAAACTTATATTTGAAGATTACAAAGAGGCTTGGTCTCCAGTCATGGATGTGTCATTTGAATACTTAGATTCAGAAGTTAATCCAGCCATGGCAAATATTGTTGGACCAACGGAAGTGGTAGTCATTAGTTCATTTCACATTGAGCTAGATGGAGGAGGCGGAGATTTTCATATTTCCTTACCTTATTCCATGCTAGAGCCTATTCGAGACATGCTTGATACAGGAGTGCAAAACGATAAAGAAGACTCTGACTCTAGATGGAGTAAAGCGCTGCGTGATGAACTAATGGATGTAAAGGTCGAACTGACCACGCATTTCTTAGATTTAACAGTTAGCTTAGAAGAATTAGTGAATTATGAAGCAGGCGACGTTATTCCAATTAATATGCCTGATGACATAACAGTATCAATTGAAGATTTACCAAGCTTTAGAGCAAAACTAGGTAAGTCGCGTGACAACGTAGCCCTTAAAATAACTGACAAAATACCCCGTCCAAATTCTGTTAAATCAGAGTTACAGCTTTTCACTAAAGGTGGCAAAGTTATTGATAGTGATTCAGAGCTACAAGTATTAGAAGAAGATTTACTACAAGTATTGAAGAGGAGATAGTAATGAGTGAAGAAGGCGAAGGCTTAGATGATTGGGGCGCAGCCATGCAAGAGCAAGCAGAGGCTGAGGCAGGCGCAGGCGATGCCACGGTCGATCCCGACGATATTATTGCTGATGCAGAAGCGCAAGCTGCTCAATTAGACGAACTAACCGAAGACGGTGTAACGTCGGCGGAACCTCGACTAGACACTATTTTAGATATTCCAGTTACCTTGTCTATGGAAGTAGGCAGGACCAATATTAGTATTCGTAATCTACTGCAACTGAACCAAGGATCAGTTGTGGAATTAGACCGAGTTGCCGGTGAACCATTAGATGTTTTGGTAAATGGCACGTTGATTGCTCATGGAGAGGTAGTAGTCATCAACGATAAATTTGGTATTCGGTTAACGGATGTTATTAGTCAAGTCGAAAGAATTAAAAAACTCAAATAAACAATGCCCGTTAAAGTCAATATTGGCGGGCGCTTCCTCACTATGTGCACTCTTAACTAGTGCACCTATATATGCACAAACTCTAGTATCTGAAGACTTACCTGAAGCAACATCAGGTTTTTCTTCTGCCGGCTCAATCCTATCTATTTTTCTGTCACTTTTATTAGTTATCGCCATTATTTTTGCGCTTGCATACATAATGCGACGGTTTAATGTCGCTCAGGCTGGTAACGGTCAAATGAAAGTGGTTGCCAGTATGATGGCAGGTCAAAAAGAGAAAATCATGGTGATAGAAGTAGGTGACCAACAATTTATGCTTGGCGTGACAGCGCATAATATAAATCACCTAGCAACCTTAGACACACCATTACAAAATACTAAAGCAAACCCAAGTACCTCAGAGCAAACGTCTCAACTAAACTTTCAACAAAAGTTAGTACAAGCAATGGCTGCAAATATTCCCGGTAGTAAAGTAGATAAAGACGGCAAAATGAAAGCGTCTAGTTCATCCTTTGAGTTGAATAAAAACAAGGTGAACAATCATGAATAGTCGAATGATAGTAGTGATATTAAAAGGATTATTGGTTGCATCATTTGTGATGTTTGGTTTTGACGCTTTAGCACAAACATCAGGTATAGAAGCAGTAACAGTAACAACAAACGATGACGGATCGCAAGAGTATTCAATGACCTTGCAAGCACTCTTTATTATGAGTGCTTTAAGCTTAATCCCTGCGTTTGTAATGATGATGACATCATTTACGCGTATTATTGTTGTGTTATCTATTTTGCGTCAGGCAATAGGTTTACAACAATCGCCTTCAAATCAAATTCTAATTGGCGTTGCCTTATTTTTAAGTATGTTCATTATGGCGCCCGTGTTTGAAGAAATAAATGAAAATGCCCTTCAGCCATACCTAAATGAAGAAATGACATCATTAGAAGCATTTGAGGAAGCAAAGCTTCCTATGCGTGATTTTATGTTAGGTCAAACTCGTATGACCGACTTAGAAACATTTGTACGAATTGGCGGTTATGAGGGCCAATTTGAGTCACCAGAGCAAGTCCCGCTTACCGTGTTAATCCCAGCATTTGTAACAAGTGAATTGAAAACCGCCTTTCAAATTGGATTTATGTTGTTTATTCCCTTCTTGATATTAGATTTGGTTGTAGCCTCTATTTTAATGGCCATGGGTATGATGATGCTATCACCTATGATTGTGTCTTTGCCATTTAAGCTAATGTTATTTGTATTAGTTGACGGCTGGAATCTTATTTTTGGCACGCTTGCCACCAGTTTTGGTATGGGAGCATGATATGACTCCAGAGAATTTTGTCGAAATTATGCGTGATGCCATGTTTATTATCATATTGTTGGTATCAGCTATTATTATTCCTGGACTCATAATTGGTTTGGTTGTAGCGGTATTTCAAGCGGCTACATCTATCAATGAACAAACCATGAGCTTCTTACCAAGACTTGTTGTCACCTTGTTAGCTTTAGCATTTCTTGGCTCTTGGATGGTTAAAAAGCTAATGGACTTCACCTACGAGCTCGTTTATAGCATTCCTAGCGTAATAGGCTAAGATGGATATTTTAAGCACCGCCATAATTGATGTGATTAGCGATTACATGCTTGCATTTATGCGTATTACAGGCATGTTTATATCAATGGTAGGCTTCAGTGCTCGCTCAATACCAACCCCGGTTAGAAACCTATTTGCTATTATGCTTACCGCTATGATTGTCCCCATGATCCCGCCGGTGCCCATGACTAATTTAGTATCCTTAGGCGCATTTGTTGAAATTGGAAAACAATTACTTATTGGTATTACCTTAGGTTTTATTTCAATGATGGTCATCAATACATTCGTGTTGGCCGGGCAAATTATTGCAATGCAAACCGGTTTAGGCTTTGCATCAATTATCGATCCCGTTAATGGTATTAATGTGCCGGCAGTAGGACAATTTTATTTAATATTAGCAACATTGATGTTTTGGACCTTTGATGGTCATCTATTTATGATAGAAATGATAGTGGTAAGCTTTGAAGCCTTTCCCATCGCCGACGCTTGGTTTACGGCAGAACAGTTTAAAGAAATTGCTCATTGGGGTGGGTATATGTTTGTATCAGCAGTCACTATCTCTTTAGCGCCTATCGTGTCACTTTTAATCGTAAATTTAGCTTTTGGTGTGATGACTAAAGCTTCACCTCAGTTAAATATTTTTAGTATTGGTTTTGCAATTGCTCAGTTGATGGGATTAACCATTATTTGGATAACCTTATCGAATCAGGCTCACCACTTTGAATTACAGTGGCAACGTGCGCAAACACTAATGTGCAATTTGGTGAACGCATGTTGATTGGAGGCGTGTCATAGATGGCAGAACAAGACGACTCCTTTGAAAAAACGGAGGAACCCACACCCAAAAAACTCGAAGACGCACGAAAGAAGGGGCAGATTGCCCGCTCTAAAGAACTTGCCACCGCACTGCTGTTAATAGCAAGTGCTTTTGGTTTATTAACCGTTGGACGCTTTATTGCTGATGCGATGTATAAAATAACGGAAAGGTCTTTTGTGTTGTCTAGGGATGAAACATATGATTCAAAACATATGTTTCAAATTCTGGAAATGTCAGTTTCTGAATCTGCATGGCCGCTTATACTGTTTATGATTATTGCAATGATAGGCGGAATTTACGGTTCTATTGCATTAGGTGGTTTCAATTTTACTTGGAGTTCAGCAGCGCCAAAGGGAAATAGGCTCAGTCCCGTTCAAGGTTTCAAGCGAATGTTTGGAACGGATGCCTTAGTTGAGCTTTTAAAAGGCATTGGTAAAGTGGTGGTTATATCTTTAATGGCTTACTTTGCTTTAGTGATTTTTGAAGATGAAGCGTTACACTTAGATATAGAATTATATCCTCTCAATATTTTTCACGCCTTAGATATGATTGAATGGGCCTTTTTATTGCTATGCTGCGGTATGATCCCCATTGCCCTTATTGATATTCCTTATCAAAGTCATAAGCATAATGAAGAAATGAAAATGACCATGCAAGAGGTCAAGGATGAACGCAAGAATGCAGAAGGTGACCCCATGGTTAAAAACCGTGTGCGCCGTATTCAGTATCAAGCTGCCGCTAATAGAATGATGCAAGAAGTCCCCAATGCGGATGTAATCGTTACCAACCCAACCCATTATTCAGTCGCAATTCAATATGACCAAGACGGCAACAGAGCGCCAGTAATGATAGCCAAAGGTTTAGATGAGCTCGCATTACACATTCGTAAAATTGGTAAAGCGCATGAGGTACCAATTGTTGAATCACCGGCTTTAGCTAGGGCAATTTATTATTCCACCGAAGTAAACCACGAAGTACCTCAGAAACTATTCATGGCTGTCGCTCAAATTTTGGCATACGTATATCAATTGAAAGCGTATAAAAACGGTAAAGGCAAACGTCCTAAGCCGCTGAAGAAAGACCTACCAATCCCACCAGAGTTACGTCGATAGTCACGTTCGCTTAATAATTAGGCATATAAAAAACAAGTTGGCACGACAGTTGTAACAGTCAGGGTATCTACCTATTTATTGTCAAAAATTTGTTGTATGCAATTAGTTCAAGCTTTTCAGAAAATAGACAAAAATCAAGTACAGAAGTTTACTACTGGACTAGGCGCACCAATTGTTGTTTTAGCATTGATGGGCATGGTTATTCTACCAATGCCTTCAATTCTGCTAGATACGTTATTTAGTTTTAATATTGCACTATCACTTGTCATTATTTTGGTGTGCGTGTTTACCAAACGACCTGTCGATTTCGGTATTTTCCCACTAGTGCTTTTGGTTGCAACGGTATTGCGCCTTGCGTTAAACGTAGCGTCTACGCGAATTGTTCTGCTAGAAGGTCATGAAGGTGGCGACGCAGCTGGCAAGGTAATACAAGCGTTTGGTGAAGTCGTAATTGGCGGTAATTATGTCGTAGGGGTGGTTGTGTTTGCCATCTTACTTATTATCAACTTTAAAGTGGTTACCGCGGGTGCAGGTCGTATCTCGGAAGTGAGTGCACGATTTACCTTAGATGCTATGCCGGGTAAGCAAATGGCAATAGATGCTGACTTAAACGCGGGATATATTGACCAAGACCAAGCCCGTAAACGTCGCGAAGAAATTACTGCAGAAGCAGATTTCTATGGCTCAATGGATGGTGCATCTAAGTTTGTGAAAGGTGATGCTATTGCTGGTTTATTCATCATGCTTATCAACATTGTGGGTGGCTTGTTTATTGGCATGTATCAGCACTCGTTAAGCTTCAATAACGCAATGGAAGTCTACACCGTACTAACTATTGGTGATGGCCTTGTAGCTCAAATTCCCTCTTTATTGCTATCTGTTGCCACCGCCATTATTGTGACTAGAGAAAATGATAGTCAAATTATGGGCGATGAAATTCGTGACCAACTAGCCAACCGTCAAGCATTGTATATAACAGCTGTTATTTTATTTATTATGGGCGTGGTTCCGGGTATGCCTCATTTTGCTTTTCTATCATTTGCAGCCATTGTGGGCGGTTATGCGTTTTATCGTGATTGGAATAAGAAAAAGCTTGAAGAAGATGCCGCTAAATTAGAAGCTTTACCTGAAAAAACAACCCCTTTAAGTGAAACAAAAGAATTGGGTTGGGAAGACGTGCAACCTGTTGATATTATTGGCTTGGAAGTGGGCTATAGACTCATTCCTATGGTTGATAAATCTCAAGGCGGTGAATTACTTACTCGTATTAAAGGTATGCGGAAAAAACTGTCACAGGAGTTAGGCTTTTTAGTGCCACCTGTACATATTAGAGACAACTTAGACTTTGCGCCTAACGAATATAAAATTTCTTTGCTAGGCGTGACCTTTGGCGAGGCACAAGTTAATCATGATAGCGAATTAGCTATCAATCCTGGTCAAGTATTTGGCGAATTAGAGGGCACTGCAACAAAAGATCCTGCATTTGGATTGGATGCTGTGTGGATTAAAAATGGTCAACGTGAACATGCACAAACCCTCGGTTATACCGTAGTTGACGGGCCAACGGTTATTGCTACGCATTTAAGTCAATTACTTACCAATAATGCATATCAGCTACTTGGGCATGAAGAAGTGCAACAACTTTTAGACATGCTTGAGAAAACTCATCCTAAATTGGTTGAAGGCTTAGTACCAGATGTTCTGTCGCTTTCGTTGGTCGTTAAAGTGCTACAAACACTCCTATATGAATCTGTGCCAATTCGCGATATGCGCACTATTGTTCAGACCTTATCTGAATATGGCCCGAAAACTCAAGATCCAGACGTATTGGTGTCTGCGCTGCGTATTTCACTTAAACGATTAATTGTCCAAGAAATTTCAGGTGGTCAACAAGAGATACCTGTCATTACTTTAGCACCAGAGCTGGAACAGATGTTGCATAAGTCACTACAAGCGGGTGGAGATGATGGCGCAGGTATTGAACCTAGTCTTGCTGAAAAACTTCAACAGTCTCTAAGCGACGCTAGTTCTCAACAAGAATTAGCAGGTGAACCTTCTGTTTTACTTACGTCGGGCATGCTACGCCCAGTGCTTTCCAAATTTTTGAAGCAAGCTGTAGCTGGATTACACGTATTGTCTTATCAGGAAATACCTGACGACAAACAAATCAAAATAGTGTCATCGGTCGGTCAATAAACTGACGTACTTTTGTCACTAGCACATGTTAGAGGAACACATGAAAATTAGACGATTTTTTGGCAAAGATATGCGCGAAGCTCTTAAGCAAGTTAAAGATGAGCTAGGTGGAGACGCAGTCATTATGTCTAACAAAAAGGTAGCCAATGGTGTTGAGTTAGTCGCTGCTATTGATCCTACTCCAACTGCTAACCCTGCACGAAATAAATCAACTAGTCAGCCTCGTTCTGAAAGTGAACCTCAAAATACAGGCGCTAGTACCAAAAGCAAAGCAACGCCAAGTTTAAGAGAAATTATCGGCGATAGTGGCCCAGATAGCCTGCAAGCGCTGCTTGAACAGCAAATGAATAATCAACATGATAACAACTCAAATCAGCAGCAACATAACGAGCAATTTAGTCAGGCTCAAATGAATCAGAATCACCAGCAACTTAACGCAGGTGTGTCGAATGACAAGAATGGTAATTATATCCAACAAAACCAAAATGCGACCAATCGGTCTGAACAAAATGCTGTAAATAGTCAACAGTTCAACAATCAAAAATCGCATGCGTCATCGCAGGTAGATACGCAAAGCGCGAACACCAATGATGCCAATTCATTACATTATTCTCAACAGAATGATTATGGAGTAGAGCCTCAACCTAGAGCCGATGATAGGATATTTCGTTCACCTGCTTTTGTAGAAAGCGACCAAAATAATCCAAGTCAGCAAGAAACTAACTTAGCTAATTCAATGCCTACCACACCGCCACCTAGTGTGTTAGAGCCAGAGCAATTAGACGTAATAAAAGCAGAATTGGAATCGATTAAAAATGTGCTGAAATTCCAAGTTTCTGAGTTAGCTGATGAACGTAAAAAGCGTAATAATCCTGTGCATCATTATCTTAATGAAAAACTTCAAAAAATGGGTATTAGTCAAGATTTATCTCGACATTTTGCAGAATTTTTACCGCATAACATCGACCAAACTCAAGGATGGAAATACATTCTCAACTTGCTATCTAATCGTATTCAAGTGGGTAATAACGATATTTTGGCGCAATCTGGAATCGTGGCATTAGTTGGTCCAACAGGAACAGGTAAAACTACGACTTTAGCGAAGCTTGCTGCTAAGTACGCGCAAAAGTATGGTCCTGAGCAAGTGGCTTTGGTCACAATTGACACTTACCGAATTGCGGCCTTTGAACAGTTAGCCACTTATGGAAAAATTATTGGTTGTGCGGTTAAAAAAGCGCATAACGCGGGTGAGCTAAACAACATTTTGTATCAGATGCGCAACAAAAAATTAGTACTAATTGATACGGCAGGGTTTAGTCAGCGCGACGCACGATTGATTGACCAGTTACGTGACTACGACAATCAAGTAAGTGCAAAAATACGTAAATACTTAGTGCTCCCAGCTGGCGCCCAATACCAAGTGTTAAAACAAACAGTAAAAGCATATAGCTCAATCTCTTTGAACGGTTGCATATTCTCAAAACTAGATGAGTGTTACAGCCTTGGTGAGGCGCTTAGTGTGGTGATAGAAAACGATATATCTTTAAGCTATGTAACGGACGGCCAACGTGTTCCAGAAGATATAAAACTGGCTGATTCTGCCAATTTAACCTTAATTGCCGCTAAATTATTTAAACGTTACGGTGAAGACAATGACCTTGAGCTAAGCGACACCGGCGCAGGTATTTTATGATTGAAGATCAAGCGAGTAGTTTGCGCAGAATGAATCAAGCCAAACAAATAAAAGTGATTGCTGTAACAGGTGGTAAGGGCGGCGTAGGAAAAACTAACCTTACTTTAAACACTGCAATTGCATGTGCTAAGCAGGGTAAAAAAGTAATGGTACTAGATGCCGACTTAGGCTTAGCGAATGTTGATGTAATGCTTGGTTTGAGGGTTGAAAGAAATTTATCTCATGTTTTAAGAGGTGACTGTACTTTAGATGAAATTCTAGTCACAGGCCCCTACGGAATAAAAATTGCGCCTGCGACATCTGGGACGAAATCTATGACTGAGCTCTCTAACCAAGAGCATGCAGGTTTAATTAGAGCATTTGGAGAATTACGCACACCTATTGATATGCTAATTGTGGATACTGCAGCTGGTATATCAGACATGGTAGTAAGTTTTTCCAGAGCTGCACAAGACGTTATGTTAGTAGTGTGTGACGAACCCACATCTCTCACTGACGCATATGCACTGATAAAAATTCTCAACAGAGAACATGGTGTATTTAAATTTAAAGTTGTGGCCAATATGGTTCGCAGCGAACGAGAAGGTAAAGAATTATTCAGTAAGTTATCGAAAGTGACTACACGATTTTTAGACGTTGCACTTGAATTAAGTGCCATTGTTCCATTTGATGAGAACGTCAGAAAAGCAGTACGCAAGCAAAGTGCTATTGTAGAAGCTTATCCTAGCTCACCTGCATCAATTGCAATAAAGCATTTAGCAGAGACTATGATAACTTGGCCTGTCCCAAAGCAAGCGGGTGGTCATCTAGAATTTTTCATCGAAAACCTTGTGTCTTTGCATGAGTAGGTAATAGAAGTGAGTACAAAAGTGACCGGATATCAACAACAAATAGACAAAAACCAATTGGTTGAGAAGCATGCTCCTTTAGTAAAACGTATTGCTCATCATTTACTAGCCAGGCTACCCGCCAGCGTATTAGTAGACGATCTTATTCAATCTGGAATGATAGGTTTGTTAGAGGCTGCGCGTAATTTTGATGGCTCAAAAGGGGCAAGTTTTGAAACCTTTGCTGGCATTAGAATACGCGGTGCGATGCTAGATGAAATTAGAAAAGGCGATTGGACACCTCGTTCAGTACATAAAAACTCTAGGGCTATTACACAAGCCATTACGCAAGTTGAAAGAGATACTGGAAGAGACGCTAGAGACACTGAAGTTGCGGCTCAGCTTGAAGTTTCTCTTAATGATTATCACCAGATGCTGGGTGAAGTTAATGCCGGTAAATTAGTCGGAATTGAAGATTTAGGCGTAAGCGAAGACGTATTAACTACGGAAGAATCAAAAGGTGCCGATAAACCTTTTGAAGAGATGATGCAAGGATCGTTTCAAAAAGCATTAGCGAAGGCAATTACTACATTGCCAGAGCGAGAGGCGATAGTACTGTCGCTGTATTATGATGAAGAATTGAATTTGCGTGAAATTGGTGAAGTGCTTGAAGTAAGCGAGTCACGTGTTAGCCAAATACATTCTCAAGCTATGATTAAATTGAAGTCGAAAATGCAGTCATGGCGAATTGAACAATAATTATTGAACATAAATAGGCATCCATTGCGGAGGTAGTTTTGGATAAAAACATGAAAATTCTAGTAGTTGACGACTTTTCAACTATGCGAAGAATTATTAAGAACTTGCTAAAGGATCTTGGGTTTACCAATATTCAAGAAGCAGACGATGGCAATACAGCTTTACCGATGCTAGTGCAGGGTGATTTTGATTTTGTTGTGACAGATTGGAATATGCCTGGCATGCAAGGGATAGACCTGCTTAGAGCCATTCGAGCTGACGACAAACTTAAACATCTGCCTGTATTAATGGTAACGGCTGAAGCTAAAAAAGAACAAATAGTTGCCGCCGCTCAAGCAGGTGTAAATGGGTATGTCGTAA
This sequence comes from Glaciecola sp. UBA1851, assembly GCA_002338515.1. Lineage (GTDB taxonomy): Bacteria > Pseudomonadota > Gammaproteobacteria > Enterobacterales > Alteromonadaceae > Glaciecola. Next base: position 10,481 of record DDIL01000008.1, on the reverse strand, counting down.
AGCCATTCACTGCCGCTACGCTTAAAGAAAAGCTGGATAAAATATTTGAACGCTTAGGTTAAATTTTTCTGCACTAGGTAAATATCATGTCGCAAGAACAAGCACTGATTTCATTAGAGCAGGCTAAATTAGTAGTGGAGCACCTTGAAGCAGGTGATCAAGCTGCAGCCAATGAGATTATTCACAATATAACATTAGAAGAATCTGCTGAATTATTTTCAGAGGTGGGTAAATTAACTCGCCAACTTCATGATTCTCTATCAACTTTCAAATTAGATGACCGCATTAATGGACTCATGGAGTCTAAAATCCCTGACGCAAAATCACGGTTAGAATATGTCATTGAAGAAACTGAAAAAGCAGCAAACTCTACTATGGACGCGGTTGAAAGAAGTATGCCGATAGCAGAGCAGCTTAACCAAAGACTTGACAGCATTATGCCTGAGTGGAAAAAACTCATGAGCCGTCAAATTGAATTAGGTGAATTTAAAACGTTATGTGTTGATTTAGACGGTTTGTTGACAGATGCCACCAACGATTCTGAAACGTTAAATACAATGTTAACTGAAGTGCTCATGGCACAAGGCTATCAAGATTTAACCGGTCAAGTTATTCGCCGAGTCATTGAACTGGTAAAGGAAGTAGAAGATCACTTAGTAGATATGGTCGCAACGTTCGGACAACCAGAACAGCTAAAAGATAAACCTCAACCTTCTGTTAAATCTGGCGATAAAGTAGAAGCCGAAGGGCCAATTATTGATGCATCTGAAAGAGATGATGTAGTTAACAGCCAAGACGACGTTGATGATTTGTTGTCGAGCTTAGGGTTTTAGGGGGAGATGACGCATGTCGTTTGAAGTTGATGAGGATATTTTACAAGATTTTCTAGTGGAAGCGGGAGAAATTCTTGAGCTTCTCCAAGAACAACTGGTAGAACTTGAAAATAATCCAGAAGACTCAGATTTATTAAACGCAATATTTCGTGGGTATCATACCGTTAAAGGTGGAGCAGGCTTTTTAGCGCTCACCGAATTGGTTGAGATATGCCATGGTGCTGAAAACGTGTTTGATACAATGCGAAATGGCCAACGAACGCTTACTCCTGAATTAATGGATACTATTCTGCAAGCAACGGATGTGGTTGTAGAGATGTTCGAAAACGTGAAAGCGCGAGAACCACTAGATGCTGCTCCAGCTGAATTAGTTGAAATACTGCATAAACTCAGTGCGCCAGAACAAGAAGGTGAAAACATTTTTGGCGCCTCAGATGATGCTGAGGCGACAGAGCCGGAAATTGAACCACAAGCTGAAACAGCGACTAATCAAACCGAATTCGATGATTTAATTATAGAAGACGCGCCTTCAACAAACACTGTCGATCCAAGTGATTCAATAGACGAAATATCAGAAGACGAATTTGAAGCATTACTGGATGAACTCCACGGCTCTGGTGGTCCAAGTGTTCCCGAACAAAAAAAACCAACAGATATTGTTGAAGAAGTTGAGAATGAAAGTAAAGCTGTTTCAGGGGGCGATATCACTGATGATGAATTTGAAGCACTCCTAGATGATTTACATGGTCAAGGTAGCTTCAACCCAGAAACGAAGTCGTCAAGCGACAAGCCAGCTGAAAAAGCCAACAATGTCGGACCATCAGATGTGGCTAAAGGAGATGATGATGAAATTTCTGACGATGAATTTGAAGCGCTATTAGACGATTTACATGGTAAAGGTAAAGGTCCGGCAATAGCTGAAAGTGATGGCAAAAAAGCCAATGATAGTAAAAAGCAACAAACAGTTACGTCATCGGAAAATGAAAAACCGGTTGAAGCTAAGTCAAAAGTTCCTGCAAAGTCTAATAAACAAGAAAAGGCTGAAGTGAAACCTAAAGTTAAGCCTAAGCCAGCATCAAAGCCAGTGGCTAAAGCAGCGCCTAAGAAAGCTGAAAACAAATCACCAGCACCGCAAGCAGAAACAACAGTGAGGGTGGACACCAAACGACTAGATCAAATAATGAATATGGTTGGAGAATTGGTGTTAGTTAGAAACAGGTTACTCAGTTTGGGTATTAATGTTGCTGACGAAAGCATGACGAAAGCTATTGCAAACCTAGATGTTGTAACTGGAGATTTGCAAGGTGCGGTAATGAAAACCCGTATGCAACCTATCAAAAAGGTTTTTGGTCGCTTCCCTCGTGTTGTAAGAGACCTTGCAAGAACACTGAAAAAAGAAATAACTCTAGTATTAGAGGGTGAAGAAACAGATTTAGACAAGAACCTTGTAGAGGCACTTGCTGATCCATTAGTTCATTTAGTTAGAAACTCGGTTGATCACGGTATTGAAATGCCCGATGATCGCGAAGCTTCAGGCAAACCTCGAATGGGGACTGTGCGATTAGCTGCTTCTCAAGAAGGTGACCATATCTTATTAACTATCGCTGATGATGGTAAAGGAATGGATGCAGAAAAGCTTAAGCAAATCGCCATTGATAGAGGCGTATTAGACGCAGATTCAGCTGCACGAATGTCGGATGTTGAAGCCTTTAACTTGATTTTTGCGCCTGGTTTTTCTACTAAAACAGAAATTAGTGATATTTCAGGCCGTGGCGTTGGCATGGATGTAGTAAAAACTAAAATCAACCAATTGAATGGTTCAGTTAGTATTAATTCGGCAATGGGCGAAGGCACAACGTTAGAAATTAAAGTCCCGCTCACCTTGGCTATTTTACCAACCTTGATGATAGTAGTGGGCAAACAAACATTTGCATTACCATTGGGTGCGGTCAATGAAATAATTAATATGGACGTGAATAAAACTAATACGGTTGATAATCAACTAACCATGATTGTGCGTTCTAAGGCGATTCCTCTGTTCTATTTAAATGACTGGTTAAACCCAAGACGTATGATTGAAGATAGATCAAAAGGTCATGTGGTGGTTGTGCAGATTGGAACACAGCAGGTTGGTTTTGTAGTTGATTCATTAATTGGTCAAGAAGAAGTCGTCATTAAACCTCTTGATGCCTTACTGCAAGGCACACCAGGAATGGCTGGCGCAACAATAACGTCTGATGGCGGCATTGCACTCATTTTAGATATTCCTAATTTACTAAAACGCTACGCTTAGAAAGTAGCGCTTTAGTTTCCTATCAGCATTTAATACGCCAGAGAAAGCCTGAAATGCAAGTTTGGACGGTTGTTAATCAAAAAGGTGGAGTAGGAAAAACCACAAGCAGTGTTTCGCTTGCAGGATGCTTGTCTGCTTTGGGTTATAAAGTTCTTTTACTTGATTTAGACCCTCAAGCATCATTAACACACTACTTTGGCTTTGATAGCGACTCGCTCGAATACAATATTTATGATTTGTTCATGGCAAGTCAACATTCAGCATCGCTATCTAAAGTTTTTCCGAAAACATTGCTTAACACTGAAATTAAAAATATTGCACTTTTGCCATCGCATATGGCGCTAGCAACATTAGATAAATCATTAGCTGAGCAAACGGGTAAAGGGCTAATTATAAAAGAGCTGATAGCAAAATTCGGTCAAAAATTTGACTATATCATTATTGATTGTCAACCCGTATTGGGTGTACTTATGGTTAACGCTTTACTTGCAGCTAATAAGGTTATTCTGCCTACTCAAACCGAGCATTTAGCTAAGTTAGGGTTAAACAAAATGATAGCAACCATTGAACAAATGAAACCTAGTATGCAACCAAACTTTAGGGTACATGTTGTTCCTACTATGTTCGATCGCAGATTAAAAGCATGTGTGAATGCATTTGAAGATTTAAGGGCCATGTTTAAACAAGCTCCGGGAACTCAAACAAATGAATCAGCCTCTTCAAGTAATGTGGCTCCCATATTGTGGCGTGGTTATATACCTTTGGATACCAAATTTAGAGAAGCAAGTGTGTTAGCCAAGCCTATTAATTTTGTTTCAAGCAATGCTAGAGGTAGCTTTGCTTATGAAAAACTTACAACGGAGTTATTAAAAAGTGCCTAACTATAGAAGTCATTTAGACTCCCCATCAAAACAAGCCTTGCAGATGTATTTAGATGACTTAACTACACCTTATGAGACTGAAAAGTTGTCTAATGTTGAGCCGTCAAAAGGTACTATTTTTAAACATTCAGAATTAAGGGCACAAGCTCCATCTAATTATAAAATGAATAATAATCATTATGAGAAAAAGGAGCAGCCTGAAACGCTCAACGAAGTAAACTTGCATCTACAAAATCAAAACCCAACGCCAATGCTAAGTGAAGATGAAAAATTAATAGAAGCAAAGAATTTAGTTGAAAAGGCAAATGCGTTATCTACCATAATGCTAAGTGAAACTAATGCTGTAGCGCCAGCTATTGCGCTGGATATGGCAGGTCAAATACTACAAGAATCTAAGTTGTTAGACGCTGAAAATAAAGATGAAACGGCAATTGAAGATAAAGAAATATTCATGGTTGCCGACAACCATACAAAGAATGATTTAAGATCTGATGGGCTAAGCTTAGCGGAAAGTCTGACTGATAGATTCCAAGTATTATTGTGTCAAATTTGTGGAGTTACCATTGCCATACCCTTAGTAGAGCTTGGCAGTATTATGCAAATAACTAAATTTACTAATCAAGGTCAGAAGCAATCTTGGTTTAAAGGTTTATTTGTTAAAGGTGATCAAACTTATACATGTATCGATATGTCTGCTCAAATAGCACCACATAGATATGAGAAAAACGATAGTGCGAACGAATATAGATACTTAGTGCAATTAGGTAAAAGCGATTATGCACTTTGTTGTAACAACGTTGAAACAACGTTAGAAATTGAAAAGCCAGATGTAAAGTGGAGAAGTGATATCACTAAACAACCTTGGTTAGCTGGCATGTTAAAAGATAAAATGTGTGCGCTGGTAGATGGCGCTGAAATGGTACGAGATGTGCTTAAGCAACATTAGAGCTTAATTCATCGTAGTAATGTCAATTTAATGGTATTGAGTGATACAAACATTAATTAAGTAAATAGACTGTTGGTACACACTCACAGATTGCAAATTTAAGGCAAAAGCGGAGCAAAAGCGAATGTCAGAAGATAGAACCGCAGCTGCGGCTACCGATCCAAACGACGAAGTCCTTCAATGGGTTACATATAGATTGGATGAAGAAACCTACGGGATTAACGTGATGCAAGTTCAGGAAGTACTAAGGTATACTGAAATTGCCCCTGTACCTGGTGCGCCTGATTACGTTTTAGGTATTATTAATCTGCGTGGTAATGTCGTGACGGTTATCGATACTCGTGCTCGATTTGGTTTACCGTCGTCAGAAATAACGGACAATACTCGTATTGTTATCATTGAAGCTGATGAGCATGTTGTTGGAATATTAGTCGACAGTGTTGCTGAAGTGGTTTATTTGAAATCTTCTGAAATTGACAGTGCGCCAAATGTTGGAACCGAAGAAAGCGCTAAATTTATCCAAGGCGTAAGTAATCGTGGCGACGAACTGCTTATTCTGGTCGATTTAAATAAGCTGCTAAATGATGATGAGTGGGATGATTTATCTGGCTTCTAGTGCAAAAAGCCAAGTTTTGTTCCATAACATAACTGATTAAATTGAAAATAGCTGGTATTTACCGGCTATTTTGCTATAACAGACTTAGTAAACTAACAAGTTAGGTGGCAATGGTTATTCCAGAAAACATGCAAATGATGATTCTTGCTACTAGCACTGCGGTATTATTTGTGTTGGTAATTGGTTTATTCTTGTACGCAAGAGGGATAAGTGCTCGCTTAAAGAAAAGCGTGGGTTTGATAAATGACTTATACAAACTTACTCAACAGCAAGAGAATAAATTAGCTGAAACAGATGTTAACCTATCAGAGGCGAGCATCAGTAGCCAAGAGCGATTGTTTGATCTTGAGTCCTTTGTGCAACGAGATGTTGAATTTCAAAATAATACAACCAACATGTTAAATCAATTTAATAGTCGGTTTGAAAATATTGAATCGCAAACTCAACAAGTGACAGATAAATTATCCAAACTAACCCATCAAACTGAATTGTTAGTACAAGAAGATCCAGAACTTAAAATGTATCACCATGCCAATGAAATGGCCGCGCTTGGCGCTGGTATTGATGACATTGTTGAAACCTGTCGACTTCCTAGAGCTGAGGCCGAAGTATTAATTGGCGTCCATCAAAAACGAACAAAAGCTAGCTAGTTTATTTTCATACAGCCGCCGCTATAAAGCTCTCATAACAGTTTTGCTGGCCAACTAATTCTACAATACCTAATTGTTTTATTTCTGCTCTATCATTTGGGGTAGTATCAATAAGCTTTACTTGAGCGCCTTTCGCTTGCCAATTTTTTATTTCTTGTTCTAGTAACAGTGCGGTAGAAATACCTATTATTGACGAACTGGAAAATTCCAATAACAACGTGCTAGGGTTGCCTATTTGACTCAGTCTTTTGCTTAACCCTCTGCTTACGGCATAGGTGATTGGCCCAGATATTCTAACTAAGGCTAATTTTCCATTTGAAGATTTTAAGATAGAGTATTCGTTCTCATTGACTTGTTCAGGCAGCGTTTCTTCAAACCCTGTAACAATCGTTATTTGACCTAACTCTAAATCTGATAACCGTTGTATCACAATAATATTTTTTAAAAATACTCCTACAAATACAGCTGTAATTAAATCGATAAAAACGGTAATAAATACAACAATTAGCATCAAGGCGATAGTAAAAATAGGCAACTTATTTGCACGTAGCAAGAAAGGCCAATCAATAATATCAATGCCCACTTTAATCAGAATTGCAGATAACACAGCGAGGGGAATAGATTCAAATAGGAAACCGAAACCTAAAGCTACTGATAATAAAATAATGCTATGCACAATTCCCGATAACGGACCGGTTCCACCAGCCTTGATATTAACCACGGTTCTCATAGTCGCGCCTGCACCCGGCAGGGCAGAAAATAGACCAGCAAAAATATTACCTAGTCCTTGACCTATTAATTCTCTATCTGAATGATGCTGTTGTTTAGTCATATTGTCTGCAACTAAAGACGTTAGAAGTGAATCAATTGCTCCTAAAACAGCAAGCATTAATGAGTAATATAATAAATCTAGCGCGATGTCCGAATTAATTACAGGCATTGAAAAAGCTGGCAACCCTGCTTCTATTGCACCCACTACAGATACTGATTTTTCTAAATCAAACATAAAAACAGAAGAGGTGCCAAGTAGCAAAACTACCACAGCTGAAGGTATTTTCTTATCTAACGCGCCCCGCCAAATAAATAAAACGATTAAGCTGACTAAGCCCAACGCTAATTCAATTATATTCGCATTAGCTATTTGTTGGGGAAGGTTTTTGAAAGCTTGTACAACGTTTGCAGCAGATTCAAACCCTAATAAAGGGGCAACTTGTAAACTAATAATGATGATCCCAATACCTGTCATAAATCCAGATACAACAGGGTAGGGAACCATCACTATATATTTCCCTAGGCGCATAAACCCCATTAATATTTGAATAACACCGCTTAGTACTACCGTAGTAAAGGCATAATACATTCCATGATCAGGATATTGAGAAGTAAACTCAATGAAGACTACTGTCATAACTACTGTCATTGGGCCTGTTGGGCCAGAAATTTGTGAAGAAGTACCACCGAAAAATGCAGCAAAAAAACCGATGAGTATTGCGCTATAAATGCCAGCTAATGCGCCAGCGCCTGATGCAATTCCGAAAGCTAACGCTAGCGGTAGAGCAATGATTGCTGTTGTCACCCCCCCTATTATATTGCCATAAAGATTGTGGCTAAAATCTTTTTTAGAATAGTGTGTAAATTGCAACTTACTCGTTCCTCAATGAATATATTTCTGAGTAGTGTCTTTTTCTCTCCATGCGATCAATATTCACTTTGGCTAGTCCGTTACCTATAAATACACAAAATTAGAGTATATACCCATTGTCAAATAGGGAGGTATACGAATATAGTATCGTGAAGATAGCCTTTTAAGCGTGTAGACGTCTAGACGTAAATTTGTTGACATTCTTGTAATTATTGACACAATACACAAATCGACAGTTGAAAGCGTTCCATGGTGATGCTTTCGCTTAGCAATAGAATAAATATGCAATAATTAATTGTTACCAAAGGTAGTATAGGTATGCCAATCAAATTACCCGCAGAACTTCCTGCTTTCGAAGAGCTCTTAAATGAGAATATCTTTGCAATGGACGAAGGCCGAGCCGCAAGCCAAGACATTCGCCCAATGGAAATGGGCATTCTGAATTTGATGCCGAATAAAATTGAAACGGAACTGCAAATTTTAAGGTTGTTGTCTAATACACCTCTACAAATAAATATAGATTTAATTCGTATAGACGAAACTGCGCCTAAAAATACGCCTGTGTCACATATGCAAAATTTCTATCAGTTATTCAGCCAAATACAACATAAAAAATATGATGGTTTGATAGTAACAGGCGCACCATTGGGTAATTTAGAATATGAAGAAGTAAAATATTGGCCACAAATGAAGGTGTTGATGGATTGGGCTAAGCGAAATGTGCAAAGTACTTTTTACTTGTGTTGGGCCGCGCATGCGGCTATGTATCATTTTTTTGATGCACAAAAAGCGCTAAAAGAACACAAGCTATCTGGTGTATTTAAACATCATGTTATAGATGAAAAAAATGAACTGGTGCGCGGATTTGATCCAGAGTTTTGGGCCCCTCATTCTCGGGTAGCGGAAATAGAAGCGAATAAATACCATAGTGTAGATGGTCTACAGGTGCTAGCAGAGTCTGAAAAAGCAGGTGTATATTCTGCAGCTACCCTCGACAAACGTATGGTGTTTGTAACCGGTCATCCAGAGTATGATCCCACAACGCTTGATCAGGAATATAAACGTGACCTAAAAGCAGGTTTATCGCCAAGTATTCCTGAAAATTACTATATAGATGATGATCCGGAAAAGCCGGTAAAAGTGCGCTGGAAATCACACGGTAATTTAATCTTTACCAACTGGCTGAACTATTATGTGTATCAAAATACACCTTACGATTTAAATTTATTATCTTAATAAGGTAGCATACAGGATCAGTAAAAACTGTTTTTGAATAAACAAATAAAACGGTGTTCCTCGTATATTAATATCCCATATTGCCAATGAAGTCAGCTTTAATTAGAGAAACAATTTATGCCAATAAAAAATAAGTCAGACTTGTTAAAAACCTTAGCTGCAAAACGAATACTCGTTTTAGATGGTGCTATGGGTACTATGATCCAAGCACATAAGTTGGAAGAAGCTGATTATAGAGGTACGCAATATGCCAACTGGCATACTGATGTTAAAGGGAATAACGATTTATTAGCAATCACTCAGCCAGAAATCATTAAATCAATTCATCTACAGTACTTAGAAAGTGGCGCTGACATTCTAGAAACCAATACGTTTAACGCTAATGCTATTTCCATGTCCGACTACGATATGCAAGATGAGGTTGTTAAGATTAACTTAGCCGCGGCTAAACTTGCGCGTGAAGCGGCGGATGAAATGACTGCAAAAAACCCTGACAAACCACGTTTTGTAGCTGGCGTTTTAGGGCCAACAAGCAGAACCGCTTCTATTTCTCCTGATGTAAACGACCCGTCCAAACGGAATGTCACCTTCGATGAGTTAGTTAAAAATTATAAACAAGCAACACATGCCTTGATTGAAGGGCAAGTCGATTTGATTATGCTTGAAACCATTTTTGACACCTTAAATGCAAAAGCGGCTGCATACGCGGTAGATGAAGTATTTGAAGAGCTTGGCGCATCCTTACCAGTTATGATTTCAGGCACTATTACTGACGCATCGGGCAGAACATTATCAGGCCAAACTACAGAGGCATTTTATAACTCAATGCGTCATGTCAACGCTATATCATTTGGTTTAAATTGTGCGCTAGGTCCAGATTTATTAAGACAATATGTTGCCGAGTTAGCGCGAGTTAGCGAATGTTTAGTATCAGCCCACCCAAATGCTGGCTTGCCAAATGAGTTTGGCGAATACGATATGGATGCTGAAGAAATGGCATCGCATATAGAAGAATGGGCACAAAGTGGTTTGGTAAATATTGTAGGTGGATGCTGTGGAAGCACGCCTGAACATATTCAAGCCATCGCTAAAGCTGTGGCGAATAAAAGCCCTAGGCAGCACGCAGATATTGATATAAAAATGCGCTTATCTGGCTTAGAGCCCTTTACCCACTAAATTTTATCAAGGAATAAATGACAAGCATGAGTTTTTCTACTTTCATTAATGTGGGCGAGCGTACCAACGTTACCGGCTCAGCCATGTTTAAACGTTTGATATTATCTGAAGATTACGAAACCGCCCTAGATGTGGCGCGTCAACAAGTTGAAAACGGCGCTCAAATTATTGATATCAATATGGATGAAGCCATGCTTGATTCAGAAGC
>DDIL01000139.1 GCA_002338515.1 Glaciecola sp. UBA1851 | reverse complement strand
GACTTTTTAATTCCAAATGTACCTATTGCGGATGCATGGACAGTGACTTTTAATACTTTATTGGCTAACGCACTAAATAGCTTAAGTGCTGATTTGAACATTGTGCAATTTGACGCTTTTGCCTCATTACTCGATATTACATTGAACCCAGATGATTACGGCTTTACGAATATTGATACACCGTGTTTTGATGGAATGAGCGTTTGTGATGATCCCGATTCATACTTGCTTTGGGACGCTGTGCACCCAACCGCTGCTGGACATAGAGCGATTGCAGATGCGGCTTTAGATGCGCTTCAAGTATCGACACCTTCAAGTTTATTATTACTAACTTTTGGTTTATTTATGGTTGCCGCGGCTAAACGCAAGCAAGCATAATAATAAATACAAAGCTAACCACTCAACTTAAGTGGTTCGCTTTTTCTTTAAATTTTTATGATCTAACTCATTACACTAATTGAAAGTCTGCACTAGCCTCTACTCTTCCATTAACTAACACATCAATTCTATGTAGCCCTATATAATATTTTCGTGTGGTCACTATTTTAAAACTATGCTGTTTGTACCATTCTTTTTGTTCATCTGCATGAATACCACAGCTAGTCCACTTAAATACTTTGGGTGTTAATTGCCGATTCGCTTTTTGATGGAACACAACGTAATCAATTAACAAATTTTGACTAAGCGTTAATTGATTATGGATAGTTAGCTGCATTGATAAACTTTCACCTATAGCCACCTCAGTATTAGAGAGTGATAGCGATATATTCAGACCAGAAGTGGGAGGATAACCGAAACATGCTAATACTCCAGGGTGACCATTCTTTAGCAATGTTCGACAAGCATGTTTGATTAGTTTTTGTCTTGGTTTATTTTTCGGTTGCCACCATTTTTTAGCTAATTCAGCAATCAAGTCAGGATGGTCTTTTGCAATATCATTTAAGCTGTTAGCAACACTTCGCCTAACATACTCTGACTCATCGTCTTTTAGCTTTTCCAATATTGGGAGTATTAATTCAGGCCGTTTTGCGAATAATTTTAGATTCACCCCCCAAGGCAGATAGGGCCTTGTGCCTTCTGAAGCTAAACGCCTAACGTGAGGGTCTATATCATCACACCATTTAATTAACACAGCCAAAGTCTGTTCAGGCCTATCTAATAAAAATTTACGTATAGCAAATTCTGCGGAAAAGCGCTTAGTGCAGGCATGCATTAATTCTAGGCCTGCTTGGAATTTATCAGGGTGATGTTCAACCGCAAATTGAGCTAAATAATCAATCACAGGCATCATTATCCAACCAGCTAATCCATTAGGCTGTGCATCAAAAATGATTTCATCAGCTTTAGCAGGTTCGCCTAAACATTGCTTAAAGGTAGCGCTCACCTCTTCAAATTTGTTAGGTAAGAAACTAAATAGTGCTTGTTTGATTTGATTTGACCTTGCTTTTAGCTCCAAGGTATCTAGCCTATTTGAAGCCTCGGCAACAAACCCTAATTCGTCAAAGTTGATATAAGCAGTTTTTATATTCGTAGCTAAGTATTCTATGGCATTAATATTTAACTTTTCTTTGAAAGCTTCAGGCAAAGGTATGCTCCGTCTATACAGTTAACTAACCCGTGTTATCGCTTCGATCTTATCACGGGTTTTTCTCTCCAATATTAGCTCAAAGAATTGTAACTCATCAAAACGCAACTCCATACTAAAGTGCCTTTTTAGTAGGCAACACAACATTGGCGAAAATAAGCCCTGCAACCAGTGACATAAAAATAACGAATGTTTCTTGCCCAATATGCTCAGCTTGCACAAAGTCTTTACCCGATACAAATGAATTTAGTCCAATATAAGTTTTTGAGCCTGGAACAAGTACAATTAACCCTTGCATCAATACAATAGTGGCCGGCGCTTTAGCTACCCGCGTAAATAAATTAGCAAATAAACCAACAGCAAATGCGCCGGCAAATGTACCTAAACCAAACTCCAAATATTTAGAAGCCCAGAAAGTAGAGAAATAACCAATAAATCCGCACATTATTGCAAAAGGTGCATGCTTTAAGCGAATATTAAAGATAGGAACCAGCGCTGCACACAAAATAAGCACAGCCACAAATAAAAACCAATCAGGTAAGCGTATAATAGGGTTATGTTCAACCTCACTAAACAGCGCAAACCCGAGCGAGATACCCAAAAAAGCGCCAAAATACAATTTAAATAATTGCATAATTGCATCCATGACTCGTGCTGTACCGCTTACCACATGTCTTGATGATAATTCTGCTAACCCGATAGCAAGTGCAAGACCGGGTATAAATACAATAATGGATGAAAGGACAACAAGACGAATGTTAATACCCGGATCTAAATAGTGCGCGATAGCACAGGCTAATAAACCAGACACTAAGGCAACAGCGGGCTCTAGCATGTAAAGCACACGCTTTGAGTGTTGCGACCAATACACAAACAAATACATAACCAAGCCAATTGCGCCAGAAGCAATGGCATCTAATAAGGACGCACCCATTAGAACAGCAAACGCGCCGGTTGCGCCACTGTATGCGAACATCATTCCCAAAGGATGTAAAAATTTTATCTTAGATTCAATTTCGGTAAGCCGTGAATCTGCATCTTGCAAGTTTAGTTCACCCGCAATTAATGAGCTAACTAGCTCATCGGTTCGAGATAATGAACCTAAATCTAATTCTCCTGGTTGAACCCTAGCAGCATGCGTATATTCTTCTTCATGTTTGTCAGACCAAATAACAAAAGTAAGTGAAGTAGGCGTTGATATAAAACTTGCGTGCACATTCAAATAAGACGCAACTTCTAATAAATGCGCCTCTAGCCGAAATGCAGGTGTACCATATTTGTGCAACATCTTACCTAGTTTTACTATAAACCTACGTACCTGAATAAATTCAGCTTTTTCCACTACTTGAGCCTCTTTGATTACTATAAAACTGTCAATCTAAAATGTTTACCAATGTATAAAAAATCCACTTAATAAATAAGGGCTGGCAATACGCCTTTATGGCGCAGAGACTAACACAAACACGTCCCAATCAACTATACATAGATAGCAATTTAATAGTATTCAGTCATACTGGCGTGTACAAGGTAATAAATTAAATATAAGCACTACCTAATAGTCGCGTGTTATGGTCAAGTAGTCGTTTTTTAGTTGCCAAACTTTAACAACTTGGTAACTTATAGTTAACCAAGTGATAGAATGTATGAATGTGAAAAATCCGGTTGTTTATAAGGAACACCCATAATGTCAGAAAGTTTTTTATTAAACATACAACATCGTATGGAAGATAACCCAACATATCGATTCTGGCTTTGGCAGTTAGGGTTTTGGGTGTTCATGTGTGTAGTTGGCTTTTTTACGCTGATTCTATGGTATGCAGAGGCGAATGCGGCAACCGTTGGGCATGTTCTGATGCAAGCCGTTGTAGGTTTAATTTGCTCATTATTTTTACATTATGTATTTGGTTTACTTGATAATTTAAAGCTCACTACAAAATTTATGATAGGGATGGTTTTGGTGTTAGGCTGCGCTTTCATCTGGACCGTTACTCATATGAAAATTTTCGTCCTGTTTACTGGTTTTGAAGATGTTTGGGAAGAGTTTGGTGGCTGGTATTTTAGTGGTATTTTTATTTTCCTATGTTGGACAGGCTTATTCCACTGGATACGTTATTACGACTTATTGCAATTTGAGCATAGAATTATGCTCAAAGCAGAAGCAACCTCAAGAGAGGAGCATGTAAAACGATTGCAAGCTCAAAGTGAAGCCAGAGACGCAAAACTGAAGATGCTACGCTATCAGTTAAACCCACATTTTTTATGCAATACCCTTAATGCTATAAACTCTCTCATTGAAATTGAAGAATCAAAAAAAGCGCAAGATATGACAGTACAGTTGAGCGAATTTTTGCGCTATTCCCTAGATAATGACCCAGATACAAAAATTCCATTGATAGACGAAATAGAAGCATTAACGCTTTATTTAGAAATAGAAAAAACTCGTTTTGGTGACAGATTAAATGTCAGTGTTAGTGTCAGTAGTGAAGCTGAATCAGCTTTGGTACCAAGTTTATTACTTCAGCCAATTATTGAAAACTCAATGAAACACGCCATAGCCCAGAGTGAAGATGGCGGCACAATTAGCATAGATGCAATTGCAGTGAATAACCTTCTTCAGCTTTCAATAAAAGACAGTGGCGATGGCTCAAACAAGCAACCCAGATTTAAAAGCATGCTACGCTCTAGCAATAAAGGTAAGGGTGTAGGATTAAAGAATACTAACCAGCGTTTAAAAGCGTTGTATCAAAGCGATTATAGAATTGATACCGAATTTGAGAAGCAAGGTGGGTTAATTACGCAAATAACAATTCCTTTGGAAAAGGAATAAGGACGTTTGTATGACTACCAAAATAAGAACCGTTATAGTAGATGATGAGCCCTTGGCGTTAAAACTTCTAAAAGCCAAATTATCTAAATTAGACAATGTCGAAATTATTGGGGAATGTCGAAATGGAAGAGAAGCAATAGAGTGCGTGCTTGAACACAGCCCCGACTTATTATTTTTGGATATACAAATGCCAGGGATGAATGGGTTGGAAGTCATACAATCTATTCAAGGTGATTTGCTACCAATTGTGGTGTTCGCCACTGCTTACGAACAATATGCCATCGACGCTTTTAATGCTAATGCGGTTGATTATATCTTAAAACCTATTGATGACGAGCGAATCAAACGCGCAGTTGAGCGGGCATCACAACGGTTAGTGCTTAATAAAGAAGAACCTATTAAGCAAGCACTGTTAAGTGCGGCGCAAGAAATTCAGAACAAAACAATTGCGTCTTCATCCAATCTAGATAGTCAAAAAGAACATCCTGAAGATATTCCCGAAACTAAAAATAATTTTTCAAGAGTGGTGGTAAAAGACCGAGATGAGATTCATATCTTGGAACAAAATCAAATACAATGGATAGACGCAGCGGGAGATTATGCTTGTATTCATTCAAATGGAGATACGCATATCAAACGTGTCACATTGAAAGAGCTAGTAGAAGAATTAGACCCGAGTATGTTTAAGCGAGTCCATCGTTCAACCATCGTCAATTTGAATGCCATTACAAAAGTACTTCCTAGAACAAAAGGGGAGTTTTTTTTACAAATTGGCGAGCATGATAAAGTGAAAGTTAGTCGAAATTATAAAGAAGTCGTAAAAGATTTTTTATCGAATTAATTGATTTCCAAACTTTATCGATGTCCTTCACATAAAATTCTACTTTTACCAAAGCAAACAACCTTCAAAAATTAACGCGTCATAAAGTTATTTGTCACTTTAATAACGGCACAAGTACCGCTACACTACATCAAAGTTTAAATAAGAGATGTATTAATATGGCAAAACTTACGCTTCAAGAGCAAATGCTACAAGCAGGTTTGGTTAATAAAAAGAAGCTAAATAAAGCAAAGAAAGGCTCCAAAAAGTCTAGAGATTTAGCAAAGGAAGTGAAAGCGAGTGTGGAAGCTTCAAAACAAGAACAAGTTGAAAAAGCCAAGGCTTTGAACGCAGAGCAAAAACAAGCAAAGCAAGCAAAAGAAATTAAAGCTCAAATCAAGCAACTAATTAGCCTCAATAAACAAACTACAGGGAAAGGTGAAATTAAATATAACTTTACCCATGGAACCGTCATAAAGCATTTGTACGTCAATGAACAACAGCGGAAACAACTGTTAGATGGTCATTTGGCGATAGTATTGGATATTGAGCAAGAAGAAGACGGATATTGCATCATACCCACATCAGTTTCTAATAAAATTGCGCAACGTGACGATTCATACATAGTAGAAATAAAAGAACCTGAAGACCCTCAAGAAATTGAAGATGATCCCTACGCTGATTTTGTCGTGCCAGATGATCTAATGTGGTAGCGCATAACGCCATCATTTATTTTATACAAGGACACCAATGAAAGATCCGTTAAAGTTAATCAAAACTATCAATATATTAGTTGCGGATGATATGGAAGCAATTCGCACGTTAGTAAAAGCGTCTTTGAAGACAGTTGGCGCGAATAATATTGATATTGCATATGACGGTGAGTCAGCTTGGAAAGTGTTATCAAACAAAAAAATAGGTTTAATAATTTGTGATTGGGACATGCCGAAAATGTCAGGTCTTGATTTACTTAAAAAAATAAAAGCCTCCAGCGAACATAAGCATATCCCTTTTCTATTACTGACCGCCACAACAGAAAAGGCACTAGTTATGCAAGCAGTAAAAGCAGGCGTAACAGATTACCTGTCTAAACCCTTCAAACCAAGTGAGTTAGAATACAGAGTGGTTAAAATGTTACGTAAAGTTAAGTAATAGATTTAAACATACACTCTGGAATATCTAAGTGAATACATTTAAGTGAATAATTCTAACTCAAACGCAACACATTCAAGGATACTTTCATGATGAGTTGGATCTGCCCAAATTGTGGGGAATCATTAAAAGCCTTAGTTCCGAATAACTTGGAACAGACAACCACTTCAACTAGCGGCAGTAAAAACTCAAAATCAGTCGCCTGCGAAAATAATCATCAATTTGATATCGCCAAAGAAGGATATATCAATCTCCTTTTAGCAAATCAAAAAAATAGCAAACATCCAGGGGATAATAAGGACATGGTTGTTGCTAGAAGAGATTTTTTAAATGAAGGGCACTACACTCCTCTAGTTAGCAATTTAGCAGATATTCTTTTGAATCACTATTTAACAGAGAACATTAGTGAAGAAATAATAATTTGCGACGCAGGTTGCGGAGAAGGCTATTACTTAAGTGAAATATCGAAGCGCCTTAATGACAAGTCTATTCAACTTCATTCTTATG
Source organism: Glaciecola sp. UBA1851 (assembly GCA_002338515.1). Taxonomy (GTDB): domain Bacteria; phylum Pseudomonadota; class Gammaproteobacteria; order Enterobacterales; family Alteromonadaceae; genus Glaciecola. Next base: position 19,218 of record DDIL01000139.1, on the reverse strand, counting down.
GTATTGATATTTCAAAACCAGCAATACAAAAAGCAAGTAAGCGAATGAAATCGAATATGTCAGACTACCATCATTTTGCTGTGGCCAGTAGCTATAAAATTCCGCTTAAAACTGATTCTCAAGATGCCACAATTCAAGTTTTTGCACCTAGCAATGAAGATGAAATTCACCGCATACTAAAGGCAGATGGTATATGGATAAAGGTAGTTCCAGCTCAAAAACACCTATTCGAATTAAAAGAGTTAGTTTATGACACCCCTCAACTGCACTCACAAGAGGAAGTGAATATTGAAAATTGGGAAACATTAGAAAAGGACACACTTGAATTTAACATTGAGCTAAACACGCTTGCTTCTCGTCTCAATTTATTAATGATGACACCATTTTATTGGAGTATCTCTGAAAGTAAAAAGGAATTTTTGTTAGACAACTTAAAAAGTGTAACAGCAAGCTTTCAGGTTATTGTTCTAAAAAACTACGAATAATATCTTTATATTTTCTGCTCACTTTAACTTTTTGATGCTCGCCTAAAAGTAAGAAATACTCACCTTTGTTTAACGGAATCACTTTCTCGATACAGCTTAAATTGACAATAGTTGAGCGATGGACCCGCTTAAACATAACAGGATTAAGTTCATCTTCCATCTCTTTTAGTGTTGACCTTTTTACATGTGTATCACCGTTAGCATGCACACACACGTAGTCACCGGCCGCATCAACCCATTCAATATCAGCCTGATTTATAAGGTGGATCTCATCTCTGTCTTTTATGATAATTTTTCGTAAATCACCGTCATTTGAAACACTATCCTTTGCAACGCCATCATTAGATGTATTATCCGTCCAAGATACCGTTTTATTCTGCAAGGTTTCAATATCTGCAATTGCCCCTATTACTTCACCTTTTTGAATCTCGGGCATAGTGTTAACACTCACATGCCTTAATAAAGCGCGATTTATAGCAAGTTCTAATCGCTTTTCATCTATAGGTTTAACAATGTAATCGACTGCATGAGCATCAAAAGCATCAAGCGCATACTGCTCGAAAGCGGTCGCAAAAATGACCATTGGCATGGTATCGGATTGCAATTGTTTAGCTACATCTAAACCATTCAGTCCTGGCATTTGTATATCTAGAAACACCAAATCTGGAGACTGTTCATAAACTAATTGCATTGCTTCTCTGCCATTTTTGCAAAAAGCAACCACTTCAATTTGATGATAATTTTTAAGTTTGTTCACTAAATATTGGCAAGCCAAGGGCTCATCATCAACGACTATCGTTCGTAGTTTTTGCATAACGCCACCCTGCATATACAAAGAAAACCTGACTGTATAAATTTACTAATAAAATGTTACTCCAAAAAATTAGCAATGTGCTCTGAAAGTTGTTCGCTAGGATTATTTGAATTTGGTTAATGGTAACAAAACCACACCACAAACGTCATGAAATTAACGATAGTTCCATGTTTGCTAAAGTTACAATACTATTTAACCAATAATTAACATATTAGATCAAAATGCATGGAATAGATATTCGATTATTGCATACGTATGCAATATAGTGTAATCCTAGTTAACGCATACAAGTGCCACCTTAACTTGTTTTAGTTGTACGCTAATTTTTCATAGAGACAATAGGATATTGTTAATAAATTATTAATTTGCCATATAAAATGAGTGTTTAGTCAATGCATCTATACAAAAAACTCTTAGTAATATTTTTAGTGTTATTCATTACAGCAGCTTGCGAGAGTCAAAGTCGCTCTTCACTAAAATTACAAGATAGTATTGGACCAATCACGGTAGAGATTGTTGAAACAGACTCAGGTTTCAAGTTGTTACGTGGGGGCGAACCATACTTGGTTAATGGTGCAGGTTTAAATAGCCCAGACATAGAACAAGTGAAGTCGTTTGGTGGCAACAGCGTACGAACATGGGCAGTAGATGACCATGCCGAACCCGCTCAACAACTGTTAGATAGAGCTTATGCACTAGGTATGACGGTATCATTGTGCCTCGAGTTTGCTCGAGAAAGACAAGGATTTAACTACGATGACCCAAAAGCCGTAGCCAAACAACTTGAAGAAAATCGAGACAGAGTACTGCGTTATAAAGACCATCCTGCTCTTTTAACATGGATTATCGGTAATGAGGTAAACTTTGATTACTCTAATCCTAAGGTGTTTGATGCAGTAAATGAAACCGCTGAAATGATTAAAGAGCTCGACCCTCACCATCCTACTACCACGGCTCTTGCGGGCTATGATAGGCGGGCAGTAAAAGATATTAATGAGCGCGCACCTGCGCTTGATTTTATCAGCTTTCAGATGTACGCAGACGTAGTAAATTTACCCAAATACATTAAAGAAGATAACTTCACCGGCCCATATTTTGTGACTGAATGGGGCTCTGTAGGTCATTGGGAAGTCCGTGAGACAAAGTGGGGAGCTCCCATAGAAAATACCAGCACTGAAAAAGCAGAAAACTACACAAGAAGCTATGAAAAGGTTTTAAAGCCTTATGCTAATACAGCCATTGGCAACTACGTATTTTTGTGGGGCCAAAAACAAGAAAAAACTTCCACATGGTATGGCATGTTTCTAGATTCTGGTGAAAAAACAGAAGTAGTGGATGTAATGCAATATATTTGGACAGGTCAATACCCTGATAATCGTGCGCCAAGCATTACACCTATCACAATAGATGGTAAATCGCCATTCAAAAACCTAGTTTTAGCGCCTAACCATCAGCATAAAGCAGAAGTAGAAGTAAATGATCCTGATGGTGATGACGTTCGCTTTATGTGGGAAATTCGCAAAGAAACCACCTCTAGGAATGTAGGTGGTGACAAAGAGTACGTACCGCAATTAGTCCATGTTGATAAATCAGAACACACGGAGCAAGTTAAATTTATGACGCCAGATGAACCCGGCGCCTACCGACTTTACGTATTCGCTTATGATGGCAACGGTAATGCGGCTCATGCTAACTTTCCGTTCTACGTTGAATCGTGAGCCAACTATGTTTAACGCTCGCATAAAAAACCGGCCATCTCCACTAGATTTAATACGGCTGTTTAGAAGCAGAGAGGAGGGACCTAATTTGAAAGTCGCTGTGAACCCATCCATGGGCGCTCCAAAATTTCATCCATGAAATTTAGGCTTTCAAATTAGGCCCCTCCTCTCTACTTTCCTAAACGCGCTTTTCGTATTAAATCTAGTGGAGATGGCCGGTTTTTGTTTGATTTATGGGCATTAAACTAAGCTAGCAACCACAGCCTTAGCGGTTCTGTCTTCTTTATAAATTCCCCAATGCTTTTCTGGCTCTAGTGGATCGGGGGAACCTTTCCATGCTTCGTCAAATGCTTCAAATAAGAACACAACTTTACCTTCTTTTTTGCTCCATTGAAGAAGTTCAGCACAGTATGTAGCTTGCCAGTCTTCGTTTGCAAATTCAGCTGGGAAACCATTACCATTGGCATTTGATGTCCATCCTGCTTCGGTAATTATCACTTGCTTATCAGGGAAACGGTTAGCTACGCTAGCATAGTTTTGCTTGGTGTATTCCATGGCTTGATCGACTGAAATTGATTCCCAAACTGGATATGAATGCAGTGAAATAAAATCAACTACTTCTGCCAATTGATCTAGCTGACCATTTGCCCAAGGCACATAATTTTCACAAAAAGTAATGGGGCACACATTCAACGTTTTAAGGTGTTTAGCAAAAAATACTAACCTTTCGGTGCTAACTTTATGATCAGTCCAATCAACGCTCGCTTCATTTCCTACAGATATGCCGCACAGTTCGTTTGGATAATGACGCAGCAAATAGACTGCACGCTGTAACTCATCATCGTTCGCAGCTCTATTTTTGCCTAATTGGTCATCACTAAAATACGCTCCCCAAGGGCAACCAGGATTAGACTCTTCAGCCGCTAAATCCATGCCTAATAAGATTTTGAACGGCAATTTTTCACGCTTTATAACTTCCAATACCACTTGTGCGTGTGGGCCGCTATCATAGAGCCGCAAGAAAGACCATTTGTCTTTTAGAATGAGTAAGTCTTCTAAAACCTGAGAGTAAGATGGGTAAATTTTTAAACCTGGGCTTTGTCCAGGACGATAACCTGAATAACAAATAGCATTTTTACATGCTAGCACTTCGGCTATTTGAGAGTTAATAACAGACATGTGAACTCCTCATGCTGTGTATTTAGCAGTCAGTTATAAACATATAATCTGATTACAAAATAAAATTGATTGGGCAATTAAGCCCAATAAAAACAAACGTATGCTAACTACCCATATAATTTAGCTAGCACACCAAAAATTAAACGGTATTGAAACAATAGAGGTTACCAGAATTTTGGCTTACCGCTTTTATCCCACAATCCCCAATACGCGCCAACATCGCCTTCATCCCCTACTTTCCAATCTTCATCGAAGGAAGAAAAATAGAATAAAGGAATACCTAGGCTTTCTGTCCAAGTGGCAGTTTGCAGAAAATACTGCTTTGCATTTGCATCATTAGGTATAGCAGCACCAAATGCAGTGCCTTTGTTAGGCCAACCTGTTTCACTCACAATCACAGGTTTCCCTTTACCCGCATTTACTGCCCTGTAGTACATGTCACGCATATAAACATGCGCATGCTCTATACCAATGCCCTCCCAAAATGGATAACAATTAGCCATTATTACATCACACGCGTCGGCAACTTTGGGAAAGTTTTCAAACAAATAGTATGCATCTACATAACCAACTGGGATACCGGCTTCTTTTTTAGCATAATTGATATAATCAGCTAATTGATCATCTGTTAATTCTTCTCGAAGTAACACCTCATTCCCTACTGCTAGTAGGTCTATTTCGCCGGCTTTTGCCATAGCAATAGCGGTATCAATTTCTTCTTGGTTTTTGTCTAAATCTTCATCTAGCCATGCACCCACAAGTGTTTTAAATCCCATTCTTTTAGCCACAGCAGGAATTAATTCATTCCCTTCAGAACAAGAGAAAGTTCTAATCCAGCTAACATGTGGTTTCAAAATACTCAATCTTGCTTCTATTTGAGCTTCCGTAATGTCAGAACCTGGCTCTTGCCCTTCTATATATGGGCTAAAGCAAATGCCATGAATGCTATCGTTCAATAGCGCTTTTATGTGCTCACTGCTATCGCGTTCAGGAGAATAAACTCGGTTGTTCGCCATTTGCAGATATTTATTGTTTACCTTAGACATTATTCTTCCCCACTATACTGTAACTGAGCAAAGCATATTGCTTGGCACACTTACATTGATAGATGCAACTTTGCCATTTCTAGCAAAAATATTGGCACTATGCTGGGCACTAAGCTCAGCCTGCTCAAATGTTTCGTTACTGCCATCTGACAAAGTAACATTCGCGGCTAATTCACCATCTTGAACGAGTGAATAAGTAATAGGTACTTGGCACCACGTAAAGGCTAAGCTGTTAGCAGCAAGGTCAGTTTCCTGCCAGTTGTCTTGCACATCTAAAAACTTAAATGTGGTCTCTTCTTGAGTAAACTCTTGTTGTCTAAGTAAGAATGGGTTGAATTTAATTATGCCGTTTTGAACCACACAACCTAACTCACCAAACCTAGCAATTACTTCCTCTTTTACTTGACCTGTCATACCAGGCTGCTGAGCTCCAGCATGCTTTGGCGTATGCGAATAAGGGTCGGTTGGGAATGCTCCATAATTTTCAGGGGTTTTATTAAACCCAATACCACGTCGCACTTTGTAGTAATAGGCCATTAATTCTTGGCTTTGCGCAACACCATGCGCATTAGCAGATATACAGATTTCCTGAACGGCCAATAATAGTTTTGCTACCATGTGCCAGTAAACACAGCCTAAACCTTCAAATCCGAACATACCGCCACTTCTGCCGGTAAATTCACTATGTTTAAACGTTGATTCATGTAACTCAAGAATTTGAGCCAATGCATCATCCGTGGCTAAACTCGCATATTCATCTTGAATATTAGCCCACGCAGCTTTAATGACTGCTGCATTAATAATTTTTGCATTGAAGCGAATTAAACCTTGTGCATCTTTATGAATTAACAGTGAATTTTGGTCGCTTAACATTTTACTGAGCAGTGGAATACTCAATACATGCGCTTCAGGGAGTAAATTTTTATCCATAAATCCGGTTTGCTCCCGGTCTGGATATAACATGAAGGTATCAATATCGTTTCTGTAAATATCGCTTTCAAATAAGGTTTTAAGAACGCGTAAGCTTTCATCTGCTCCTAATGCACCAGAGCTAAGCGCTGCCACTTGCCCTTCTAGCATTTTATATAAGTTATCAACTTCAGCTTTGTCATCTTTCAAAGACAGAATGTTATATGCATGGTACAAACCTGACGCATCCACATTATGCTTAATGCTGTGCTTAATTAACTGTTGAGATGCATCTAATAAACGTTCGATTTCAGATATTCCTAACGTCGCTTGCTTAAAGTCACCTGAATGATCATAAACGGCGGCTCTATAGTTAGATGCCACAACGCCCACATTATCGAGTAACTGTCTTTGCTGTTTGGCTGTTGCAGGTGCATCAGAAAGCTCTGCACTTAACGCATTAATATACTTGGATGTATCAGACAACCACGTTGCGACTTCCGCCGTTACTTCAAATTCAGCGTTCGACTCTTGCACTTTCAGCTCCTTCAAAATTGCGCCAAAAAAGTGAATATAACGATGCATATAGTACAAAGTGACCATGGACAACCCCTGGCCAACTAATGCATTGTTTGCGTCGTTCCATTCTGGACGCTGAGTATTAAGCCATATGCCACCATCCACTACTAAATTACTTAGTTTAGTCAATAGCGGTACCAATAACTTTTCCATTAAGTTAACTTGATAAACTTCGCTAGCATTCGACAAAACCATTTTGCCATCAGCGCCTAAGGTTGAAATACGCTTTTCAATTTCTTCAGCTAGTGCTTCATTGTAATCAACCGTTGCTTTAGGATTTTTACATAAATCTTCATAGCCTTTAATGCGATAAGGCACATTTGCATAGCTATAAATTCGCTCTTTAAGCATTGATTTAAGGGCACTAGGATAAAACTTATTCGACACTTCTAGTAATTTTAGAAGGTATATAATTTGATGGTCGCCCCAGTATCCAATATAGCTCCAAGGATCATCTGGCTCTTCTACTTCCCAATCTATTCCTTGTTTAGTAATTCTATATGGGTTGTAACCGTCCATTGTAGAAGCGTTAACAAATTTGGCTATCATTGATGGCGTAAAAGATGGATAGCTTAACGCTAATGCTTCCCAGTTCTGGAAAATATCGCGCCAATTCCCCTGATACGAGAGTAAAGGTTTACCCTCATCATCTTTCAACTGAATGGCAAATTGGTTCCACGGGCGAGAAGGATCGCCGTGTCGTCTACCAAAAGTAATAGGCAAATATTCATTTAGCAAACGCGTAAACTGTGGTTCATTTAGCTTAGCTGCTAATTCTTTCAGTTCGCTTAACGTGGTTAACTCTGACAACTGTGAAAGTTGACTTTGAATACGAGCATACAAAGGCTTATTAAAATGCGAAATAGTTTGCGCTAAATCTACCGATAAGATGTGATATTGGTTTGCAAAAATACCGCCTCGAAGCACGTTAAACAGCGTATTTGCATAATGGTGAACTGACACATTTTGTTCATTTGTGACCTGAAAGCCATCTGATGAAGCCATAATTCTGGCTAAATTATCAGAACCTTTTTGTATTGTCTGTGCAATATCTCTGGCCAAACTGTCTTTATCATTTAACTTATCTGCTAATGTGGCTATTTGCACTTGATCGCGCTCAAGGTCAGACACAATTGTCCAATTTTCTGAAGCATCAGCGCCTAATGTAAGTTCAGCATTAAGCAAGAAACAGCCTCTTACACCGCGTGTTTGTGATCCATGGTCAAGTTGTTTGTTATCTTTAAAGTCTCGAATACTATTGGTATTCAGTACTATGTTTGATTCATTTAAACCTATGCTGAAAATAGTATTAGCTCGCAATGATTCAGCAGGCTCAGCCCTATCAGTAATAGCTGAATACAAACTATATTTCGCAAGGCCAACGTTGTTATCTACTTCCGTCCACTTGTATGCGTCAACTAAATTAGACGATACCATTTGTGTGAATCTTGGTGCTGCCGCTGGTAAAACATTTACCAAGCCATCTAATATTTCTAGCTGATTAGGCTGAGTTGAAAGATTAGTTAATTTAGATGAGCGGCAAATACCATAGTCATCAGAAAATGACCAAGTGTATTCATAAGCTAAACTAAGGTCGTGATTAATTTCTTCGAATGTAAGCACATTACCCAAGGTGTTTTTATATAAGTTACGGGTCAGGTGATATTTACCATTTTGCTCGTAATTAAAAGGTTCCCAGTGCCAAGCGTTTTCTGCTTTACGGTTAGCGCTTCTTAGAAGTGTGCGCGGGCCAGCACTGAGTGCGGTATCGTAAATTTTGTCTACACATGCGTAGGGAAAAAGTGCAGTTTCTGGTGATACTCGTCCTGCGGTAATACCGCCTTGAGAGCCTGCGAATAACCAATGGTCTTGATCAGATACCAAACTGATAAAAAACTGTGACATTTTATCAACATTACGGATGACGTAAAAATCATCTCCGTTGCGATGGATAAACTCACCCATCACATTTGTATTAGTTGTCATAACAGTATGCCTTTTAAATTAGCGCCTATTTTTATAATTATTGGCTTTAGTTAAAACGCTATATATGTGGTCTTGCAGAGTTGGTTGCATTACCCGTATATAAAATGTTTATTTAACCTATATTGTCACAACAAATATAGGGTTATAAAAACGCTCAACATAAGTTACTAGGAAAACAAAACAACTTAAACGAGACCAAGCGGTCAGATGGTGCGATTAATGGTATGAATATCAAAAGATGGGCAATTAACGAAAAAATACGCCAATATTTCCCGTATTATGTCATAGCAAATGAACTAAACTTCTACTCCAAACTTTAACAGTTTAGATTCACCAACAGCCATCTTATGCCACCGCTCATTATGGGTTAAAGGTTGAGTAGATATAACAGTAACTATGTCGTTCGGTGTGGTATGTTGATTAAAGTCTATGCTCATTTCGGTATCAATTAAACTCGCCTTGGCAAAAGGTGCTTTACGCGTTATCCAATGCAAGTTGTTAGTACAGTAAGCTAATAAATATTCACCGTCGGTTAGCATCATATTGTACACGCCTAATTCTCTTAGTGAGTCGCAAAGCTTAGCCACATAAGTAAACACTGCTTTCATATTCTTAGGTTTACTTCTACCAAATTTTTCGAATACATTATCGAGTAACCAGCAAAAGGCAAGTTCACTGTCAGTATTGCCAATTGGCACATGATACTTAATTGTTAGTTTCTTTTGATAATTTGAAAGCTGCCCATTGTGCGCAAATGTCCAATTTTTCCCCCATAAACACCGAGTAAAAGGATGCGTATTTTCAAGGCAAATACGGCCTCGGTTAGCTTGTCTTATATGGCTAATAACCGTACAGCTTTTAATAGGATAATCGCGAATGAGCTTAGCAATAGCTGAATCACAACTTGGATCAGCGTCTTTGAAATTACGAAAGCCTTTGCCTTCATAAAACGTGATACCGAAGCCGTCTTTATGAGGACCGGTTCGCCCCCCTCTTTCCATTAGGCCACTAAAACTAAAACATATATCCGTAGGCACATTTGCACTCATGCCTAGAAGCTCACACATACGCCCACTCCAATTAATGTTGTATTTATCTTCTGTATTATCATCAAATACTGTTACCTATTGGTAACTTTTACCACCGGCTGAAATTTATATTGTAGTGGCACATAGTTTGAACTTTTCACTCAAATAAAAGTAAATATTACTAATAAATAGTTTTATATGTAAGCAAAGATTTCTTTAAACAGTTTTAGGAGAAAGTAATGATTGAGAAACGTAATTATAAGCCGTTCTTTAAAATCTTCGCAGTGCTAACTGCAGTGGTTGCACTAGCCGCGTTATTTTATGGAATGGATGCAATATTTGCCACCTTCGTATTGTTATGCATGATGTGCATAAATGGCAATGCGAATAGCAAAAACTATGATTAGTTAGTACTTATTTAATTATAATATTTGGCCACGGCAATAAATATATATGTGGCAAGCGACTATTCATTAAAACACTGATTAACATAACTAACACTTTGTTCGTCACTCACCCATAACTCCGAGTTTGCAGGTTGAATGATACATCTATCATCAAGAGGGTTATGGGTAATATAGGGGGCTTGAAAATCAGCACTCTTTTGCAAACACTGCTCAAAAGACAGGGGCTCACTTACTTCCTGCTGAGCATGGCTCCAATTACTAAATAATGGCATGTTTGATTGCCAATAGTAATTGCTCGGTATTATCTCTATTTCACATTCTTGAAACTGCAGTGAGAACACAGTTCCCGTTGTACCAGCCCCACCACCAAGGTTCAGCGTAAAGTCTGATTTATCAGTTTGTGAAGTAAGCTGGCTATCGTTTTTTGCATAATATGATATTGAACGACCAAAACGTCCTTCGTCGCTTAATGATAGGTTAAACCCCCCTTCTGTATTATTTATTCTTGTATATGTTTTAACAGTTTTATTACTATTTAAATATAGTAGATATGCATATCCCTCTTCATATTGATTAGCAGCACTAATCAAATCCGCAATACCATCTCCATTTAAATCGCCAACAGATGCTAAAGCATGTCCAAACTGCCCTCCAAACGAGCCATTTTCATTTTCTGTATCAGGAAGTTCTTCATTGAAACCACCTTGATAAGCGCCAATTTTTACTTTTGAAGTGACCATATACGTATTTGGATCTAATGATAAAATCCAAATTGCACCACGCCCTGAATCACTCATAAATGCGCCTACTGCAATTTCTATAGTGCCATCGCCGTCTATATCACCAAGAAACGCTGATTCTCTGCCACCAAACTCATCACCATTATTCAATCCTTCACCAAATCCACCTTCAGTAGAACTAATCGTAACAGAGTCTCGAATAGTTGAATCTTGATTGAAAAACAGAAGCTGTATTGCTCCTCGACTATTTCCCCCATCACTAGATCTAGGATTAGCGGCAATCAATTCAATAATCCCATCACCATCGATGTCACCTAAAGCAGATAGTCCTTGCCCGTTAATCCCTTCATGTTTAATCCAGCTTTTAACCGTGCCATCTGCATTTAAATGAATAACAAAAAGTGCCTGATTATTATTTGTTGGAGCGGTTACGGCAATATCAGGGATCCCATCCATATCAATATCACCTAAACCAGCTACCCCATATCCAAAAAAGTTACCTGCCAATAAACCCTCAGTAAAACTCCCCTCTAAGTTGGAAATTTTTTGGTAACTATCAACTGATCCTGCATCATTCATCATAACTATATAAACGGCCCCTGCGTCAATTTCGCCATCGTCATCTGAGCGCGCGCCCACAATAACATCATTGATACCGTCACCATTAATGTCACCTATTTCAGCATGATCACGACCAAACCTGTCGCCGTTATCTAACATACCTGTAAAACCACCCGTATTTTCTCCAATAGTGATCACATCTTTTGCCGCGAAAAAGGTTCGATCTGGCTGGGCTTCAACCACATTAACTTCTCGTGTAACTTCAATCGCTTGATTATTAGCTGAATCAACTACGTTATACTGAAATGTGTATGTGCCTAATATATTAGTGTTTAAATTATTAGTTACTGTTAGCTGAGCGGTTAGGTTTCCGTCTACGTTATCTAAGGCTGTCGCACCCGCATCGATGTATTCAGTGCCTAACAGAATCGCGACAGCTTCTGAGCCGTTCAGCGTGATAGTTGGAGAAGTAGTGTCAGTGGTATCTGGTGTGGGGGACGGAGTATCTTGCATGGTTGGTTCACTACTACTGCCACCACAAGCAATAATCAGCATACATAAGCTAGCAATAAAGCTAGGTTGATAAAAACGAGGGAAACGCCCTTTACATCTTAACGTGTGCAAACCTTTTATTTTTTCCATGTATATCATCACCGTTACTAACATATGACCTATGATAGTAAGTGAAAATATACATCTTTAATGTCAATAAAGTGTAAATTTTGTGTAATTGTTTGCATGGTAAGTGCAGTTAAAGCATACAAAATTAAAAGAATTAAAAGGTTTACTAATCCGCTTAAACATTTATACAACCCCGTTAAGCGCAACTAGGTTGAATAGTCTATCGTTCACCTTAACCTTGTTATTAATTAGAATTTACGGGTATTAGCATGATCACCTCTATTCATAAAAATAGTCATTTCCCTTTTGATAGTTTTAGGGCAGTTTTAAAACCTTCGGCAAATAGCAGGCAGTCTTGCATTACAGAGAGTTCATTAACTCGAGCTAAAGTACTTTTAGATGAAATGAGTTTGCAAGAAAAGCTCGGGCAATTACATCAGGTCAATAGCTCAGTCAATCATGTTTCTGACGACTTAGCTGGGCAATTAAGAGCAGGCATGATTGGCTCTATCATTAATGAAAACCAAGCTCATGTAATCGCACAAATGCAGTCTATAGCCATTAATGAAAGTCGTTTAGGTATTCCTCTTTTAATTGGGCGAGATGTTATTCATGGATTTGCAACTATTTTTCCATTACCTATCGCAATGGCATGTAGTTGGAATACAGAAGTAGTGAAAAAAGCTGCCAGAATAAGCGCAATTGAGGCTGCTAATATAGGGATTAATTGGACGTTTTCACCAATGATTGACATTAGCCGTGATGCGCGATGGGGAAGAATAGCGGAGTCATTTGGTGAGGATACATTACTTTGTGGCAACTTAACGGTTGGCATGGTAACAGGATACCAAACTGATGATTTGTCTGACCCAACTGCCATAGCAGCTTGTGCCAAACATTTTGTAGGCTATGGCGCAAGTGAAGCTGGTAGAGATTACAATACTACCAACTTATCTACCCATGAACTTCGTAACATTTACATGCCTCCTTTTAAAGCGGCATGCGACGCGGGCGTAGCCAGTGTTATGACCTCGTTCAGTGATGTAAACGGTGTGCCTGTTAGTGGCAATAAGTGGTTATTAAATGACGTACTAAGAGACCAATGGAAATATGATGGCGTAGTGGTGAGTGATTGGGAATCTGTAGGTCAATTGACCATTCATGGTTTAGCTAAAAACATGTATCACGCCGCTTATTTAGGCTTAGAAGCGGGTGTTGATATGGAAATGGTTAGCGGAACCTTTCTTGAGCACGGCACGGCTTTAGTTGAAAATAATCATATTGCCGAATCACAAATAGATAAAGCGGTATTGCGTATTCTTGCGCTAAAATATTCACTTGGGCTATTTGATAACAACCCAGCAGAAGTACCACCCTACCAAGACATTTCTGAGCAAGCCCAAAAAGCGTCATATGAAGCGGCTTGTCAATCTTGTGTATTACTCAAAAATGATAATAAAACGTTACCACTTAATAATAATGAAGTGGAGAAAATAGCGTTAATTGGTTATTTAGCAGATGATCCATATGAAATGCTTGGCACGTGGATTTTTGATGGTGACGAAAGTAAATCAGTCACGCTCAAAGCAAGTATGCAAGCTTATTGTGAATCTAATAACATCGCTTTGAATTATCAACCTGTATTTGCTAACTCAAGAGATGCAAACCAGTCTGAATTTGAATCAGCCTTTGATTGTGTAGCTACAGCAGACCATGCTGTGGTAGTGGTAGGTGAAGAGTCTATTTTATCAGGTGAAGCACATTGTAGAACAGATATTACTTTGCCAGGTGCGCAAGAGGAATTAATACATAAGTTGGCTGAGTCTGGTACGTCTATTACATTGGTTGTGATGGCAGGCAGGCCATTAATATTATCTGGTATTGTCGACAAAGTAGATTCGATTTTATATGCATGGCACAGTGGCTCGATGGGAGGTCAAGCCATTTCTGATTTGCTCGTTGGAAAAGTAATACCTAGCGGAAAACTACCAGTGAGTTTTTTAAGACATGTTGGGCAAACTCCCCTTTATTACGGTATCAAGAGAACGGGCCGGCCGGTGAGTGAAGATACTCAAGTATTTATGCAAGACTTCCCTACTCGTGCACCGCAAACCTCACTGGGTATGTCATCCTCACATATAGATGTGCATTTCACCCCACTCTTTGTATTTGGATACGGGCTGTCGTATAGCCATTTTGAATATGCTGATATCTCTATCAGTAATGACACAATTTCGGGTGAAGAAAATATCACTGTGAATATTACAGTAAATAATACGGGCGAGTATGATGGCGTGGAAATAATTCAGCTTTATATTAACGATGCGGTTGCGAGCCAAACTAGACCGGTAAAAGAGTTAAAAAAATATAAGCGTGAATTTTTTAAAGCTGGTGAAAGCAAACGCATTAGTTTTGATATAAACATTCAAGACTTAGCGTTTTATAATGACAAAGGAGAGTTTATAGCTGAAGATGGTCTATTTACTATATGGGTTGGCGCAAATAGTAACGCTCATCATTCGGTACAATTACGATTGAAAATATAAATTATATTTACTCTTGATTATTCCCTCGCAGTAAATTGGCACTATTTGTTACTTTTGCAATAGTGCCAATTATTCACGCCATTTTAGGTGAATATTATGCAAGCTTTGCTAAGCCTTTTCATTTTTCTCAATCAACCCTTGCTCAACTGCATATCTAACTAATTCAGCTAATGAGTCTAGCTTGAGCTTAGATTTAATATTTCGCCTATGTGCCTCAACTGTTCGATAACTGATAGATAAAGTTTGCGCGACTTCTTTGCTAGAAAATCCTTGTGCTATATATCCTAATATCACTTGTTCCCGAGTAGTCAGGCGCTCTTGGTTTTTAGCAGGCTGATCAATCAATACTTGTGCAATAGAAGAACTAAAATGCGTATTACCTTTAGCAACCGATTTAATTGCCAAATATACTTCCTCTGACCCCGTATCTTTTAATACATAACCAGACGCACCAGCTTGTACTGCATTGGTCACAAATTCCGCTGAATTATGCATAGAAAATATTAAAATTTTTGTATTGGGTAAGCTTTCTAGAATGATTTCGGTGGCGTCTAGTCCATTCATTGAGGGCATGCTGATATCCATTAAAATCACATCTGGCTCGCATTCTATTGCTTTAGCCAATGCTTCTTTGCCATCGTTTATTGCTCCCACTACTTCAATATCATCATAGTATGAAAGGCATGCACTTAATCCATCTTGAACCATTGGATGATCATCAACTAGCATGACTTTTATGGTTGGATGTTTTGGTAATAATGACATAACTAAGCTGACCTCGTTTCAAGTTTTACTTGGTTCTTTTCATAATAATAATTAGCGAATATATGTTTTGGGATACGCGCAATAACTATCGTACCGCTGGGGCTAGAGTGTAACTTAAATTGACCCGAATGATATTCTACTCTTTCAGTTAAATTACGAAGGCCAATACCGGTTGTAACAAATTTCTCGTGAACATCATCGTCAAACTTTTCAGAAATCCCTTTTCCATTGTCTTCAATTTTAAGGGTTAACCAATTATTCGAAATCTCAATGCCTACCCTTACTTTTGTGGCATTAGCATGCTTTTCTATATTAACTAAACATTCTTGTAGCACCCTATATAAAGTCGTGCTAATTGTATCAGGAAGTAGTTTTTTAAGTGCAGGTTTGTAAATGCTTACTTCTATGCCGGTTCTTTCTGAAAATTCACTGGTTAGCGCTTCCATGGCCTCTGATATACCAAGCTCATCTAAGATGCGTGGATGGAGATGATGAGAAATACGACGGATTTCATTAATTGCATCAGTAAGATTTTCTTCAGCTTTTTGCAGTGGTACAGGTTTTTCAACTTTATCTTTGCGCAACTTAATACCCGTCGCTTCTAGTGAATATTTGATTGAAACTAACACTTGTACAATACCATCGTGTAATTCACGTGATATATGCCGCTGCTCTTCTTCCTGCATAGTCACTATTTTTTGCCCAAGCTGGCTAATTTTTTCATCGCTCAGTCGTTTATGTTTAAAATGTAGGACAATACCCACCGCAAAAATAATAAAGATAGAACCCAATGCCACTAACAATATAATTGAACGCGTTTTGTTAACCTGTGTGTCTATTGCTTGCTGAATTGAACTTAATTGAGTTTCAACACTATCCAAATAAACTCCTGTGCCAAACATCCACCCCCAATCGGGTAAAAATTCGGCGTAGCTCATTTTCTGAGTAAGCTCTTTAGTTGTTGGCTTGTTCCAAGCATATTGGTGAAAATCACCACCGTTTTTTGCATGTTTTATTAAGATTTGAATAGTGGGTTCACCATCTACGTTAGTGAAAGCCCACAAGTCTTGGCCAACTAATTCAGGCTCAGTCGGGTGAACAACATTTACACCATTTTCTTGATAGGCAAAAAAGTAACCATCACCTTGCTCATAAATTAAAGTAGATAGGATCGCTTTTACTTGCTCTTTGGCTTCTTCATCAAACGGACTTGCCTTATTGTAAATATGATTAATTGAAGCACGCGCTATTGATGTATAGTTTTTTAATTCTGTCTGTTTTTGCTCGATTAAAAATGTTTCTAGAGAACGTAAATTTTCTGCGGATAAATCTTTGTATTGCGAAGTAACCAACAAATACGTAAAAACTGCAGTCAATATGACTTGAACAACTGCTATTAATTGCATTTTAAGGGAGAAAAACATAACTCATGACTACTTTAAGTAAAATGATAGTGCATGTTCGCACTTTCGAAATGTAAATTCTATGTGAACGTTTTATCAGCAACAGTATTGATACTATAATCTTAGGTATAAGTACCTAGACTCCATCATTTTAATGAATAGCAGGCATTAACATAAATAAAACAATTCATGACACATTAGTCTTACATAATTATCAAAATAAATTCACTTGCCATCGCAAATACAGTAACCATAGGCCTTTAAGTGGTTACAACTATGGTACTAGGTAGTTTTACCTAGACAAACTAGGTGTTTACCCTAATTTCTTTTTCGTGACAATTCTTTAACATTCATAGTCGTACACTACATGGCTACCTAGCATTTTAGAGAGCCATAATTTAATCTAAGCCCAAGAGGAAGATAAAATGAAATTTAAGACGTTTGCTGCCGCTATGCTTGTTGCAAGTATAGTCGTAAGCCCACTTGCACTTGCAAAAGATAAAGTATATCGCTGGAAATTAGCTGAAACATGGGGCCCTAATTTCCCTGTGTTTGGTGATGCTACCAAGAATATGGCAAAAATGGTTGATGAAATGTCAGGTGGCCGATTACAAATTAGAATCGATTCGTCTAATAAACATAAATCTGCGTTGGGTATTTTTGATTTTGTAAGAACAGGCCAATATCAAATGGGCCACTCAGCCTCTTATTATTGGAAAGGTAAAGATATTGAAACGTTATTCTTTACAACTCTACCTTTCGGTATGACTACCCCAGAACAGTACGCATGGTTCTATCATGGTGGTGGTATGGAGTTAATGAAAGAAACCTATGACAAATACGGCATTATGTCTTTCCCAGGCGGAAACACTGGCAACCAAATGGGCGGCTGGTTTAGAAAAGAAATCAATACCTTAGAAGATTTACAAGGCCTTAAAATGCGTATACCTGGCTTTGCTGGTGAAGTATTAGCTAAGCTTGGTGCTAAGCCAACTAACATTCCATCTGCAGAGCTTTACACTGCACTTGAACGTAACACCATTGATGCTCTTGAGTGGGTAGGTCCTTCATTAGATTTACGCATGGGCTTCCACAAAATTGCACCTTTCTATTATACAGGTTGGCATGAGCCAGCAACTGAGCTTCAATTTATGGTTAATCAGAAAGCCTTTGATAAATTGCCAGAAGACTTACAAGCTATTCTTACTTATGCAATGAAAACTGCAGCATACGATATGTATACTCAGTCAACTCACGAGAGTGCAATCAACCTTGCTACTATTCAACAAGACTATCCAAATGTAAAAATTCGTTCATTCCCACCTGAAGTAATGAATGCAATTAAAGCAGAAAACGATAAGTTATTAGCAGAATTTGCAGCAAAAGACCCTCAAGTAAAGAAAATTCTTGATTCTATTGAAGGGTATAAAGCCAAAGCTCGCCAGTGGACTAACTTCTCTGACCGCGCTTATTTAGATAATTTTGATTCAAAATAATCTTGCCAAATAAGAGGCTCTTTTGAGCCTCTTTGTTTTTCCAAAATTTAAGTTCGAAATAGGAATAAGAGGTTCTTAAAGAATACTCAATTTCATCATTTTATTCTTATCCCGAGTTTAAGTTTAACAGAGTTCAATCTATATGATTTTTATACACAAGATATTAGGCAAGGTTATTGATGCAATCGGCATGCTTGCCGTTCTAATGATGCTTGCTATGGTAGTCAATGTTTTCTATGACGTACTTATGCGTTATTTGTTTAACGATGTCAGCATTGGTATGCAAGAATTAGAATGGCATTTGTTTGCTGGTATGTTTATGTTTGGTATTGGCTATACGCTAAAAGAAGATGCTCATGTGCGCGTGGATATTTTCTTTGAGAAACTCCTTCCGCATACACAAGCTACTATTAACATAGTGTGCGCTATCGTATTTGCACTTCCTATTACAGGTATCATTATGTATTACGGTTTTGGATATACAGTCGATGCATATGAAATGGGTGAAGGCAGCCCAGATCCTGGTGGTTTGCCACACAGATGGATTATCCGTTCAGTTATTCCTCTTTCTAATTTATTTTTAATTTTATGCATTCTTTATCACATATTAGACAACGCTTTGCGATATGCAAAACCTAATGTGCACGAAGACCACATTCATAATGAGGGCGTGTAAATGGAAGGTTTAATTTTATTCTTTGTTGCGTTAATACTGTTATTTCTTGGTTATTATGTTGCCTTCACGTTTGCTGGTGTATCAGTCATTGTGGGTGTCTTTTTCTTAGGAATAGACTTATTCGAATTTATGCCATATCGCATTATGAGCATAATGGAAAATACCACTTTAATGAGTATCCCCATGTTCATTTTTATGGGAATAGTACTGCAAAAAACAGGGCTAGCAGAACGACTACTAGAATCATCCGCTAAGTTAT
>DDIL01000104.1 GCA_002338515.1 Glaciecola sp. UBA1851 | reverse complement strand
CGACTTGCTTGATAAACTTCATATTGCTTATAAGCATTATTTAAATAGGGTCTATATTCTTCAGGTTGGTCAAAATCTCCGCCACCAATAGCAGCAAAGTAAACGGCTAGTCGTCCTGCTGGTTGCTCTTTTGTTGCACTAATCAATTGATTCCAAAGGCATGTTGTGACACTTGTGCTATTTCCATAAAGTTGAGTTTCTAATTCAAATAATTTTTTAAAGTTAGCGCGTGGTTGTGTTATTACACTTGTTGCAGATACTTGTTGCCGCTCAGCTTTTACTTCTGCTCGACGTTTAGCAAGCTCTTCATCTCGTTTTATTTGCTCCGCCTGTTTGGTATCTCTGGCGTCGCTTCGTCTATTTTGATCGCGCTTGTCCATACTTTTGAGCTTGTCTAATGGATTAGCGCCGCCAGATACAATCGAATTAAAGTCTTTCATATCTTGTTCAGACATTGCGCCCTTTGGTATAAAGTCTGAAATATCAACTTGTTCTTCTGTTTCCTGAACATCAGTATTCATTGCGCACTCCATTCCAATACGCTGATACTTTTGCATCAGAGGCATGACTTTAGCTTGCATAGAAGGTGAAGGTGGCGTGTTAGTTCTCATAGATTGAATTAAGCTTTTTGCATACTCTAATTCTTGATTGTTTAAGCCATCCAACCATTTGCTAGCTGCACATTCACAAATTTCTTTTGCTTCACCAGTATCAATACACGCTTTGATAAGCTGGTTTTTATTCGCAATAGCATGGGGTAAAAATAATAGTGAAAGTAGTAATAGTGTTAGTTTTTTTATGTTCATACTCACCATTCCTTAAATAATTTTTGATTCTTTAGTGATTATCTGCATTGTAAAACAAATTTTATTCTTTATGGTCAATAATCTGTAGATTGACAAAAAGTATCCTAAATAAAATCTGAAGTAACTGTAGGTGAAGATAGTCTTATTGTGGTTGATTTCAACAAATTGGTTGGTGAGCCGGTGTTAAATGCCATTGAAATTCACAAAAAATTATAGCCGACACTAACAGTCCAATGGTTGAATAACCATGGGACTGTTGTTGATACGCGGTTTAATCTGGTGGGTTCGCCTATAATACCTTTAACAATATATGGTAGCTTAGCTACTGAGCTAGCTAAGCGCTTTACCGAGGAAAATAGAAATGACGATAAAAACTAAACTTTTAAGTTTGCTTGCCTTAATTGGTAGTATTTTATTGGTACAAGGTTGTACCACTTCATCACTTAACCTGGTAACGACTAATTCCCAGAAGCCCATTAAGAATATTTTATTTATAGCGGTTGACGATTTACGGCCGGAACTAAAGTCATTCGGTGCAACGCATATTCACTCACCTAATATTGATGCGCTCGCTGAAAATAGCCGGATGTTTTACAACCATTATGTTAATGCCCCCAGTTGTGGCCCTTCTCGATACTCGTTATTGACGGGGCGCTATGGGCCAACCAGTAATGATGCTCTGAAAGCGCGATCAAAAGCATTGAAAAAGCGCAAAGGTGAAATCCCCGCCAGCATGCCAGCGTGGTTCAAGTCGAATGGCTATACCACCATTGCGGTTGGTAAAGTTTCTCATTACCCTGGTGGCAACATGGGCAAGAACTGGAATGATCCCTCACAACCAGAATTACCTGACGGTTGGACAAAAAGCCTGATGCCGGTAGCTGAGTGGGAAACGCCCAAAGGCGCTATGCATGGCTTAGCACACGGTGAAATTCGTAAAAAAGCTTCTGATATGGATGTTTTTCAAGCGACAGAAGGCGGTGACAATATCTACCCTGATGGATTAATAACTGACGAGGCGATTAATCAATTACAGCTTCTAGCAAGAGAGCCAGAAAAGCCTTTCTTTTTAGCGGTAGGGTTAATTAAACCTCACTTGCCATTTGGCGCTCCCAAAAAATACCTCGACTTATATAAAGGCGTAGCATTTCCAGAGAATCCATATCCGAATAAACCCAAAGGACCTTCTACGTGGTTTAACTCAAATGAATTCATGAAATATAACCGTTGGGGTAAAAACCCTATCACCGATGAAGCCTTTGCAGAATCTGTTCGTCGTCATTACGCTGCCTGTGTGAGTTACGCTGATGCCCAAGTCGGTAAAATTTTACAAGCGCTAAAAGCATCCGGTGCAGATAAAAACACGATTGTCGTGCTATGGGGCGACCATGGCTGGAATTTAGGTGAGCATGGCATGTGGGGCAAACATAATCTATATGAAGAAGGGTTAAAATCGCCGTTATTAATTGCTTACCCTGGAATGCCTCAGCCTGGCAAAAGTACGGAAGCAGTTGTTGAAACGGCTGATATTTTTCCAACATTAACTAAGTTAACGGGCTTACCAATGCCAGAACAGCCTCATGGGCAATCACTTATTGATTCCCTTAATGATCCAAACGCACAAGGTCATGCTGCCTACGCCTACTGGCGAGGCAATCATACCATACGTATGGGTAACTTCCGTTTAACCCATATGGGCAAACAAGGAGTTGCTTTGTATGATCTTGCCAGTGAAGAAAAAGAAACTAAAAATGTTGCAGCTGAGTATCCAGATCTCGTTAAGACAATGATGGAAGCTTTACAGGCTAAAATGAAAAAAAGGGATGAGTTTTAAGCGGCTTGATACAAGATAGCTCGGTTATTAAGCCAGTTTTAGGCGCTAACTGCACTAATTTATAAACGCTCTGTAGCAATACAGAGTTCTTTTTATGAGCGTTTACTGCATAGCGGTAATCATATTGGTCAAGGTTACCATACGCTATTATTAACATTAAACGGAAAAGAAGGGTGTCCAAGTCTTAAACAGTTAAAAGATGGCA
>DDIL01000129.1:1364-9598 GCA_002338515.1 Glaciecola sp. UBA1851 | reverse complement strand
AGCTGGTTCAGGCTCTGGCTCTGGCGTTGGCTCTGGCTCAGGGGTGGGTTCTGGCTCTGGTTCTGGTTCCGGCTCTGGCGTTGGCTCTGGCTCAGGATCAGGGGTTGGCACTGGAACTGGAACTGGTTCAGGCTCTGGAGTCGGATCCGGTTCAGGAACTGGAATCGGCTCAGGTTCAGGAATTGGAACTGGTACGGGCGTTGGCTCAGGTTCTGGGATTGGTTCTGGCTCTGGCGTAGGCTCAGGGTCTGGCGTAGGCTCAGGGTCTGGAATTGGTTGGGGATCTGGTGTAGGAGCTGGTGATGGCGTAGGTATTGGGTCGTTTGGTTTAGTGTCATCTGCACCACCACCACCGCATGCCGCTAAGACTGAGCTAATAGCCAAAACTACAAGTGTTTTTTTAAAAATTGATTTCATACTTACTACCTAAAACATCTAATTTTCATACCCTAAATATACGGCCAATTGCCTTACCTCTGAGTATTACGGGTTTAGGCTCCGTATGAATCGGGATACGAATGAAATAGAATTTATTTGACGCAAATCAAAATAATGTAGGTTCAGTTTTTACAAGGTTCGCATGAAACAGTTGAATAATAGATTAAATAAATACTTTGATTTCTAATATGACATAAAAAGTTTCGTTATAATCTAAACAACCTGATATCATTTAATGCAAACAGTTTGCTTTCTTTTGCCGATAGCATAGTGAATTGTTGGTGTTATAACCCCCTTCTATGGTAGTAAAATGTCTGATAAACAAACAGTAAGACGTATAAGGCTCATTATCAAAGGGCTTATTAACAGTACTCTTTTCAAATTGGTAAATAGAAATCACTTTAAGAGTAACGATGCAATAATAATCTGTGGTGCGATGAGAAGTGGCTCCACCTGGCTAGCAGAATTACTTTCGGCCGTTGAAGGTCACATGCAAGTTTTTGAACCTCTCCATCCGCATTATGTGAAAGAAGTCAATAAAGCTGGATTAGGTAATAATCGTTACTTTTTTATTGATAAAAAATCAGATAATTTTCCCGCACAATACTTTATAAATAGCGTTCTAACGGGCAAATACTTAAATCACTGGATGTTATCTCAAGCCTCTTTTTCTGACGTTATAAATGCTAAAAAGTTGATTGTTAAATTTGTAAGAGCAAACCTACTAATAGATTGGATGAATAAAGTATTAGATATAAGAAAACCTATAGTAATTCTCAGACACCCTTGTGGCATTATTGCATCCACTATGAAAAAAAAATGGATAAAAGATAAAAATCAAGTACTTGGCCATCCTTATCTACAACAATACCCTCAAATTTTGGCAAAGTGCAAAGACTTGACTTCTCAAGAAGAATTATCAGCTATTCTATGGTGTATCCAATATCACCCGTTACTCAAACATAACAATGGGGAGTATATTTTAGTCAGTTACGAATCTCTTGTTAGAAACGGAAAAGATGAGTTAATTAAAATATATGCACAATGGAATGAGGTCCCACCTATTGAAGCTATACAACAATTACAGCAAGCAAGTGATACGTCTACAAAAGACTCTATGATAAACCGAGGAAAAGATCCTCTGGCGGGGTGGACGGATTTTTTCAGCAACGAACAAATAGATAGGATCTTAAATGTACTGTCCTACTTTGATATTCAAGTATATTCCAAAGAACTTGAACCCGATTATAATCTAATAAATAAATATAATAACTAGGGTAACTACTTGAATAAAAATGAGAAATATGTAGAAGATACAAAAAAAAGTGCAATGTGGTTCACTGTTTTACCTTTTACTACGCAAATGGCTAGATTCATTAACTCTTTAATACTAGCTAGACTACTTTCACCTGAGGCTTTTGGAATTATAGGTATTGTAAGTGTCTTAATGTACTACAGCGATACTTTTTCAGATTTTGGGTTTGGTAAAGCTATTATTCAAAGAAAACGTGTAAAAGAATTGCACTTTAAAAGTTATTTTACTTTTAACCTTATTATTTCATTATTACTTTTTACGCTAATCACTTATTACTCAGACAACATTGCTATTTTCTTTGAGATAGAGGTACTTTCAGATGCTTTTGATGTTTTTGCAATTTACATTGTTATCACAGCTTTTTTAACACCGATAAAAATCAAGCTTAGCAGAGAAATTAAGTATAAAACACTTGCGATAATAGATGCATTTCGATTCGGTATTCAGATACCAATATCCCTAACATTAGCCATAAATGGGTTCGATTTTTGGTCAATTATTTATGCTATGATCGCAGGTCAACTTTTTGCATTAGTCGTTTTTTTAGTAATTAACAAGGGATTTATACTACCAACAACTAAACTATTATTTTTAAGGACAATGTTTAATTTTTCCAAATGGGACTTTGTAGCAGGTCAGGCAAACCTTCTTTCCGAGAGTGCTGACAAACTCTTTTTAGCAAAAATTTTGGGGGCCTCATATGTAGGGTTATATGATAGAGCACAAGGTATTGCGGTTATGCCTTATATGCAAATTTCACAAAAATTATCAATAGTCTCATTTTCAAGCTTCTCTAGATTTCAAGACTCTCCAAAAGAACTTGATTATTATTTTGGAAGACTAATGTCATTTCAAGCGCTTTTAGTAATCCCTATGCTATTAGGGTTATCGTCGGTTTCGGAACCGTTTGTTTCGAGTTTATTAGGAGAAAAATGGCTAGAGATGATCCCTACTTTGAAGTTAATGTCATTTGCATTTTTAATTGGAGCTTTGGCCAATCCATTTTCTTCTTTAAATACTGCAACAGGATTTATTTCACTTCAAACTAAAGTCAGCCTGTTGTGTTTAGGTGTTTTATTAATTACTCTGTACAACTTTACACAGTATGGCATCAATGCGGTTGCTTACTGTTTGATTATGTTTCAATTATTGCGTTTGATTACTAACTGCATAATTTCTAAAATAAAAGTAAACGTATCCATTCTTTTTGCCGCAAGTGCGATATTCCCATTTTTACTTGCCGGTATTTTAATGTTTGTATCAGTCAGAGTTGTATACTCAATGCAGTTAACATTAACAGATTGGAAATACTTAGTATTACTAATTGCAACAGGTGCAAGCGTATACACTTTAAGTGTACTATTTATCCCGCTTCAGTCTTCTAACTTTGTGAGACAAAAAGTGAAAAATGCAATAAATCGACTTAAGTTGAAAATAAGTCATTAGATAATGAGTTTTAACATTTATTCTATATATTTATTAATAGCTATCGAACCTAGGTGTACATAAAAACATGAAAGATAAAATACACAATGTGAAACCAGATTTTGTAGGTATTGGTGCACAGAGGGCCGGCACATCATGGTTGTACCATGCTTTAAATGCTCACCCAGAAATTTTTTTACCATTAAAAGAAGTTCATTTTTTTGATGAAAAATATGAACAAGGTACAGATTGGTATTTTTCTTTATTTGAGACGGAAAAAGAACATACAATTACTGGCGAATTCACTCCCGACTATATGTCAGAAGAGCACGCTATGAACAGGCTCGTCGAACACTGCCCTGAAACCAAAATTTTAGTAGTATTACGAGAGCCATTTGAAAGGGCTTACTCCGCTTACAATTTATATAAAGCGCATGGGCGATTTGCAGATATGAGTTTTGAAGAAGCAATATTGGAGGATAAAAATATTGTGCGAAAAAGTTTGTATTCAGAACAAATAAAACGGCTATTTAAACTTTTTCCTAAAGAAAATATCAGAATATATGACTTCGATGATGTTTCTAATGATCCACTTAAAGTCGTGCAGGACGCCTATAGCTTTTTAGGTGTTGATAAAACCTTTGTACCTCCCGGAGTCAAAGAAAAATATAATGTAGGGGGGAATGCAAAAATTCAGAATGTTCTGAATCTGCCTAAAATTCAAAAGAAACTTCAAAATAACTCAGTAGGTAAGCACGTTCTAAAATTAAAGAAGTTTAGAGTCATTGTGCAACTAAAAGATTGGTTATTAAACCAAGACACTGACGATAAAAAGGACCTATATTGCAGTCACAATTTGAGAAATACTTTTAAAGAAGATCTTTTAAAATTAGAGGTTTTGTTGAATAAGAGTTTTTCGAAGTGGTATTAAGGTTGTAATGAAAACGTTTATTGGGCTAACATAACTTTAGCCCAATATTTTAAGTTCTTCGCCTAGTTCTACCAAACATTGTACTTTGCTTTTCAACTTCCGCAGACTCACCAAGCTTTTTATTGGCAGCCCTTAATCCAGTGACTGCTGCACATATGCCTATTGAAAACATTAAATACATTACATTTGACCTAAACATGTTAATAAAACTACTTGCGACAAAAAACGCAACTGCTGAAGATTCTATACTTATCAGCATATAGTAATTTTGCAACATTTTGGCCTCTATTAAGGCTTTTTTAGCTCGCCTTAAATGAAGCTTGATACTTAACAACAATCCCATAAATATAAAAAAGCCTAACCAGCCTATTTCACCAAGAGACTGGAACCACAATGAGTGGACAGAACGCACTCTTTGGCCAAAACCAGTTGATATATACTCTTCTGGTAAGTATCTAGCACTAATTGTCTCGTAACCCCATATACCCATTCCGGTTGGATGATCTTTAAGCATATCAAATGTTGCTATCCAGAAATTAATTCTTCTCCCGCCACTTCCTTCTGAATCAATAGATGATTGTGTTCTAAGAGTACCCATTCTCTCCCAAAATGTATTGTCGGCTACCTTAACGACACCGACCAAACCAAAAATAATAAAAGCGACCAAAACTAGCCTTTGTTTAGGCAATTTATATTTTGCAAATAGCATGTGAAATCCAAAATACGCTAAACTAACTACAGCAGCTAGAAACGCACCTCGACTATTTATTAGAATTAATCCGTTCGCAAGTAACGCTCCGCAAATCGCTGCGCATGCCTTTATTTTGTAATTTCCATGCCAAATAAAATATGCACAAAACGCTAATGCAGGTACAATTGAAGCCGCAATTGTGTTGGCTTCGGGGCTGTCCAATGTGCCTATATTGTCAATCCTACCATAAATATTTCTTCCTACATTGTGTGCCTCATAGCCAATATAAGCTGCACCCAACATAAAAAAGAGCATTGCTAATTCAACCTTCTTAGTTGAATCAAGAATATAGAAAGCAATAATTACAACGGCCCAAGATGTAGTTAAATAAACCAAGAATCGTTGATGCATCATATCGTTTAATGCAAAAGGAGTAACAATTAAATAGCTTAGAATTAGCCCAATAAACCACTTGAACTCAACCATTTCCTTTAAAGAGTTTTGATGTTTTTTCCAGTGAATACCTGTAAGAAATAACATAGTTAATGTGGCATAAAATGAATAGCTAATATTGGGGATACCATTACCCCACCATCTATTGTTTGGATTTAGAAAATAAATTAACTCATATAAATAGAAAGCCCATGCAGGTCCATAGGCAAAAGCGGCAAAAATTCCACCACCAAAAACCATCAAAAATAAAATGCCAAATTTAGTCATATGTGTAAGCAGGCGCTATAAAAATCTTCAGATAAGAACTTCAATATATGTTTGACTAATTAGATTAACACAACACAAACTCTATTGTATTTTTTTGTTCATTTTTCGTGTCAAACAATAAAAGTAACTTGGACATCAAGATTAGTTTAATATGTCTTATGTATCGTAGTATTTATACAATTCTTTAATAAAGTATTTCGCCTCTTGAACTTTTCACCTAGCTCTTTATCTTAAATTAATATGCATGTTGATCGACTTTCAAGGTACACATTGATATAAAGGAACATAGAACTTGAGGAGGCGTGTGACTGTTAATTCTATATTTAGAATATCTAGTAATAACGACCTTTAAAAGCCGTATTAATAGATAATGGAAAAATATATTTTGGAAATACTTTGAAAATAAATCCTATCTTTTATTTTTTTATCATTAGTGGCATTAGTTTACTAACAGTCAATTATCTCGATATCAAAAGCCTTCAACCTAACGAATCATTAAAACTTGGAGAAAACTCCAAACTTTTGATATCTGATGATATAGATTCCTCTTCAAACAAAATGGTAAGCGAGTCTTGCAATGCAGATTTTAAAATTGGTAATCACGGATTCCAATTTTCAGGCGGAATGCGTTTTGATTCGAGGAAATTTGGCGACGGTAATGTATCATTCGCCACGCCGGTAATAGCAATAGACGAAAATAAGGTTTGGATTGGTGGGGAGACCAACAAAATAATCGTAGGCGCATTTGAATTGGTTTTTTCAAAAAGCAGGCAAGTTGAAGATATGCCAATAGCGAAAAATATTGTGCCATTTAAAAAAGTAGACAAACTAACTGGATGGGAAACTCATAAACGTTTATCTGGCATCGATAAGGTACAAGATAATATTTTAATTGGATTAACGGAATATTATGACGCAATGGGAGATGCTCCTTTTAGTCACGCAGTGTTAGATAAAGATTTGAATTTAAGTGGTTGGTATAAAACGGATGCAGTGCAGATAGCGCATACTTCTGGTTGGATACAAGCTTTACCTGAAAAATGGAGCCAATTATTGAATGCAACCCATTTAATGGGCAATACTGAGAACTATCCAATTGCAAGAAGACATAGCAATGGGCCCAGCCTATATCTATGGGATGGGAATATTTCTGCTACCATGCAAGTCACACCCAAGCTCTACTACACATTACAAAAGCCGCTTCACGAGCTCAGGTATAATAGAGAAGATGTTCTATTTACACCTTTACTAAGAAAAACACTACCCAAAACAGTTGGTAACAATGACTTATGGACTGTTGAAAGTCAGGCTTGGGGAGGCTTTGTTCGTGGAGATGATTATATTGTGTTTGGAGCATCAGGTATGCATCACTCGTCAGGAGGATACAAAATTACGGATAAAGATGGAAATAAATGTGGTGGGCCTTGTGCTTATGATCCAAACGACTATTATAATTATTATTGGGTTTATAATATGTACGATATTTTGAACGCTAGATATCCATGGGATCCCAAGCCTTATGAATGGGGTAAGCTAAAGCTTGGATTTGCCGAAGAACTAATTTATGGTTCAAATGCCAATGGATTAATCAAGGGCGTAGATTACGACGGTACGTATCTTTACCTCACTCTTAAAAATGGTGACACTTCAAGAACCTCCCAACGTCTTCCATTGCTTTTGAGATATCAGATTTGTAACGTCAAATAGAGTAGTAATCTCCTTTTAAGTTAACATCTTTAAATCGACAGCTATAATTATTTTAGGCGCTGAGACTATTTTTAATGATGGCTAAATATTCATAAAATGCTCGCCTAGCACTTTCTAATGAATTACTTTTTGGCAACGTTATATAGGGAGAAAGCGATCCAGAACTAAGATGGTCTACAGGTGCATAGTATACATGAACATTTTGTTCTGCATAAAGCTCGTTAATTCGGAATATATGAGTCGCCGAGGATACAACGAAAATATTTTGGGGTTGTATATTTGAAACTAGATTAGTTATTTCAGTTTTCGTGTTTGTTCCTTTTGCCAGAGAAATGATTTCATTCATATCGACACCTAAGGAAAGTAAATACTCTTGGGCGAATGAAGCATATGGGGCATCAGCATGTTCAGGAAAGCCCCCTCCAGTTATAACGATAGGAACCTTAAACTGATTGTGAAGCCGCACAGCTTCTATCATTCGTTGATGAGAACATTCAGCCCATCGACTAATAAAAGGCCTAATTTTTCTAGCGTCATAATAACAGGCAAGAACATGAATATGAGTAGCGTCAGTTTTTTTTGGGCTTGATTGACTTATAATCTTATTGGGGAAGTGATATTCAAGAGGATATAACAATAAATCAACAATGTACGGTTGGGACCAGGTTGTTACCCAAATACCACTAAACATCAGTAGGTATTTTGCGGTTCTAATACGCTTGGTTTTTTTATAAATAATAACCGAAAATAATAGCGCTATACACGATAGGCTCAATGGGTCTATTAGTGCTTTTATAATTATTTCAAAAACAAACATTTTATAAATACGTCACTTAGAATCTACTCCCAATATACCTACAATACATTGAGAATAGATTTATCACTAACAGAGAACAAAAAAGGGCTATTCTAACGCCTCATCCTTTTAAACCTTTCGTTGTATGTATTATCTTCAGTAACTTCTATTTTGCTAGGTATTTTATAAGACTGTAATTTATCCTTACAGT
>DDIL01000129.1:0-1085 GCA_002338515.1 Glaciecola sp. UBA1851 | reverse complement strand
TTGGCACAAACAACCTTTCCAGTGATTGGGTGGTCTACGCCAAAAACTACAACGTCTTCTACATTATCTAAATCAAGCAAAACTGATTCAACCTCTGCTGGGAAAACTTTAAAGCCACCAACATTAATAATCTCACTTTTACGACCAAGAATTCGAATCCAATCTCCATCTTGTTCTACCATATCACCTGTGTCTAAAAACCCTTCTTCATCAAAAGGATTAGGGGCATTAAGATATCCAAGCATGGCTGAATCAGATTTAATCCACAATGTACCGTTGACTATTTTTGTGGTGAACTCACTGCCACCAACTTTCATCCATAATGAGCCATTATCTTTTGATTTAGACCTTAGGATTCCCACTTCCGACAAACCATAAGTTTGTTGCAACGTACTATTCGGAAAAATACTATTTAGTTTTTCTAGCGTACTGGTTTGCATCGGCTCTGTGCCATAGGTAATTAAATTCAAAGACGAAAGATCGTACTTTTCATATGCTTTTGATAGCAATAATAAATTTAAGAAAGTGGGAGATGTAGGTAAAACTTCTCCTTTAAAGTTTTCTATGGCTTGGCAAACGCCTTCTGGCGTTCTATCGTCAGCAACAATCACTGCGCCAGTATTTGCCAACGAGTACAACAAGGAGTTAACGCCACCAATATGATCGAGTTGCAAGAAAATAAGCATACGCAACGGTTTACGAGGCGTTTCAAACTTCGCCATTAACTTGTTTAAGTCTTGTACTATTCCTTTACTTTTACCTGTAGAGCCTGAAGAAAAAAGCACTAATCCGGGCGAATTGTCTGCTCTTAATGTATCGTATATTTCTTCAGACGCTTTACGAGTAGTCTTAGTAAGAATAGGTTCAGCCCCCTCTTCTCCCAAAGAAATATCATATTCAGTGGATGCTATTTCCCTAAACTCAACGAAATGATGTTTTGAATCTTTTGATAAAGGAACAACAACATTATTATTTTTAACGAGTGCTAAAAACAATGCTAAAGAAGCAGGTGAATAATCGCCGTCAAATGAAACTACTGCCCCTTGTTCGATATTTTGGCTTACTAACCACTTACCGAATTCTTC
>DDIL01000007.1 GCA_002338515.1 Glaciecola sp. UBA1851 | reverse complement strand
GATGGCGGCTGGATGGCTCGCTAATTCATATGTACGCGTGAACTAAATGCGTGATGAGTTACCTAATAATTAATGTTAAAATAGCGAGAAATTTTTATAGTATAAAAGGTTAATTAATGAATATTGCTTTAATGATGGAAAACAGCCAAGCGGGCAAAAACGCAACAATACTGAATGAATTAAATACCGTAGCAGGGCCACTTGGTCATCAAGTTTTTAATGTGGGAATGGAAAGTGAAAACGACCACCATTTAACCTATGTGCATTTAGGTATTATGGCGAGCTTACTGCTTAATTCTAAATCGGTTGATTTTGTGATAGCAGGTTGCGGCACAGGCCAAGGCGCCATGATGTCGCTAAATGTTCACCCAGGTGTTGTTTGTGGTTATTGCTTTGACCCATCTGATGCGTTTTTATTTAATCAAATTAATAATGGAAATGCACTGGCACTCGCATTTGCAAAAGGGTTTGGTTGGGGAGCTGAATTGAACGTCCGTTATATGTTTGAAAAAGCATTAACCGGCGCAAGAGGCGAAGGCTATCCAGTTGAAAGGAAAGAGCCGCAAGTCACCAATGCTGGTATTTTAGCAGAGGTAAAGGCAGCCATGTTAAAACAAGATTATTTGGAAACACTCAAAAGTTTAGATCAGAGCCTTGTAAAAGCGGCTGTATCAGGTGAGCGTTTCCAAGCTTGTTTATTTAAAAATAGTAAAAATGAAGAAATAACAGCGTACGTTAAGTCTGTTTTAGCTTAATTGTATTTTGCTTTGCACGCCTAACGAGTAGGCGTGCTTTATACTGCTGAGTCAGAAACACACTACAAATTAAAATATGCGCCTTATATTATTTGGAATACAAGCGTATTTGTTAGGGTAAGTAAGTAAATCTGTGAATGATCCAGCTAGTCTGAATTAATATCTATTTAGACATATATTACTCTGTCTAATGAGCAATGTACTGGCTCTTATCTAAACAACTTAGCATTTCTATTGTAGGGGTTTAATTCAAACTCATTAAACTCATTAGTGGCTTTATTAGATACTCGAATGCTCAACACATCTTCACTTGCATTTTTACTAAATAAACTTATTGCTAGTGCTATATCGTTTTTTTGTTCTGACATAGAAAACTTGCCTAATACAACGATTTGTTGTTGATCTTTATGACTTAATTCAGGCAGTAGTCTTATTCCTTGTAAAACAATTTTTGTGTCAGCATTTATCAAGTGCACCGATGACAATACTAATTCAGCCATACGTTCGCGATTTTTATTGAACTCAAACATATCGAGTAAACCATCGTTGTTTGAATCAAACTCTAAGTTATTAAATGCAGAAACAGGCAATGATAAAACCATAAATGCGTCGTTATCTACAATATTGAGTGTTCCTTTTTGAGCAACCATTAAATGTGCATTGGCAGTCGATAGCGTTATTAATGACAATAGTACAGCCGCGAATATGAAGTACGATTTTTTATAAATCATAATATTTCCTTTTTAAATTGATAGCTACAAACTGCCTTTAACACAACGCTGAAAGTAAGGATAAGTGTCTGTGGCAAAGTAATGGTAGATTCCTTCTGGAAAATCTGGGGTCACGCCAAAACGTCCATTACATTCATCCAGGTCGCCAGAATTTTCGACATATTCCCAATCTTGCACGAATGTACCCAACTGATATACATCTGTTGATGGTCTATCATTACTAACGCTGGTAACGAGTTGATAACTACCGGTCATTACCGCAATATTGGAATTAGCATCTTGTGGGTTGCTATAGCCATATCTTGCATAAATAGGAAAGCCGTCTGCAGCCCAACCAATTAATGTCATCTGGTTTTCATTTCCCCCTCTTAATTCAATAAAACCTTCTGGCATACCATGATAATGATACGTGCCGCCGGGTTGTACATGAGCATTGTTAATGTCGGTTCCAAAATCAAAATGTGGCTGGCCTAAAGCTTCAATATTCCAACCACCAGATGGGTCACCTAGGCTACAATTACTGCCCGAATCGTCACAACTTCCGCCCGTCCCAGCATCAATTTTTACACCGTTAAGAATATAACCTACGGTTCCTCTAGGGCCACCTAATTGAGATGCAGTATCAGTTTGAGTTGGCGTTAATGTAAATGACGCTGATACGCCTTGAACTGAAATAGTATTTGGATTATTCATGTTTGGGAATTCGCCAACTATATGATCAGGCACGCCGTTAGCCGCTAAATCTCGAATTCCATTATTACAAGACCAAAAGGCAGTGCTATATTCTTGGACATATTCCGAATCATTAAAAGTATCGTTTTCATACTCACAAAAAATTGTGTCAGTAGACACACTACCTGAATTATCTGTATCGTTGGTTGGCGGCTCATTATTTTCATCAGTAGACGTGCTATTACTGGAACCACCACAGGCGCTAAATAAGACTATGATCATAATAATCATTAGCAATCGGGTTGTTTTTGATAAAGCTTGGGAATGTGTCATATCGAAACCAATTTCTAACGTGAACACAAGTCGTCAAAAGTGTTTAACTAATGTGCCTTAACGTAATATTACTAAAACAAGCTTTAATATAAATATTAATGCTCAGTGATAACTCAATAGACATTAATATGGCAACAACAATGAATATTGAGTAACAGACATGCTAACAATGAAACATCCAGAAATTGTGCAGAAGATGTGAATAAAATAACAATTATTAGGCCCCGGTAAAACGAATCTATTGTTATTGAAATAATTGAACCGTTATTAACAGATAAGATAAACAGGGTGAATGGACTTTTAAAGAAAATAAAATAATTGGTTTTAGCGGTTGTTTGTGAAGTTAAATATCAATAGTACTTTGACTATATAGTCTGACTTTATTCTTTTCGGTTTGTTTTTGTTCGTACATAGCTGAATCTGCACTATCTATTAATTGCTGGGTGTTTTTAACACTCTTCTCATAGAATGCAATGCCAATTGTAGCGCCCACATTCACTAATTCATCATCGCATTTAATCGGTACCTTTAATGCTTCAATAATTAAATTGGCAATGATTTCAACTTCATTTCTTGCTGTGTTGTTTATCGCTACAATAAATTCATCGCCACCCCATCTGCACACATTAGCTGTATTGTCAGTGATGGAAACAAGTTTGTTAGCCACCGATTTGAGTATCTCATCGCCTGTTGCATGACCCTTTTGATCGTTGATTAATTTAAAACCATCTAGATCGATAAACAATACAGCCAACTCGTTGGAATAGTTTTGGGATGTGACAAAGTTTTTATCTAATGTGTTTAAAAAAGCTTTTCTATTATAAAGGTTGGTGAGGGGATCTTTATTAGAGAGGTCCCAAATATGTTTAGTACGCTCTTCAATCTTTTGTTCCAATCCTTTGTTTATTAGAATTATCTCTTTATTTTTTTCTTCCATTTCTGAAATGTGATGCTTTTGTTGTTCAAGCAAGGCTTCGTTTTGCCTTTGTGTCAGCATAGCATGTTGAGTAAATTGACAACTTTTGACACAACTAACAGAAATAACAAAAATAAATAAAATACCTAATACACCAAAAGTATTTATATACAGCGTATCTGACAATATAGCTAAAACTGAAATAGGCACTACCATTGTCATTGCGTATAACAATGAAAGCCATTTATTTCCCGCGAGTGTTGTACTTACAGCAGCACCAAATGTTAGACATATAATAGCTAACGCCGAAAATTCTTCTTTGCCCAATTGATCAAATGCGATAACAACAAGGGCAGTCCAAATTAAGGCTCCTAAATAAGTTGTAATTAAAAAGCGTATTTTAGGCCACGTATAATCATACTCGCGTCCTTCTAATTTTACTTTCCAAAAAATGAAATCAATAAATCTAAGAATTTGAAGAAGACCTAGCCCAAGGCACCAAATATAAGTGAGTTCAGCATCAATATTTTTATTGAAAATAAAAGTAAAAGCTAAGCTAACCGCTGAGTGGGCAATAACTGAACCTACAACGCTGGAATACAATAAATTTATTGAGTCGCGCTGAGCTAATTGTTCTGCGGTTTGTTTAGTTAAAATAGTAGGCATAGTAAAAATAAAATTTGCTGTGATTTGTTATCGGCACTGAGCAAAAACAGTTTATATACATTACCAAAGTTTAAAGAATGCGGATGTGGTATTGATGAGAGGACTAAATTACTAACGCTTCATTCGCTGCCTGACTTTTGTTGCATACCATACAGCAGGTACAATCACTAAAATGCATATAATTGCAAGCATCAACGTATAGCTTTGACTAAATAACGCTAAATTAACCCAATCATTTGCCGCTTCATTATTTACGTCTTCTGCAAGTGCAATTGGGCCAATTGCGCCATGTATTGCATATGAGAAGCCATTACTAAATGCGCTCTCCCAGCCTAATGAAGATAAAGATGCGTAAGCTTTGTAGGCAATCGCAGATGCGCCAAACCCAATTAAACCCATTGCGACTGTGCCTAAAGCGAGTAAACCAATACTTACTGCCCCTACGCTTAATATGCCTACTGAAATAATCCCTACACTGATTGGTGCAACAGCGAAACCGCCCCAGGCAAATAGTAAGCCATAGGCCTTACTGCCACCAGCTATCCAACCAATGGCTGCGGAATCGTTTAATTCAGGTGTACCAAATTGAATATGTATGAGTGGAATCCCAAACAAATGCTGTTCACTGATAAATGTTTTGCTTTTATTGTCTTTAGCATCATTTATAGCTGTAAATAAATGTGGAAAAGCTATTCGCTCTTGTGCGCGTAATGCTGGCAGTTTGCTCAGCATACGTTTTACTAATAAAAAATAGCTCGCTATAAAAGTAAAAACAGTTGCGTTAGCTAAAAATATATACATGCTTTTGTTATTACCGCCAGAAGCTAATTCAATTAACGT
The DNA here is from genome assembly GCA_002338515.1 of Glaciecola sp. UBA1851. Classification (GTDB taxonomy): domain Bacteria; phylum Pseudomonadota; class Gammaproteobacteria; order Enterobacterales; family Alteromonadaceae; genus Glaciecola. The sequence goes on along the minus strand of DDIL01000007.1, from coordinate 3,492 downwards.
AAACATGATAAGTGTATAGATAATGGCCGATACAAAAAAAGACGCGACCGTTTTATATGCATTGGTTCTTTCATTGGGCGTGCGAGATTGATCTAAGGTGGCTCGTAAACTGAAAAATGAACTTATAATGCCCGCAAGTGGCGCTAAAATTGAAATAAACCATGCAAATTTACTTAATGCGCCGGTTTTATATGCGCCAGCACCAATAATGGCAGCTTTTGCGGGAGGCGAAATGCTACTTATTAGTGTCATGACACCCACTGTGAAAGCAATAGAAGGCTTACTATTTGCTAATGCGTCTTCCACGAAGGTACTCATGGCCTCTTTTAGTAGTTTTCTTCCCCGTGATAATCGTTGTTTTACCGTATCTTTTGAAAGTTCTAGTTCTTGGGCAACCCGCTCAATAGATTGTCCTTCCCTATAAAAAAGAACTAATGGTTCACGATATGTTTCTTCCATTTTACTAAGTGTAGTCCAAAGCAAAGCCTGCTCTTGCTCATTAATCGCTTCTTTTTCTAAGGCTTCTAGTTCAACTTTTGATAAAGCTTCATCGGATATATCTTGTACTTCATTCTGCGACATGGTTTTGCGTTTATGATGGCTGACCTTGAAACGCAATATTCCGCATAACCAAGATTTTAGTTTTTCAGGATCACGCAAACTCTCTAGTTTTTTCCAAGCTTCAACGAATGCTTCTTGCGCAATATCTTCACTATGTTTGATATCGCCTATAGATGAAAAAGCAATTGAGCATAGTAAGTTTTGATAACGCACCACTATTTCACAAAAAGCTTGCTGGTCACCACCTAAAGATTGCAATACTAAATTTTCGTCGGTGAGGTTTTCAAATGTTGGTTTGCGTTTAAACAGGCTCATGGTTATCAACTATAAATGAATTTATTACTAAGTGCCTAATAACTGCTTAAAGGTGACAAGAAAAATAAAATATTAATTTTGTCACCTTTTTATTTTTTATAGGCACTTGATAGCAAACCTCATCAATTATCATGTTTTGAGGATTTATTTACCATTAATAATACATGAGTTTAATTGGTTAATAATGAATTTTGTTAACCAATTAAACATGGATACACAATTGGAGAGAAATATGCGTATTACCTTATTTATAATAAAAGTAGCATTGGCTGCATTCATATTCAGCCTAGCGTTTAAAAATTTTGCTGATATAGCAAAAGGACTTGAAATTGATGGGTTTAGTGAGACCGAGAAAACCAGTTTGGGATTTCCACGAATATACATGAATGACACGATGGCTGGGGGTCAAACAATCGCAACGCAAACTCTAGAAAACGGAATGTTAATTATTGAAGGAAAAATTACGCCACCGCGCGGTCAACTTGGTTGGTTAAGCACTGTTTTACCGGTTGCCAACGAAGGAGAGGTGAAAGACTTTAGTGAATATAAAGGCTTAGTAATCAGAGTGAAATTAAAACAAGGAAATTTGTCGATATCGGCAAACAGTGCTGATATTCAAAACTTTGACTTTCATGCATCGCAAGTTGTCGTGCCGTTAGATAATAAATTTCATAATATCACCATTCCTTTTGAATCAATGAAACGAGCATGGTCTGAACAAACACCACTTAACGAAAAAACTATAAATAGTATTAGTATTGTGGCTTACAGCTTACAACCAGAGCTCGTTAATTTTGCTATTGATTCTGTTAGCCTTTATTAAGCTGAAACTACATGATGAATCAGCCAACTGTAGCCCATGGTTCTCGCATCTATTATTTAGATGCCCTTAGAGCATTTGCCTTAATGTTAGGCGTGGTATTTCATGCCAGCATTTCTTTTCTACCTATTTATATTGGGTGGGCGGTAATGGATGTTTCAACTAGCCCGGTGATTGCTACCTTTATGTTAGTTAGCCATTCATTTCGAATGGAACTGTTCTTTCTAATTGCAGGTTTTTTTAGTCATTTAGTATTGAATAAAGTGGGTATAAAAAGCTTTGTACAATCACGTTTAATAAAATTGGCTGTTCCCTTTATTGTCGCTTGGTTTGTGTTGAAGCCCTTATTAATTTCAGGGTGGATTATGGGAGCGCAAAGTATGCAAGGGGAAGCGCAGATTTTCGAATCATTAGCGGGTGGGTTTAACATGTTAACCCAGCTTCCTAAAGATGTTTTTGTTGGTACGCATTTATGGTTTTTGTATTACCTTTTGTTAGTTACTTTCACTTTACTAATTGGGCGAGCAATTTTTTGTTACGCTAATAGTAAAATTAGCGTTAATTTCTTTAAAAATACATTTATTTGGCTATGTAAAGGGGCTTTAGGAATAATAGTTCTGTCTTTACTAACTACTATCATAATGTGGTTTATGTCTAGCTGGAGTGTCGATACACCTGATAAATCTTTAGTGCCTAATTTCCCTGTTTATGTTTTATATTTTGCATTTTTTATTATGGGTTATTTACTGCATAAAATAGAAGGGTGTTTGGATGATTTTGCTACATTATCCACTATTAAGTTCACATTAGCGGCCGTAAGTATTATTGTTTCTAATCTTCTTTCAGGATATGAAATGCAATATGGTCACGGGAACTATTTTTTCATAAAAATAGGTTACCTAGTTTCTTATAGTGTAATGATGTGGACCCTTGTATCAATATCGATAGGATTATTTAAGTGTTGGTTTAATAAACCAAAGAAGTTCATTAGCTATATAGCTGATGCATCTTACTGGATTTATCTTATTCACCTGCCAATTGTTATCTTTTTGCAGATAGCCGTAGCTGAGTTGCCCTGGCATTGGTCATTAAAACTCGGTTTCGTTGTATCGGTTACCCTTTGCTTGTCACTATTCATTTATGACTTGCTTATTCGCCCAACTATTATTGGATGGGTGCTAAATGCTAAACAAAAACCAAGCTACTTTATATCTAAAATTCATACAGCAAAGATCAACAGACCCTAAAGCAAAAACACTTATTTTTGCACACGGTAGATGCGCCATTAGTCACCTCAGTAACGGATATGTCAATCTTACTTAAATCAATTGTCTCTGATGCGTCGCCATTTAGTCAGGTTGTGGCTTCTAATATGCACGGTGATGCTTATTTGACTGGATATAGATAAGGCAAATTTTATGGTTATACAGCTTGTATTAATCAAACTGAGGTAATCTTACAAAAAATTATGATGAGTTTGTTTTAACTATTTTGAATAAATTTTAATCTCTGTGAGGGTTTCTAGTTTGTTTTTTCGCTTATCAATTGAGCAAACAAACAAAACCTTTTCGGAGTGGAACATGAAAATAATTAGAACCAGATTGCATAAATGGAGTGTGCCAATACTGTTATTAAGTTTAATGGCATGTGGAGGCGGAGGAAGTGATCCTGCGCCTGCTCCAACGCCAACACCAAGTCCAACGCCTACACCCACCAACACCCCTCCTACTATTTCGGGTTCGCCAGCGTTAGCGGCAACAGTTGGACAAATTTATAGCTTTGTGCCACAAGCAACT
>DDIL01000145.1 GCA_002338515.1 Glaciecola sp. UBA1851 | reverse complement strand
AATCAAAATTTAGAAAAAGTGATTGCGCAGAAACAAAATCCCAATATGCAAATGGAAGAAAAGCAACGCACCAACTTTACGTATTTAGCAGAAAAGTGTGGTGAGTTATTAGCAAAAAATGAAAACACACAATGTGCCATGCTTGAGTTTGGTGGTTGGGATACACATAACAATCAACAAGGCCGACTATCAAGGCTTTTTATGCAATTAGATAATGGCATACATAAACTAAAAACTAGTATGGGCAGTGCATGGGAAGATACCTTAGTAGTAGTCAGTACCGAGTTTGGCAGAACCGTTGCATTAAATGGAACAAATGGCACGGATCATGGTACTGGTACAAACATGTTTTTAATAGGTGGCGCACTGGCTAAATTTTCAAATAAACATGAGATGAAAACAAAACAAGGATTTAAATCGGTTGTGACGGGCGGTTACGTAATGGGTAAATGGCCGGGATTAGCAAAAAACCAATTATTTGAAGACCGAGATCTGATGCCTACCTCTGATGTAAGAGAGTGGATAGCACTTGCACTAGCTCAACATTGGCAATTGAATAGTCGTCAAATTAGCTCAATCTTTCCTGATCTTGTTGTTCTGTAAACGCTAAGAAATTTGTTAAGCATCAAAGTTGTAAATTTTGATGCTTAACAATAACCACTTTATTATCTATCGAAACCGTCTCACTAAAATTATCATAGACATCAATAATAGTAATAACGGAGGAAGTGAACCACCAGAAGAACCACCAGAAGTATCTGAACTTGGTGGTGTTGGAGTGGGCGCTGGAGCTGGAGCAGGTGGCTTAGCTGTCACAACTATTTGCATCGTTGCTTCTGACGTTAAGTCTTGACTATCAGTTGCAACTGCTTTTACATCATGCGTGCCTACTGGTAATGCTGCTAAAACTGCCATTGTATTTGTCCATTGATATGGTGCAGATGAAAGCTGCGATACCTCAGCATCGTTAACGTAAAGCGTTACATGCGCAATTGTACGGGTTGTCATAGGTGAAGAAGCATCTACCGCAATTGATAATTGATTATATTCTTCCTCAATCGTTTGCGGTCCATCACTAAAGGTTACAACTGGCGCAACAATAGCTTCTTGAACAACCAGGTTAGTGGTTACCTCTACTGACAAACCTTCACTATCAGTTGCTATCGCTTTCATTATATGAGTACCTACGGGGAAATTTAGCAATTCATCGCTAAGGTCATCATTATGCCCCCACTCGTATGGTGCCACTGATTCAGCGCGAATTAAATTATCATTTACGTAAAGCTCAACTTGAGAAATTGAGCGGGTCTCTACGGGGGTAGAAGCATCGACCCTAAGCGAAAAGCTGTTATAGCCCTCCATAACCTGATAACCATCTTGCACAAAACTAACACTCGGCATGGGGTTAATAATTGACAGTGATGCAGTAGATTCTGCTATTTCACCCTGACTATCTGTGACTATCGCTTTTAAAGTATAAGAGCCCTCACCTAAATTACTTAATCCAGTTTGTTCTTCTGACCAACTATACGGGGCAGTTTCATCTACTGAAACAAGCTCATCATTTAGATATAGGCTTATTTCTGAAATTGAACGAGAGCTATCAGGTGTACTAGCGTTTACTTCAATATTTAATGTACTGTAACCCACTAGCAAAGTAGTACTTGATTCAACAAATTCGACGCTAGGCGTGCCGTCTACTACGTTTAATGTCAAAATTGCTTCTGACTGCTCACCTAAATCATCGGTCACCACTGCTTTTAAAGTGTAAGTTCCAATCGATAAAGTTTGTAGTTTAGCATCGCTTTGTGACCAAGCAAATGGTGCGGTATCAAGTGTTGAGATTAAATCATCATTGATATATAACGAAACACTTTCTACGCTACGTTCATCATCTTGAACGGATGGTGTAGCTTCTATTGTGACATTTGAATAACCTTCAATTAAGGTCATTTCAGACTGTTCAAATGCTACTTCTACCTTTGGAATATCTAAGTCAATTACTTGTAAGTGAAGAGGTAAAGCATTACCGTCTCCTCGTTCCATTAAATAATAGTAGACCTTACCTTGTTCAATATAAATAGTGCCATGAGCAAAAGTAGGTCCATCTGTTTGTTCATATACTCGGCTAAACGTATTCGTTCCGCCAGTTGCCACTTCAACGTATGGCTTTCCATTATTTAAACCAATCACATAAACGTTATTACCAGACGTATAAATTGACGTTGCACCTACAAAATCAGTGTCAATAATAAATTCATCTGCTCCTGCGGGCTTATATGAATGAATATATACCTTTTCTTTCGGTACATCTGCAAAACCAAATTCTTCAGCTTCAGAGGCAGAGTTGTTTGTTTGCACTAAACTAATAATATGGATATCACCACGCGCCGTAACGGTCCAATCAAAGTCTCGCACTATATATACAGAATTAGGCTGTTCATGAGTAATATAGTCGCCTGGCTCAAATACTTTTATTTCGTCAGAATTAACAAGCGGCCAAGTCATAGGCACGCCTTTATGATTAAACCATTCACCAAACCCTTCTGGATGGTCAGAATAAGCATAATACACACCATTTTGGTATTTATACTTATCGTTATTATCACTACTTCTCTGTTGGAATCCTATTCGAAGTTTACCGTTTAAATATTTTATATTGCCATACAGGCCCCAATTATAATCATTGCCTTTGCTTAATTGATTGTTCTCATTAAATTTGGTGAACTTTGACCAAGTTTGTGTCACAGCGTCATAGCGATTAAACAAGTAAGCACCATTATTATTGCCGCCTAAACGCATATAAAGAAGTAATGTACCATCATCTGTTTGAAAAAACTTAGGATAGGTTAATCGTGCAAAATTACCTTTATCAGCTAAGTCACCTGTCATAGTAAGATGTTTATAATCATCATCTCCTTGACTAATAGCACTTGTGTCTTTTACAAATTTATCTAACGTAAACTCATTGTCAGGTAAATCAGCCGCACCTTCAATACTGAAGGAATAGCGGAAGTAATCATCTTTAAATACGCCATCATGGTTATTATCATCATATGCATGCATATCGTAAACCATGTGAATAGTCCCATTTATAGGGCTAATAGCTAGTCCAATGGTATTATGCGATTCACCTATTAATGGATTTCCCCTAAAGCCCGTATGGCGATGCGGAAACTCGATATCTACTGTTTCTCCTGTTAGTGTATTTAGACGAGTTAGCATTACATGACGGTCGTCTTTACCACCGCGATACCAGGTCATAAATACATAATTTTTATATGTTTTTACTGCATCACCATGAGCTGATATACTCCTGCCAAAGAAGAAATCATATTGGTCACCAGTATCAGCTTCTTCAAGGTTGCTGAAATTCAAATCTTTACCATCAAAATATAAGCCATTATCAGCAATTTCAACTTGAGATTCTAACGTTACTTGTGCATGTGCGTTAAGAGAATTTAGTGATAATGCTACACCCAAACACAAAAATACATTTGTTCCTCTTTTATAAAGCTCAAGTGCCATAAAAGGCAAAATTTTAGCCGCATATTGAAATGCACTTTTTCTGAAAAAAAGGTCAAAAATACACGTATGCTGCTGTACGTTATTCCTATCGTACCCCTGTTTTGGTTTGCTCATTTTTATACCTCTATTAAATTTTTTTTGCTACAACTTTAGTTGTATAAATCGATACTAAATTTTGTTTGAACAAATTAGATTGCTAATTATTTTTATAAAAAAAATTCACAATTTGTAAAAATTTATCCCTTATTTTTTATAAATACTTAATATTTTCAGTACCCGTTATCAATTTTGCTTGAATCTAAAATCGCTGAAACACTCGTGAATAATAGATTTTAAGTAAATTCGGTAAAGTGCATGTTAAAATTATGCAAGAAAATGATTGGTATTGCAATATAATGAGTAATAAGTTAACGTTATGTTTACAAAAACACAAAGTTAGTAACTATTTAAAAGCGAGTCGCTCATGGGAAAAATCAAAAGAAGTACACGCAGTATTAATCATCCGTCGAAATTACTTGGTTATTCGACTGGTATATTAATGACATTGTTCGCACCCTCATTAATTGCTCAAGAAGTGCAAACTGCTATTCAAAACAATGCGCAAACAATTACTGAAGCAGATAATGGCGTAATTGTTGAAGAAGATTCATTGGAAATCATTGAAGTCACCGGTGTTAGAGGTGCGTTAGAAAGTGCGCTAAACGTTAAGCGAGAAGCAGACTCTATAGTGGATGCAATATCGGCAGAAGATATTGATAGCTTACCTGCTTTGGATTTAGGGGAAGCGTTGCAAGCCATACCAGGTATACAGCTTAATACAGAAGATGGCTCTCGAAACTCCGAAATAAACTTACGTGGTTTGCCTGGTGGCTATGCAAAAGTCACTGCCGAAGGTCAGTCTTTTTCTACACCTAGTCGTAGCCAAGGCGTGGTGGGTAATTCAAATCCATTTGGTGCCTTTGAAGCTAGCGTATTTGACGGCGTAACGGTTATCAAAGCGCCGACTGCCGATATACAAGAAGGTGGTATAGGTGGTGTAATTGATAAAAAACTGCAACGTGCCTTAAGTAAACGAGACGGCAGATATTCAGTTAGTCTTGGAACAAGATATGAGGAATTAGCAGAAAACTTTGATAATACATTGCGTCTTTCAGCATCAAAACACTTAATAAAAGATAAGTTAGCTGTAGCATTTAAAGTGGCAGCATCAGAGCAGAACTTTCGTCGCGATACCGCAAACTTCACTCAATATACATCGTTAAATACAATCGACAATAACTCAATCAAAGATACGACATTTATCAGCGCTGAAGACCTTAATGCTTATAAAGCGCAATATGGTATTAATGATCCATTGGCAATAATGAAGGTTGTCAGTAGAGCGGGACAAGTTACTGAAAATTCGCGTGGTGATAGAATATCGGCTACGGGTAACATTGAATTTCAAGCAACAGACGAATTAAAAATAGGGGCTAACTTCCTTTACACCAAGCGTGATCTGGGTGAAAGTAATATGGAAGACGTACAATTCTCGATTGCCAGTAACGATAATAACGGAAACCTTAGGACGCAACGAGTCACCCCCATTGGCGCACCCATTCAGCTTAGCGATAATGCCAACCCGAATTATGACCCAGCTATCCATCACCCAGACTTAGCAACGATTCCAGTTTATGCAATTACTCATGCAGAGTTTCAAAATGTATCTTGGTCTCCTGCTAATCGATTAACATCTAGTAAAGAAGAAGCGAAGGGTGTGTTTCTTTATGCTGACTATATTACTGAAAAGTGGCACATTGATGGCACAGTGAGTGTTTCTGAGGCGGACAGTGAAGGCTACAATACAGGTTTAGATGTGCGTCACTCTGAAAAAAGAAGCAATCAGTTTTACACAGATTTAGACTCAGGTGAAAGGCTTAACTTCGCTCCTACTGGTATAAATGGCGTAATCAATACAGGTAACGGTAACTTAAGCAATGCATTTACTAGTCTTACAGGTTTTGATGATTACTTATATTCTGATGTAAATGGCATTTTCAGCCAAGTTAATCCTGAAACAGGCGAGCTTATTTATGACTTAGGTGAAAATTCTTGGAAACGGTTTGCAAACGGCTGGTCTGCTATACCGTTAACAGCATTTAGTAGCCGGTTAGATCCAAAAATTAACCCGGGCGACTTAAGTGATTTCCCTGACGATTATTTCACCCCTGAACCTGATGTATTAACACCAGAGCAACTAGCATTGCTCACCCCGGAAGAACTTCTAGCAAGACAAGAGCAAAGTGATCAGAGAGCAGCTGAAATAGCACAAATTGGCGGTAAGTCATTGGATTATTTTGTCAACGGTCGTGTTGTTCGACCCACTCGTGAATTTGAATCAGGTGAACTTAACTTTAATCGTTTTGTTGATATAGGTAATGATGCATTTACATTAACAAGTATTAAGTTTGGTGGACGACATTCTCGTGAAACGCTAGTGGTAGAAGACTTACGTGTAGGCGGTGGGGGGGCAAACTTATCGCAGTTAAATAGAGATGTAATATTTAAAGACAGATTGTCTTCTGACGATCAAACTGTTTATTTTAATGGCGACTATCCGGGGCACTATGGCACAGGAGAAGGCTGGGCGGTATTGGACTCAAGAAATTTAGCAACACTTGTACAAGACGGCTTACAACCCCTAGATCCTGATACAGGTGAACCAATAGAAGACTACGATATTGCAGATCCAACTGGTTTTCCAGTTAAATTGGAAAATGCATCCACTTCGCCTGCATTTGGTTTAAACCAATTTTTCCGTAACAACTTTTCTGCAGACCAAGCCATCAATGCAATTTACTTAATGGGTAAATTTGAAGGTGAAATTGGCGATATCTATTATTCTGGTAATGCCGGTATACGTTATGTTGAAACCACTAACGATGTTATTGGTCAAGGTTTTGATGACGAAGGTAAAGGTATAGCAGTATTAGTAGAAACTGACTATGACAACACGTTACCATCATTTAACGCAGCGTTTGAATTAACTGATGACATAGTATTAAGGACGGCTTACTCAAAAGCCTTGGTACGTCCAAACCTACTCTCTCAAACACCAAGTCCAAGAAATGATAATGGTAGAGCAACCGTTAGACTAGAAAATGCAAAAGCAGAAGTTTTACCCTATACCTCACAAAATTATGATTTGTCATTAGCGTGGTATAACCGTGACGGCTCTGCAATTTCCTTAGGTATGTTTGTAAAAGATATTGAAGGTCAAATTCAAACGCGAACAATATGCCCAATTGGCGATGAAGCTAGATGGGATGTGGGTGCGCTAGAACTTATAGATGACGGCAGTGCCAACGGGTTATGCCAAGAAGTGGGCGACTTTGAAACAGACCAGGGTGATATCATTTCTAACCGTAGAGTGACAATAAGAGAAACGTTTAATAGTGATATTCCTATTAAAGTAACGGGTTACGAATTAGCAATACAGCAAAAATTGGACTTTTTACCGTATCCTTGGAACGGCTTTGGTGGTGTATTTAACTTCACAAAAGTTGATTTAGATGAAGGCGGCGGTCAGCCGATGACAAGAATTGCCCCCTATTCAGGTAATTTAATTGGTTATTACGAAAATGACGGATTTAGTATTCGTTTAGCCTATAACTGGCAAGACGAAAAGTTATTAAGTGCAGGTGGCACGACAAACTTCTTGGGAAGTGATGCTCGTACACAAACTGCCGGTGGTCGTTTAGATTTAGCCGCTTCTTATAGATTCAACAGAAACTTAAGAGTTAATTTTAGGGCATTCAATCTTAATAACCGCCAAGAATATGAGTATATAGGTGGGAACGACAAAGCGATTAGTCGTATTCGATATGCAGGACGAATTTACACTGCAAATGTTACTTACAGCTTTTAAGCAAACATAAGACGAAAGATTATTTATAGGACAATAGAAATGAAAAAAGAAATACTAGTTTTGTCTGTGATTGTTGCCCTTTCTGGTTGTGATCTAGACAATAGCGAAGCAAAAAAGGTACCCGCTAATTTTAATAATGAATTTGAAACACAAGTGGGATTTGATGGAACTACAGGTGAAGGCCTTGAAGTGACCGTTACTTTCGGACATGGTTCAGCATCAGGTTTTATTGGTGTGACAGATGTTAACTTTGGCGAGGCAGATCCTGATTATACGTTAGTTCCAGAAGCCGCTTACGGCACATTTACCATGCTCGAGGCTGATGACGGCGCATGGACGTATGACTTAGATGAAACTTTATCTGAAGTCATGGCCCTTCAGGGTAATCCTTCTGGCTCTTTAACAGATACACTCACTATCACGTCGTTAGACGGTACCACTACAGATTTAAACATAATCATAAACGGCACACCTGCTGATAGCCCTGCACAAGTTAGGGGTGCGCTTGTTGCTAACGTGTCGTTAACTGAGACCTTAGGTTTTGGTAGAGCGGAAGTGTATGATGAAAATTTCCAAGAGTCTTTATTTAAGGATGTTTCAGAGGCTGGCTTCGAGGTAGTTGCAAACTTTGGTACTTTCAAGATTGATCCTGATGGTCGCTGGGAATACGAAGTAGACAAAAGGAATCCTGATTTGCAGTTCCTAGTAACGCCTGAAGACTCTACTCAAGAGACGTTCACTATTTATACGGCGGATGGAACAGAGGTAGAGTTTACCGTTAATATTACTGGTGCACCACTGAATTTTGCGGTGCAGATTCCTAGCGAAATAGATGAAACTAATGTTTTTGCAATTGACTTTCTGCATGGTGGTATAACGCCAGCAGATGTAAGCAATGGTAAAATCACATTTAGAGCAAAATTAACTGATGAGATGATGACTTACGGTAATTTAGGCTTCACTTGTGCCCAATGGAACGGCAACCTTAATGGTGGTGGTGATAACCGGCGCGTTGCACAATTTTATATGCAGCCAGACGACACTTTTGAAATGTGGTCTGCTGAAATAGTGCCTGGGGGCAGTTACGATAATGGTGCCGCTGATTACGCTAAGAATGAAAATAACCAGTTTATTACCAAAAGAGTCGTATTTGACCAGATGCATATCAAAGGTGAATGGATGGACTTTGTTATGTCTTGGAGATTTAACGAAGCAACAAGTTTGACCTACTTAACCTTATCTATCAATGACGAAGCTGCGTCTTCAACACATGGGGCGATACCTGCTGACCCTACACAAGAAATTGTGGCTCAAACGGTAGCGGGTAGCAGACTATATAAATGCCTTGACGAAGCTAGGTTTTATGTCAGAAGCAACGATGACGGTGGTACAGGTGCATTGCTTATAGATGACATAAAACTCTTTACAGATATTAACGCAGATGTACGTTTTGACACGCCTGACTTTGAAGAAAGCTTTTCAAATAACTCAGACGGTGATCCAGTGAAAGAGTCAGGTAATCCACGCTATCAAAATGTCACTACAGATAACATTTTAGTTATTAGAGATCTGTAACCAAATATAACAAATTGAACCCATCGAATGTTGAAAAGCATTCGATGGTACAAAAAAGTTCGTAATGAAGGAAATTTACAATGAAAAAACAATTCCTAACACTATCGGTAGTCGCAGTATTAAGCGCATGCGGCAGCGATAGTGACGATAATCAAACAGCCCCTACACCTGCCGTAATTTCTGGCGATGTCAGTGGCATAGCGACAAAAGCCGCAGATGCAACAGGTACTATTAAAGTAGATGATGTTAACCCCGGTGAATCCTTAGTTTTCCCAGAAACGTTCCCTGGACAATATGGCACATTCTCAATTAATGCTGCAGGTGAATGGGTCTATGATTTAGACCAATCCAATGAACAGGTTATTGCGCTAGTAAGTTCTGCTATGCCTTCCTTAACTGAAGCGCCGTTTACTATAACTTCCGCTGACGGTACAACTCAACAAGTAGCAATAACAGTTGACGGTATTGACGTTCCTGCAAGATTTGGTGGTGCAATCGTGTTTTCTGTATTTTTTGATGATGCAGTAGCAGAAGGCACCGTAACCGTAGGCGATGATAATCCGGCAGAAGCTTTTTTTGCACCTGATCAAACGCCAACTGCGACTTACGGAACTGTCACTTTTAACTCCGATACAGGTTTGTGGGCATATACAGTAGATAACAGTAACAGCGACGTAGCAGCATTAAACTATGTTGACGATCTTGAGAATCCTGATGATGCGCCTACATTAGATGATACCTTTGTTGTCACCTCACTCGATGGAACTGAGCAAATTATCACTATGACTATTAAAGGTAATCAACTAGTTGATGCTGATATTGATGGAATTCCTGGTGGAATAGATGCTGAGCCGCCAGAAGGTGAAGATCCGGTTGTTAACCCAGATGTATTTGTTAATATAAACGCTCTGAATACAGATGGTGCATTAATAATAACTGACCCGAATTTTGATCAAGAAAAATTTGAAGTGTTAACTGACTTTACCTCTACTTATGGTACTTTTTCTATTGACGAGGCTGGCGCTTGGACTTATCTGCTAAACGAAGATCTACAGGTAATTAAAGACCACAAAGGTGATGGTGTTACTGTTCCTGACCCGCTAATTGATGAAATTATGGTAAGTTCAGTAGACGGAACAACTGCGCTCCTACCCGTTACGATTAATCCTCTAGTAGGGGGTAACTTAGCCGCTCAATTAGGTGGCTCAGATGGCAAAGATGCCAAATGGTCTATCGACATAAAAGATAAAACAGATATACAAGGCAAAGCTTCATTTTATGCGGTATTCCCAGATGGCTCTACTAGAGATGCGAAGCTAGTGTTCAGTGGCCGAACCTGGAAAGGTAGAGAGTTGCACAGAACATATTTAGCATTAACTGTGCGACGAACAGGTGAGCTTAGACTGAATAACGAAACGGGTAATGGTAAATTCCATACGCTTGACAACACGGTTGAGCAAGGAAAGCCGTTTTTTGTCGAATTTACTTGGGATAGCTCAGAAGGCACGCCTGCAACAGTATCGTTAGCTATTGATGGTACGTTAGTTACTTCTGACGCGATGACCTTCAATGAAGATGGTAGCTTTACGTCCATGACAGTAGGCGCAGGTTTGCAAAACGAAGGACCTGGCTATTTTGATGTTCAAACAAAAGGTGGCTCACCTGTGATTATAGATGAGTTTAAACTCTATTCAGATGTGGCGGGTACAAATGAAGTGTTTGTTGAAGAATTTGAGAGTGCAGATGATAATGATATTCTTGAGGGCAGAGTGTTCGTATACGACACGTATCGCTCAGGTAGTAACGGTTCAACCGCAAACACTCAATCTACTTCAGTACCACTAACAAAACCTTAAACCATTATGTTTCATTAA
>DDIL01000083.1 GCA_002338515.1 Glaciecola sp. UBA1851 | reverse complement strand
TACTGAGAAGCGTGCGGACTCCCTTAGCAAAGGTAGTGGTAGTTGCTTGCTTGACGGTATACCAATAAGTAAATAGCCCTAAGCCTAACGCCGCCCACAATAAATTCGTCCAGTCCGCAATAATAAATCTTTCAACAAATAGTATGGCAACAGTCAACATCATAAATCCAAAAGTAACTTTGACCACATTCATCCATGCGCCAGCCTTCGGAAGCAGTTTGCCACCGGTTATTCCAAATAAAATGAGCGGTATTCCCATCCCAATACTTAATGCATATAGGGCGGAGAAACCGAACACTAAGCTGTCACTTTGAGCGACAACTATTAATACAGCGGTTAGCGGGGCAGTGGTGCATGGCGAAGCAACAAGGCCAGAAACTACTCCCATAATGAACACGCCAACATAGTTACCTTGTTTTTGTCCATCACTTAAACTATTCAGTTTTTGTTGCCATTTATTCGGTAGTTGTATTTCATACATGCCAAACATGGCTAATGCCAATGCTATAAACAAGATTATAAAAATAGTGAGTAATACAGGATGTTGCAGCGCCGCTTGAAATTGCACACCGGCTGATGCAACAACAAGCCCAATAATAGAGTAAGTAATTGCCATACCTTGCACGTAAACAAATGAGAGAGCGAATGCATGTGACGTTTTTATTTGCTTTTTGCCTTTGCCAATTACTATTGAAGACAAGATTGGGTACATTGGGTACACACACGGCGTAAAAGCTAAACCTAAGCCCAATAGCATTAATACGCCTAAACTAATGAAAATACTTTGGTCAGATAATAACTGATCAGCTAGCGTGAATTGCTGAGAAACGGGTGTTGAGTTATCGCTAAGTGTTGTATTGCTTTGGCTAACTTGCTGATTAGAAGATGACAGATTGGCATTAAATGTGGCTGGTTGAAAACATAAGTCTTCGGTGGCGCACGCAATATAAATAAGTTCAATGGAATCGGGAATAACGCCTGCTTCTTCGCTAGCAATAATTGGGTAGCTTATTGTAATGTCGCCAGTTAGTTTGGTTTCAACTCTGTTGTTTTTACTAAATTGCTGACCAAGTCCTGAGTGAGTAATGGTTGGCTCGCCAAGTTCATGTAATATTGCATCTACTTCAAAACTTTCACTTAACACAAAATAATCATTATTAATGGTCAAGTTAAACTCAATAGTATCGGCTTGTTTATTTACGCTGGTGTTAATGGCATCACTAGGCGGCGTTACGCCACTTTCATAAGCATTTAAGAACACAACCTTTGTTGTGGGAGGGTAACATAAACCAGCTTCCGCACAGCCTTGGTAACGAATTTTTACTGATCCATCTTGTTTAGCTTGAATAATAGGATAAGACATTTCCATGTCTTCAAAAAATACGTCAGACAAACCAAAAAATTCATCTTCAATTTGTTCGTGTGGCGGGTAAGAAGCTTCACCAATAACCACATTTTTATTAGCAGTTTTAAATTGCTTTTTATAAAGGTAGTAACCAGGCGCTATATCCCACTTTATAATAAGTTTGCCGTCTTGTTGCTCAAAATCAAAGCCGAAGGCCTCGTCAACCTTCAAAAAGGTAGGCGTACTATCAAAAAGTGATTCAGGTGTAATCTGTGCTTTCGCTTGACCGCTTGCAAATATAAAAAGTAGCGCTATAAATAGTAGAAAAACACTCAGTCCAATTTTCGAATGATGACTATTTTTACTGCCTTTAGATACCGTGTTTTCTAGCACACCAAAACCTCTTTAAATATAATTTGGACTGCCTATTTTTTATAGGCAGCATTACTAGTTAATCTAGCTTTAACAATTGTAGACGCCAATCTTAGCAAGCGATCCTTAACTCATTCTTAAGAAATAAATTCATTTAAGACAGTCGGTATTATTTAATTAAAACTAGACTCATTCTCTTTCTCGCTTCAATTAAATAATACCGATTGTCATCAACTAGACCAACAGACCGAAACAAATACATTTATATTTCACTTTATTTTACGTTCATTTCTATACCTGTAAAAACAAACTCTTTCGTATGTTTATCGTTGCGAAAGCTAACGCTGAGATTAATCTAGGCAAATATAACTTATCAAATTGACACGATATCATACTCTTGTTGACTCAAATTAGATTGAATTATTCGTAAGTGTCCCAACTCATACTAATTAGCGGAATGCTTTAACAAACAAATTTCACCAATAACGAGGGTGAATATTTGGTAGCCACACCTAGTTAACTCATCCACTGCTAATTATTAATACTGAGGATATTATGCTACCACTCTTTCTTTTATTCGTTATTTTGCCAATAGCCGAAATAATGCTAATTATAAACGTATCTGCCTCAATAGGCGGTTGGAATACGTTCTTTATTGTTATTATCACCGCATTTTTTGGTGCTTATTTTGTAAGGCAACAGGGGTTTGCTCTCATACAGCAAATGCAAAGTAAAGTGAATGCTGGGCAATCACCCAGTACAGAAATGGCTGAAGGGATTTTATTATTGATTGCTGGGGTGCTTTTAATAACGCCAGGGTTTATAACAGACATTATGGGGTTTTTATTTACTTTACCATTTAGCAGGGGACCAATCGCTAATTTTGTTGTAAAAGCTATTATTAGTAAAAAGATGGGTAATGTTCATTTTACGCATTCACATTTTGGTCAACAACCTTTCGATCAAGGCTCTGGTTTTAATGATACAAATAGCCAAAATCATACTCCAAACAATGACGATATTATTGATGCGGAATACACCGATAAATCAGACACTGATTCAAAAGACAGGTTGAATTAAATTTTTTTTCAATTGAACCCTTGAGATTATTTTTGTCACCCCCAATTACCTTTCAGCAACGATATTAAGCAATCATTGCATGCATGATTTTAGTCGTCGTGCATGCCCAAAGTTTTGAGTGTTGATTTATCAAATAACATTCAAATTACAAAACTAAACACAATATGTTTATTTTAATTTTCAGGAGATTTGAAAATGGCAATTCGTCCTTTACATGACCGCGTCATCATCAAGCGCGAAGAAATAGAAAGCAAGTCAGCTGGTGGCATCGTGTTAACTGGTTCAGCGGCGGAAAAATCCACTCGTGGTTCAGTAGTAGCTGTCGGCAAAGGCCGCATATTAGATAACGGTGATGTCCAACCACTAGACGTTAAGGTTGGTGACAGCGTAATTTTCAGTGAAGGTTATGGCGTAAAAACTGAGAAATTAGACGGCGAAGAAGTCTTAATTCTTAGTGAAAACGATATCCTAGCAATTGTTGAATAATTCGCAATTAAGTAACTTAACCAATTGGTTTTAAAAAGTTTAGAGGAAAATAACAATGGCATCTAAAGAAGTCTATTTTGGCGACGACGCTCGCACAAGAATGCTAAAAGGCGTAAACGTTTTAGCAAATGCAGTTAAAGTAACCTTGGGCCCTAAAGGTCGTAATGTTGTTTTAGACAAATCATTCGGCGCACCTACCATCACTAAAGACGGTGTATCGGTAGCGAAAGAAATTGAACTTGAAGACAAGTTTGAAAATATGGGCGCACAAATGGTAAAAGAAGTGGCGTCTAAAGCTAACGATGAAGCGGGTGACGGCACAACAACTGCTACGGTATTAGCACAAGCGATTGTAACTGAAGGTTTGAAATCAGTTGCGGCCGGCATGAATCCAATGGATCTTAAGCGCGGAATCGATAAAGCGGTAACGGCTGCGGTAGAAGGCTTGAAAGGTTTATCTACAGACTGTGCTGATAGCAAGTCAATAGCGCAAGTTGGTACTATTTCAGCTAACTCTGACACAGTAGTAGGCGAAATCATTGCTGAAGCAATGGAAAAAGTAGGTAAAGAAGGCGTTATTACTGTAGAAGAAGGTCAAGCGCTTCAAAATGAACTTGACGTTGTTGAAGGTATGCAGTTTGACCGTGGTTACTTATCTCCTTACTTCATCAATAGCCAAGAAAACGGAACAGTAGAGTTAGAAAGCCCGTATATTCTTTTGGTTGACAAAAAAGTTTCTAACATCCGCGAATTGCTACCTACACTAGAAGCAGTTGCGAAGTCTTCTAAGCCTCTTCTAATTATTGCAGAAGACGTTGAAGGTGAAGCACTAGCGACATTAGTGGTGAACAACATGCGCGGCATTGTTAAAGTAGCTGCTGTAAAAGCACCTGGCTTTGGTGACCGTCGTAAAGCTATGCTTCAAGACATCGCTACACTAACTGGTGGTACAGTTATTTCTGAAGAAATTGGTTTAGAGCTTGAAAAAGTAACACTTGAAGATTTGGGTACAGCTAAGCGTATCGTTATCTCTAAAGACAACACAACCGTTGTTGATGGTGCTGGTGAGCAAGAAGCAATTGAAGGCCGTTGTAACCAAATTCGTGCACAAGTTGAAGAGTCATCTTCAGACTACGACAAAGAAAAGCTTCAAGAGCGTTTAGCTAAATTAGCTGGCGGTGTTGCAGTAATAAAAGTAGGTGCAGCGACCGAAGTTGAAATGAAAGAGAAGAAAGCGCGCGTTGAAGACGCATTACACGCAACTCGTGCAGCCGTAGAAGAAGGTGTTGTGCCTGGTGGTGGTGTTGCGCTAGTTCGTGTTGCTGCTACTCTTGCAGATTTAACTGGCGACAACGAAGAGCAAACCTTAGGTATTAAACTTGCGCTACGCGCAATGGAAGCGCCACTACGTCAAATCGCATCAAACGCAGGCGCAGAAGCCTCGGTTGTGACTAACGCGGTTAAAAACGGTACAGGTAACTATGGTTATAATGCTGGTAATGACACTTATGGCGATATGATAGAAATGGGTATTCTTGACCCAACTAAAGTAACGCGCTCTGCATTACAATTTGCAGCTTC
>DDIL01000165.1 GCA_002338515.1 Glaciecola sp. UBA1851 | reverse complement strand
AGAATGTCTGCTTTTGAACATGGCTTTAGATATAGAGAAGAGTTGCGCAACACGCAAGACTATTTCTTATGGATAGATTTTTGTGAAGGAGGGTTAAAGTTAGCTAACTTGCCTGAAACATTACTAAAATTCCGCCGAGTAAACGACTTCTATAAAAGACGCGGTTTCTCCAAGTCCCTCAATGAATATAAAGCAAGGTTTTATGCAATGAAGCATTTGAACGCATATTCAGTTGGCAATTTAATATATGCCAACGGGGTTATTGTGTTACGATTAATGCCTGCAAAATTGATAAAACTAGCATATAAGCTTGATAGATATTTATTGAATAAGTGAGGAATTAGTTGATTGGGGCAACTGTAGTACTATACAAACCAGAACTACATAAAGTAAATCTTCTAATAGAATCAACTATTAATCAGGTTGATTTTTTAACTATTATCGATAACTCTCCCACAAAAAATATCATCGAACACGTAAGTGATAAAGTTTTCTATCATCATTATCCTGAAAATGTTGGTATTGCATCTGCGCACAACTTGGGTTTAAAAGAACTCATATCAAACGGTTGTGAGTACGTGATGTTACTTGATCAAGATAGCAGTATTGCTGATGATCAAGTATTTAGGCTATCGTCACTGTTAGTTGCATCAAAACTTGAAGAACGGCCATTAGTGGCAATTGGCCCGCGAATTATTTGTTCATTCTCAGAACGTTCAGTTAAACCAAGAGTACAGCGAGAAATTGCTAAATATGACGAGTTAGTTTGCGTCACTCAAATTATTTCATCAGGCATGATGATAGATACCTCAAAACTCGAATTAGTTGGCTTCAAAGATGAAAACCTTTTTATTGACGGGGTTGATCACGAATGGTGTTGGCGAGCGAAAACTAAAGACTACATGGTTGCCATAGCTGAAAATGTTGAAATGGTGCATAGGTTAGGTGATGCTAGGAAAAAATTTGCAGGCGTAACCTATAAAGTTGGCTCCCCCATTCGCCTTTACTATCAATTTAGAAACATACTACTACTTATCCGTAGAGGCTACGTGCCGAATTATTGGAAAGCTAGGAACATATGTGTACTGCCTATTCGTTTTTTTGCCAATAGCCTATTGCAAGAGCACAGAATGGCCAGAACAAAGTATATGCTACAAGGCTTATGGGATGGCTTGTTTGGTAAAAACGGCGCCCATTCGGATAACTGGAAATAATCCATAAAAACACCACAAAGACTTGCTATGACGGGCTTTAAATGATATAAAGCGCGCGCTGTTTTTGAATTGGTAATAATAATAGCCTGTTCAAGCAGTGGATATTAAAAATTCACACACATTTCGACACTGGCTCCGGGGTGTTCGCGAAAGCGGATCGGGATTAGGGAAATGTGGAGGCATAACCCCTACAATTAGGAAATAATAATGGCAAACGTATCAATGCGTGACATGCTACACGCGGGTGTTCACTTTGGACACCAAACTCGTTACTGGAACCCTAAAATGGCTCAATTCATTTTTGGTGCACGTAACAAAGTTCATATCATCAATCTTGAAAAAACTGTTCCTCTTTTTAATGACGCACTTAGCTTCTTAAACAACGTATCTAGCAAGAAAGGTAAAATTCTTTTTGTTGGAACGAAAAGAGCAGCTGGCGAAGCAGTAAAAGAAGCAGCGCAAAAATGTGGTCAGTACTACGTAAACAAACGTTGGTTAGGCGGAATGCTTACTAACTGGAAAACAGTGCGCCAGTCAATCAACCGTCTTAAAGAGCTAGAAAGTCAAAGCGCAGATGGTACTTTCGACAAATTAACGAAAAAAGAAGTGTTACTTCTTCAACGTGAAATGACTAAGCTAGAAAACAGCTTAGGTGGTATCAAAGACATGGGCGGTCTTCCAGACGTTATCTTTGTAATTGATGCTGATCACGAGCATATTGCTATCACAGAAGCACGTAACTTAGGTATTCCTGTAGTTGCAGTGGTTGATACTAACTCTAACCCAGATGGTGTTGATTACATCATTCCTGGTAACGATGATGCAATAAGAGCTATTCAGTTGTATACAAATGCAGCGGCTAGCTCAATTATGGAAGGTCGTAATCAAGACGCACCAGTTGCTAGTGACGAGTTTGTAGTAGACGGCGAATAAGCTTAATACACATATTCAAACAAAGGAGACGTATGTCTCCTTTTTTAAATTTAATAACAATTTTGAGGATAAGACCATGGCAGTGACAGCGGCACTGGTAAAAGAATTACGAGAGCGCACAGGCGCGGGCATGCTAGATTGCAAAAAAGCGTTAGTTGAAACTAACGGTGATGTTGAACAAGCTATAGAAAACATGCGTAAATCTGGCCAAGCGAAAGCGGCTAAAAAAGCAGGTAGAATTGCAGCAGAAGGCGTGATTCTAACTAAAGTAGCAGGCAATAAAGCAACGATGCTTGAGCTTAACTGTGAAACTGACTTTGTTGCGCGTGACGAAGGCTTTTTAGCGTTTGGTAACAAAATAATTGACGTTGCAGCAGCAAATACTATCAACGACATGGATGCGTTAAATGCAGCCGAAGTTGATGGTGTAGCCATTTCAACTGCTCGTGACAACCTAGTGGCTAAAATTGGCGAAAATATTTCTCCTCGTCGCGTCATTAATGTTGAAGGCGATAACTTAGGCGCTTATGTTCATGGCGGCCGTATTGGCGTTATCGCTATACTTACAGGCGGTGACGAAGAGCTAGCTAAAGACATTGCTATGCACGTTGCAGCAGCTAACCCTCAGTTTGTTAAGCCAACTGACGTACCAGCTGAAGTAGTTGAAAAAGAGAAAGAAATTCAAGTAGAAATTGCCATGAAAGAAGGCAAACCTGCTGAAATCGCTGAAAAAATGGTTTCTGGCCGTATGAAGAAATTCACTGGCGAAATCAGTTTAACTGGTCAGCCGTTCATTAAAGAGCCAAAAACAGCTGTTGGTGATTTATTGAAATCTAAAGGCGCTGATGTAGTTAACTTTGTTCGCTTTGAAGTGGGCGAAGGGATTGAGAAGAAAACTGAAGACTTTGCTGCAGAAGTTGCTGCACAAATGGAAGCGGCTAAAAAGTAATGATATTGTTCTGGCTTTTCTGCATTTCAGACTTTTGTATAAACGCCAGTTAATATACACTTATAAGCACCTCAATTGAGGTGCTTTTTTATAACTAAAGGAATTTCCACGCATGAGTGTTAGCCCAAAACCCGCCTATCGTCGATTATTACTTAAGTTAAGTGGTGAAGCCTTAATGGGCGACGAAAACTTTGGAATTGACTCCAAAGTGTTAGAAAGAATGGCGCAAGAAATAAAAGAATTAGTTGAACTAGGTATTGAAGTAGGCCTAGTGATTGGTGGAGGTAATTTCCTCAGAGGCGAGGGCCTGGCTCAAGCCGGTATGAATAGAGTAGTTGGCGACCATATGGGTATGCTTGCTACTGTTATGAATGGCTTAGCCATGCGCGACGCCCTCCATAGAGCATTTGTTAATGCTAGGTTGATGTCAGCTATTCCACTAAATGGTGTGTGCGACTCCTACAACTGGGCAGACGCAATAAGTATGTTAAAAACAGGCAAGGTTGTTATTTTTTCAGCAGGAACAGGTAATCCATTTTTCACTACCGATTCTGCAGCTTGTTTACGTGGCATTGAAATTGAAGCAGATTGTGTGCTTAAAGCAACAAAGGTAGATGGCGTATATGACTCTGACCCTGAAAAAAATCCAGATGCGGTTTTATACGAACATTTGTCGTATAATGAAGTGTTGGATAAAGAATTGAAGGTAATGGACCTTGCTGCATTTACGCTAGCTAGAGACCATAGTATTCCAATAAGAGTGTTCAATATGAACAAGCCTGGTTGTTTAAAACGAGTCGTTTTGGGCGAGAATGAAGGGACGCTTATTAGTCACAATGCCAGCACTACGTTAATAAAAAGCGGCAAAGAGCAATAGTCAAAATATCGTATATATTGATTAATACGAATAATTAGCTCATAAATTTAGTTGAGCTAAAACACTGAACCTTAAAGTAAGTCAAAGAATAAAATAGGTTATCTATATGATTGATGAAATAGAATTAGACGCAGAAGAACGTATGGAAAAAAGCGTAGCTGCATTGAAAAATCAATTAGCTAAAATTAGAACAGGTCGCGCCCATCCCAGCCTGCTCGATAGCATAATGGTGTCATATTATGGTGCCGATACTCCTCTAAAACAGCTTGCTAATATAGTAGCTGAAGATAGTCGAACACTCGCTCTTTCGGTATTTGATAAGAGTGCCATTCAAGCGGTTGAAAAAGCAATTATGCAGTCTGACCTTGGTTTGAACCCAATGAGTGCAGGTGCGGCTATTCGGATCCCTTTACCACCGCTAACAGAAGAACGTCGTAAAGACCTTATTAAAGTAGTTCGAAATGAAGTGGAGCTTGGCCGAGTATCTGTGCGTAATGTTCGCCGAGATGCAAATGGCGATATTAAAGAGTTGCTAAAAGAAAAAGATATCAGTGAAGATGAAGCCCGTGCGGGTGAAGAAAATGTACAAACGTTAACTAATAAATTTATTAAAGCGATGGATGCCATACTGGCTGATAAAGAAAAAGAATTGATGGAAGTTTAGTCTTTGAATTTATCTGGAAATCAAGCTAGTGCAGATGCATCACTTGAAACTTACCAAACAATCCCTAAACATGTTGCCATTATTATGGATGGCAACGGTCGTTGGGCTCAGCAAAAAGGTAAGTTACGGACGTTTGGTCACAAATCAGGCGTTGAAGCCGTGCGAGCATCGGTTCGTTATGCCAGAGAAGTTGGTATTTCTTCTTTAACGCTATTTGCTTTTAGTAGTGAAAATTGGCAGCGACCAAAAGAAGAAGTAAGCGTATTGATGCAACTTTTTTCTTTGGTTTTGAAATCAGAAGTGAAAAAGTTAGATCAAAACAACATTAAATTAAAAGTGATAGGCGATACCTCTGCTTTAGATAAAAAACTGCAAGAAAAAATTAAAAAAGCTGAGCAGAAAACTGAAAATAATACGGCATTAACATTGAACATTGCCGCAAACTACGGTGGGCGATGGGACATAATTAACGCAACTAAGCAAATTGCTAATCAAGTCAAAAATAATGCATTATTGCCTGAGCAAATTGATGAAGCTTTATTTAATAATTATGTCAGTACATCAGGTTTACCTGAATTAGACTTGCTAATTCGAACTGGTGGTGACCACCGAGTCAGTAACTTCTTATTGTGGCAGTGCGCCTATGCTGAGTTCTATTTTACTGATACCTTATGGCCGGATTTTAATGAGAGTATCTTTGCTGTAGCTGTAGCTGATTTTGCAAGTCGCCAACGCCGTTTCGGCTTAACCGGTTCGCAAATAATGACGCTAGACAAAAAAGGATCCGAACCATGTTAAAACAGCGCATTATAACAGCTGTTATTTTGGCTCCAGCCGCTTTAACGGCCATACTATTTTTGCCAATAGAAGGTTTTAAATATGTAGTTGCAGGCGTTATTTTACTAGGTGCTTATGAATGGGCCAATATGTCTGGTATTACTGCTAGAGTATTTAAGGGCTGGTTTACACTGTTTATTGGCTTGTTATGTGCACTATTAATTTTTAGTGTGGATGCAGAAAGTATTTGGGTTCAAGGTGAGCTAAATTCCATCTACCGCATAATTTTAGACATAGCTGCATTTTGGTGGTTACTATCGTTGTTTATGATAATTGCTTACCCAAAATACAGTAATGTTTGGAAGAATAGTCGTAGTATTCGGGCTGCTTTTGGCGTACTCACACTCATTCCTACATGGGTCGCTATTGTCAGTTTACGAACTAGTCTTTACGATGTTGACCCTTTCTATGGCGCTTCGTTATTGTTTTATGTGCTAGGCATTGTATGGGCTGCAGATATAGGCGCATTTTTTGTTGGCGTTAAATTTGGAAAACACAAATTACGTCCTAATGTTTCACCAGGGAAAACATTAGAAGGGTTGTTTGGCGGCGTAATGGCTTCATTTGCAATCATTGCGTTTGCGGCACTGCATTATCAGGTTGAACCATCACTAATAGGCTTACATCTGGTTATTGGTGGCATTACTGTGGCGGTATCAGCGTTAGGTGACTTAAATGAAAGTATGTTTAAACGATGCGCTGGTATAAAAGACAGCGGAAAAATTTTACCCGGTCATGGCGGCGTAATGGATAGAATAGATAGTTTAACAGCAGCTTTCCCTGTATTTGCTTTCTGTTACGTGACTTGGATGGCTTAATTAACATGCAAGTAACGCAAAACCTATGTATTTTAGGCGCTACAGGGTCTATTGGTTGTAATACGCTAAACGTTGTTGCTAATCATACTGACAAATTTAATGTATTTGCTTTAACTGGAAATGCTCAGATTTCTAAGTTGGCTGAACAGATCATTCAATTCCAACCATCTTTTGCTGTCGTGCCAACCGAGCGCGCTGCAAAAGCTTTGAAAGAGTTATTAAACAGTCAAGCCAATAGTACTGAAATTTTGTTCGGTAAACAGGCCTTGTGTGATATCGCATCTCATGAAGATGTAACAACGGTTATGTCAGCAATTGTTGGCGCTGCTGGTTTAATGCCCACCTTAGCGGCAGTTAAGTCGGGCAAAAGAGTACTTCTTGCAAATAAAGAATCATTGGTAATGTCGGGTGAGCTTTTTATTAATGCAGTCTCTGAGCATGGCGCAGTGCTTATCCCAATCGACAGCGAACATAATGCAATATTTCAGTGCTTACCACACGATTTTACTTATGCCGATAAGGCAAGTAGCGGTATTTCTCATTTGTTATTAACCGCAAGTGGGGGTCCGTTTAGAACCTTACCTTTAAATGAATTTGCTTCAGTAACACCTGCGCAAGCATGTGCCCATCCAAACTGGTCAATGGGACAAAAGATTTCAATAGATTCAGCCTCTATGATGAATAAAGGCTTAGAGTTTATAGAAGCGAAATGGCTGTTTGGGTTGAACGAAGACGATATTAAAGTAGTTATTCATCCGCAAAGCACTATTCACTCCATGGTGCAATATGTGGATGGTTCGGTTTTAGCTCAAATGGGTAACCCTGATATGCGCACACCTATAGCCCATGGTTTGTCTTACCCTGAAAGAATGACATCTGGGGTGCAGCCATTAGATTTTTCTGCATTACACAACTTTAGCTTTGAAGAGCCTTGTTCAGAAAGGTTTCCTAACTTGTATCTTGCGATGCAAGCAAGTAGGGACGGTCAGTCGGCTACTACTGCATTAAACGCTGCAAATGAACAAGCTGTAGAGGCGTTTTTACAAAATAAAATAAATTTTTTACAAATAAACCATGTCAATAATGAGGTGTTGGATAAAATGCCTATTCAGAATTTAAGTTCATTAGAAGGTATTTTGGCGCACGACAAACATAGCCGAGACATAGCCAATGCCGTTATTCAAAATTTATGCTAATTAAGAGAGATTATTAATGTTACCTATTTTGTGGAACATTGCGTCCTTTGTACTTGCTCTGTCTATACTCGTAGCGGTGCATGAGTGGGGGCACTATTATGTTGCAAAGCTATGTAAGGTAAAAATCCTTAAATTTTCGATTGGTTTTGGTAAGCCTTTATATAAAAAAACGACGTCATCAGGAATGGAATTTATTATCGCCGGGATTCCTATGGGTGGCTATGTTCGCATGCTTGATGGAAGAGTAGATCAAGTATCTACTCAAGATTTAGATGTTGCGTTTGATCAAAAGCCAGTGGGTCAACGAATGGCTATTGTCGCAGCTGGACCAATTGTTAATTTCATCTTTGCTGTGTTTGCACTAATGGCTGTGGGAATGATTGGGTCAGAAACATCTAAAACTATTGTGGGCGAAGTGTATAGCAACTCTATTGCAAGCCAGTCTGAATTAACCGTGGGTGATGAAATATTAAAAGTTGGAAATAGAGAAGTAGGCGATTGGCAAGAAGTGAGTATTGAAATGGTGAGTTTCAGTGGCGACACTACCATGCCAATTACGGTTAAAAGCCCAAATGGTGTGACTATTGAAAAACAATTAGATTTAAATGGTTGGAAATTAAATCCTGACTCTACTGATTTATTTGCAGATTTAGGCTTTTCTCCATTTTCTCCAGAACTTACTACAACACTTGGCTTAGTTGATTCTGAAGCGCCGGCTGGTCTTGCTGGATTTCAAGTAAATGATGAAATATTAAAAATAGATGGAACTCCAATGAGTAATTGGGGACAAATAGTCGAGTATTTGGAGCCTAGACCCAACCAAAACCTGATAGTTGAGGTAATGCGAGAAGGTCAGGTCCTTGAGGTGCCAGTGCAGTTAGGTAAAAATCCTCAGGACGAAAATAAAGGATATTTAGGCGTTAGCCCATTCAGAGAAGCATGGCCACAAGAGTACATTGTTGAAACTAAGTTAGGGCCTATTGAGGCGTTTACTAATGGCGTGGAAAGTACTTGGCGGTTAATGACGGTTACTTTGGAAATGTTAGGGAAATTGGTCACTGGCGATTTGTCAGTTAAAAGCTTAAGCGGTCCAATTTCTATAGCGCAGGGCGCTGGCGCGAATGCAAGTTACGGATTAGTACCTTTTCTAGGATTTTTGGCGATTATTAGCGTAAATCTTGGTATTATTAATCTTTTGCCATTACCGATACTTGATGGCGGTCATTTATTCTACTTCACAATAGAATGGATTACTGGCAAACCTGTGTCTGAAGCAGTTCAAGACATAGGCTTTAAAGTAGGTGGCGTGATTTTATTCGCTGTAATGGCTACAGCAATATTTAATGACATTGTGCGTCATACCTAAATTGAGGTGTGCGTGAAATGAGTTTACGCCAAGTAACAGAGTGTACTTAGGTTATCGGCAAGCACGATAAGTGCAAGCTCAGTAAGCTTTAAAATAAATTTACCCGTGAACAAGCATTTAAATATGTTTGGCAAGCAATACCTTGGAATTTTTATAGTTGATGAAGTCTAAAAAGCTAATAATAGCGGCAATTTTGCTCGCAAGTTCGTCATACTCGATGTCTCAATCATCAAATGAATTTGTAGTAGAAGATATTCGTGTAGAAGGCCTGCAACGTGTTGCACTAGGCGCAGCCCTAACATATTTACCCGTGCAGCGTGGCGATGCGCTTAACTCTTTTCGAGTCGCACAACTAATTCGGTCTTTATATTCTTCAACTCACTTTGAGAGTGTTGAAATTTACAGAGAAGGGAATGTGCTCGTTGTGAATGTGTCAGAGCGTCCCACAATCAGTAATATTGTGTTTGATGGAAATGATGATATTAAAGACGAGCAATTACAAGAAAGCTTGGATGGGTCAAATATTAGAGTGGGCGAACCACTTGATAAAACAGTGATTACTTCAATAGAAAATGGTTTAAAAGACTTTTTCTATAGTATTGGTAAATATAATGCAGATGTATCTGCAATTATTACCCCATTGCCACGTAATAGAGTCGATTTGAAAATACTATTCGAAGAAGGCGATGCGGCTAAAATAAAACAAATTAATATTGTTGGTAATGAAATATTTGAGGATGAAGAGCTGTTCGACCAAATGGAATTGCAATTCAATACTCCTTGGTGGAACTTTTTTGCAGAAACACGTTATCAGCAACAAACGCTTTCTGGTGATAGAGAAACAATAGAAAGTTATTATAAAGATCGTGGGTATTTACAGTTTAGAATTGATTCCACACAAGTATCGATGACGCCAGAAAAAGATGGTATTTACGTAACAATGAACGTAAGTGAAGGCGAGCAATACAATATTTCCGAGGTAGAATTAGCGGGTGATGTATTAGGGTTTGAAACCTTCATTCAATCAATATTACCCTTAAGAACAGGCGATTTATATAACCAAGCAGAAGTAACTTACACTGAAGAGTTTATTGCAAATTACCTTGGGCGATTTGGATATGCTTATCCTACTGTTACCACTATTCCTGATATAAACGAAGATGACAAAACAGTAAAACTGACATTAAATGTTGACCCAGGCAAGCGTATATATGTTCGTCGAATAATTTTTAATGGCAACAACATGACGTCTGATCAAGTGCTTAGACAAAATGTGGTGCAAATGGAAGGTAGTTGGCTAACCAATCAAGCGTTAGATACATCAAAGTCACAGTTATCTCGATTAACTTACATGGAAGAAGTGGATTATGAAACAATTCGCTTGCCAGGTGAAGATGACAAAGTAGATGTTGAGTTTAATGTAAAAGAACAACCTTCAGGCTCCTTTAATGCAGGTGTTGGCTATGGTGATGCAACTAAATTAAGTCTACAAGTTGGCGTACAACAAGATAACTGGTTAGGTACAGGTAAACGAGTGGGCGTGAACTTATCTACTGTTTCTTATCAACAAAGTGCACAATTAACCTACCTAGACCCATATTTCACAATAGATGGAATTAGTTTAGGCGGGAGTATTGGTTACAGTGAATTTGATGGCGGCGATTTTGGCTTAATCCAATATAGTAGTAAACGCTGGTCAATTGGTGCGAATATTGGGTACCCAATTAATGAAGTGAACCGCATAAGCTTTGGCTTAACTTATTCAAATGTAGAACTAGGCGACGATAATACTAGTTATGAATAAACCGCTCGATTCTATGACAAATTTGCCGATCCGAATGACCCCGATGCACCAATTACCTATAGCAGTTATACCGGCTCAGTGTCTTGGACAAGAAATACGTTAAATAGAGGTT
>DDIL01000057.1:45570-89863 GCA_002338515.1 Glaciecola sp. UBA1851 | reverse complement strand
GTCTTAGTTTTATGCTTGTTCATTGGTGTATCTGGTAGATATGAGCTAATGTATTGTGTCATCACTATTTTGGCGTTAATAGCAGCCGCCAAATATAGTAAACAGTTCTTTATTGCGGCGTGGGTGGTGACTAGCCTTATTCTTACTCTTCTCTATTAAAGGCTGAGTGAATCATATTATTGTTTGAACATTTCTTGTGTTGTTGGAGGCCCCCACTTTCGTGGGAGTGACTTGGGATATTTTAAAGTTGTATTACAGAACACACCCGCAACTGGGTAGCTTGCGATTATTCACAAACTAATGAGTTATAGTATCGCGAGCTTGGAAAGACTTTGAATTAAACTTCAATTATAGCTTTTCAAAAAGTAGGTCTCGAACCCTGCCATTCGTAACCCTAAATCCACTAATTGCCTGTTCATTATCCCGTTCAAAAACAATTTTATTTAAGACCCACATGTCGGAAGTGAATGCATCATCTTTTATAGGTGTAATTATTTGATCAGAGTGACGATAGTGACTAACGATTAAACCAGTTTCTGAAGGGATTAAATGATAGTAGGTGCTTAACTCTTCGCTGTAATATTTGCCTGCATATTCTTCTAAAGCTTGTTCGGTGGCGTCTAGAGGAACATAGCCAACCGAAATAATAGGATCGTCTTCTTCTATCGTAACAAGCATCACCTTTTCATTTTCCCTTTGTTCAAAGGTAACGAATAAATCAACGTCAATATTAAGCATCTTAAAAGTATTTTTGCTAATTGGAGCTAATTCACTTTCATTTCCTGGTCCTCTTGAATACATCAGAACGCCAGATTCGTTGATATACATTTCACGTGAATAAAATTCCTCTTCATTCCAATAATGCCCTTCAAATACACGCAATGAGGATTCATCAAGTTCGATAAATTGATCAGGAGTAATGTTAGAAGCGGTTGTATCGCTATTGGACGCAGTATTTATTTGATCTTTAAGAAATATATCTGCCACATCAAGGGCTAAGGCACGTGGATTAGCGTTTGACGCATTATTAAATACCGATACAGCCAAATTATGTTCGGGGAAACGAGCGAAAAATGTTCTATAGCCCGCATCAGCACCTCCGTGTTGAATATATTCAATACCTTTGTGCTGGCTAATAAACTGCCCATAGGCTCCTCCAAAAGTATCGCCGTTATTTAACCTAGCAAGTGTATTCATTTGCTCAATGATGGCTTTTGTTCCCACTTTAGGTTCAGCAAAGTTTTGTGCCCATAAACTAATATCTTCTACCGTGGTAAATAAACTGGTTGCGCCGGCATTGGCATAACTCAACACGCTTTTTTGAAAGCCGTTGTCGGTATTGGAGTATGAATATGCACGGTTTTTTACGATGCGTTGGTGATCATCATAAAAAAGTGTATTAGACATATTGAGTGGGGTAAACATGTTTTCTTGTGTAAATTCTGCAAAAGATTGCCCTGACACGCGCGCCACAACTTCTGCCATTAAAGTAAAACCTGTATTGCTATATAAATATTCTTCGCCTGGCGAAAAGTTAAGCTCTTTTTGGTTGGCAACAAGTTTTAAAACATGTTCAGTGGTAATTACGTCATCAAAACGCCATCCTGCCATTACAAGTAAGTTCCATTGGTCTCTTAGTCCACTAGTGTGCGACGCCAAATGTCGTAACGTAATGGTTTCGCCAAAGTCTGGAACCTCCGGGACGTATGTGCGAATGTCGTCATCAAAGCTTAATTTTCCCTCTTCTGCTAATAATAGAATGGCAAAAACAGTAAATTGCTTTGATACAGATGCAACATGAAAAACAGTAGATGACGTAACTGGAATATCGTATTCTAAATTTGCGCTGCCATATCCTTTTTTGAATACAATTTCACCATCTTTTAATACTGCTATGGCCGCCCCAGGTGCATTAATGTCATCGTAATTAGCGAAAAGCTTATCTATCTCTTTGCTTTGACTCGCGCTTAAATTATTTAACTCGCTTTGCTCTGTTGCTTGGGTCGTTGATTCAGAACCACAACCTATCAGTAATGTTGTAAAAATCATTATTGATGCGACAAACCCAGTAAGGGTTAATGTAAACTTAAAGCGGCGCATGAGAGTGGTCCTTAATCTATATTATTGTTTATAAAATATATTATCAGTCTACGTTGTACTAAATTAGCCTCAACTTGGGTACCTACCTTAAACCCAGCCTTTCTCTCTAAAGCTTTTTAACGTTTTGGTAAATGCTTCCATTTGCGAAGGGGTACCAATCGAAATTCTATTCCATCCATCGTCTTTGGTCATTCGTCTACCCACTTTTATATTATTTGCTAACATTCGCTGGGTATAAGAGTTCAAGTCTGAATTAATTCTGTGAAGAACAAAATTGGTATTACTTGGTATGTATCTGAGCGATAGTTCGTCAAGTGTATTAGTAAGCAATGCTTTTGCTCGTTCATTGGCGTTAAGGCTTTTATTGAAAAACTCCTTGTCGAGCAATGACGCTTTAGCAGCCGCAATTCCGGCAGCTGATAAATTAAAGCTTGCAGACAAACTATCGAGTTTTTTAGCGGTTTTAGGCGCGGCTATACCATAGCCTACGCGCATGCCAGCCATACCAAAAATTTTTGAGAAGGTGCGAGTAACAATTAGGTTTTCTTTGCCATTTTTTATTAAGGGCAAAGCAGAGCTGTAATTTGGATTGCTGGTGGCATATTCATGATAGGCTTCATCAACCAAAAATATATGATTACTTGGCGCGTTAGTAATCCAATTACTCAATAATTTTTTATCAACAATTGTGCCGGTGGGATTATTAGGGTTACAAAGGTTAACAAGAATTGGCCCCTTCAATTTATCAGCCCGTTGTTTTAATTGTTCAATATTGGTTTCAAAATTATCGCCTAATTCAACCTGCACAACTTTCACATTGCGAGCTTTTGCCCGGCTTCTAACATCACCAAAGGTAGGGCTAGGCTCTAATAAAGTTGCATTCATTGATGCTGCATAAGTAACAACAGCTCCAAGCACTTCGGTAGAACCATTTCCAAGAATCAGTTGCTCAGGCGGTATTTGATTATAGCTAGCAATTAATTGCTTTAATTCATCTACGGCGCCATCAGCATATCTATTCCCATACAAAGTGATGGCTTCTTTAGCTGCGCTAAGTGCATTATTTGACATACCTAATGAATTTTCATTGTAGTGTAAGGGCAATAGCGCTGCGCCTTTTCTAAAGTTGAAAGGCGCAATAAGGCTTGATGATGCCATAATACTTGAAGCTGGCAAAAACGCTAAGCTTGTCCCTATGGCTAAATTTCTAATGAAATTTCGACGCGATTCTAAGCTATTTGTATGCATGATATTCCCATCCCAAGTGTATAAATTTGGCGGTACTTGCGTTAACTGTTGATTAATTGCACATTATTGTCCAGTAAGTTATATGGTAGAGAGATTTGAAAGCCTCAAATTCATGGATGAATTTGTGGAGCGCTCATGGATGAGTTTACAGCGTCTTTCAAATCTCTCTACCATATAGCTTAATGTGCGATTTTGAATCTTCCAACAGTTAACGCAAGTACCGCCATGAGTTTTGACTATACCAATTTACCAATAATGTTTATATCTAATTTTTATTCGTGTCTTATGCGTTATTTTTAGTCCCTTATTTAGTTATAAGTGTAATAACTGAATGTGCTTTTTATAATAGTGAATTCTTGCGAAATCATTGTTATATAGAATCAAATAAGGAGTGACTTTGTTTTCTATATCAGTTGAAAGATTAATAGATAAGCCAATACAAGATGTATTTTCGAAAATCAGCGATCATGCAAGTTATTCAAAATTTAAAGGAATAGACGATTCATCATTAATTAAAAAAGGATTAGATAATGAGAATGGTTTGGGTGCGATAAGAGAAATTGTATCTGCGGCAGGTACACTGCATGAGGAAATTGTAGGCTTTGAACCGCCTTATTTTATGGCATACAAAATCGTTTATTCTAAACCTTTGCCATACAATCATGAAATGGGAGAAATACGCTTGACCGAAAAAGAAGGTAAAACCCATGTCCATTGGCAAAGCAAAGGCTACATAAAAATTCCTTTTCTAGGACCATTATTCTTCGATAAAAAAATACAGACCCAAGGTGCTAGAGCTTTTGGCAGTATTTTAAAAGCTATC
Organism: Glaciecola sp. UBA1851; assembly: GCA_002338515.1. GTDB lineage: Bacteria > Pseudomonadota > Gammaproteobacteria > Enterobacterales > Alteromonadaceae > Glaciecola. Next base: position 85,692 of record DDIL01000057.1, on the reverse strand, counting down.
GAGCTTGCTTAATAATTATAAAACAATGAGTTAGTAAAAAGTTGAATTATTAAAGTAAAAAAATGATTAAATTTTGAACTAAATTGCCATTTTAGCCTCTTATATTTTTAGGCAAATTATTAAGATAGTAGTGCGTAAAATGCACAAAGAGGCATACTTCATGACAAAGGAACGAAAGCAAGCAAATATAACAAGAAAACTATCCTACTTTTTCTTCTTTATGTTATTTATTAACATCATCCTAAAACTTATGGGAGTATCCTCATTAGATACTTCAGAAGCCATTACTGCTTCGCATGCGCTAGGGATTAAAGTGATATATTACGTATTACCCGTTTTATTTTTATTGTTGGGTGCGTGGTTGTTTAGTATCAGTAGAGCTAAGTCTGTGCAAGCAGAGTCGGTTGAAATTAGCGGATGTTATTGGTAGTTGAATGACTAATTTATGAAAATTAGGCTACTAACAAGCAGCTTAATTTTTATCATTTGCTGTTTGTATCTGTTTCATATTAACGGTATTAACAAATTTCACTTAATGTATTGGTGGTGGCAGTACGGTAATACGGAGCAGGGAACTGAAGTAGTTAAAGCACCATTACCACATGAAATAAATAAAGCCCCTAACAACTCCCTAAAAGACTTTTTATTTTCTAAATTAAGTGCGCAAGAAATACTTGAGACAGAAGACATAATTACCGCCATTTTATCGCAACATAATTATGGTAGTTATAGCTTTAAAGCCGCCGTGACTTTCGCGCCACTCTTTACTGACAATCAGAAAATTAACGAACAATTAATTATTATTGCGTTTGATCATCCTGACGTATACGTAAGGTGTTTTTGGCAGCAAGAATTAAAAACGGGCCATAACATACTAATTATTACTTCCCACAATGAAACTAAACAGGCGTCTAGTTTCTCACTTAGAGACGACAGTGAATGTTTATAAAAAAGATAAAACACGCATGCGTGTATAGCATTGTAATTATAAACTGAGTTAAAACAGTTAGACCGAAAGCTTATTTCTGTAGAACAATATTATCCGCTAATTGACTTAGTAATAAACGCATTTTTGCAACAGAGTATTTGTATCCTGTTTCTGACTGCGTAGCAGAAAATGAGAAATCCTGTCGATAAAATTGATTGGAAGTTAACTTAATTTCATAACTTCCACTTAATATCACTTCACCAGAACTGGTAGGGTAGAAATGGTCTATATACACACTCAACTCAGCACAGTTTGTACATCGCTCAAAAAACGTTGCTTGTTTGAACTTTTTATTTAAATCTTTAATTAATACTCGCTGGATGCCAGAGGGCAAGTCTTCTCCCCATGCGTGATAATTTGCAATATTGATTTGATGATTCTCTAATTTCATTACCAAGTTTGGTTGTGATAGATAATCGGCAACTGACACTATGTTAACTTTAACAGTTAGCTTTTGGTCACTACTTAAAGGGCTCGAACTAAACACGTATTGATCGTAATTAGGTTCATCTAACAAATAGTAGTAACTTTCAGGTAAGGGGTCTGTACTCAAACAAGCTGAAAGAGAGAGCGTTAAAAATAAACATGACAGTTTTTTACAAGACAGAACCTTTACTATTGTTTTCATTATTCATTCTGCCCTTGTGGTTGTTGATCAAGTACCGGAGGTTGACTAAAAATTAATGAGTTTGGCTTTTTGCGAATTTCTTGTAAGAAGGGTTGCATCATATTGAGTGTTTGTTCTAGCTCTTGAAGGTTTTTTTCAAGGTTGTAGTAAACTTGCGAGTCTGGCTGAAGCCCTTTTAATGCGGTTTTAGCTTCAACAAGAGCCCTCTCAACTGACTGTAAAACAGATTGCGTTGTAATGACTGCATTATTAGCAGATTGAAGCGTCACATTAGCACTATTGATTGTGTTTTGGGTAGACGCTAATAAGTCTTCTAAAGGAAGCTGTTCTAACTTGGTAAGCAACTGCTCTGTTTTGCTCATAATATTATCAAAACCACTTTGAGATACAGGTATGACGGTATATTTTCCAAAGTACTCAATATCGCTTCTAATATTTTCAGATAAATCTAAACTAACTTTCAATGAGCCTGTAAGATAATTTGCCGTTTCTACGCTTGCGGTTAATCCTGCTTTTATCCACTCGTTAAATTGATTGTCAAACCAAGCTAAATCATACTCATTATTAGGTGCTAATCTAGCTGGCTCAACATGTATAACAACCGGAATACGTGTTTCATCAATATTAATTTGTTGGGTCTGATAAAATCCTATATAGGGCCTATGCACTCTACCTATTCTAATGCCCCGATATTCAACGGGTGCACCAATTGATAAACCCCCTACTGAATCTTCTACTAGCACTACATACTCTAAATATTCATAAACTCGGTCATCATTAATACTAGCTCTTGTTGGATAGAGCTTAAACTCCCGTGTTTCAGCAATACGTTGCCCAAGCTCTAAATCTTCAGGCACATCAAATTGTACTCCGCCAGCTAGAAAAGACTCTATGGATGCTAAGTCGACGGTTACGCCTTCTGTTGTTGCACTGACTGATACGCCACCTGAATTCCAAAAAAAGGTATTAGTTGTAATTAAACTGTCGTATGGGGCTTCAATAAATACCTCATACACAACGCGCCTATTTTCAATATCAAATTCTACTTGCTCTACTGCCCCCACTTGAAAACCTCTATAAATAATAGGGTTACCAACAGTAATGGATTTACCTCCGTCAGAATGTAGTTTTAATTTAATGCCTTTTGATGTTGGAGATGAGATAGGTGGGTTTTCTAAGCCAAAAAAACGTTGTGAATAATAGTCTGATTTACCCGGGTCAATAGTGATATATGCACCAGAAAGTAGGGTGCTAAACCCGCTCACGCCGCCATTACCTATACGAGGGCGCACTACCCAGAATTGACTGTCGCTCCTTAAAAAGCCTTGCATATCTTTGTCTATTTCTATGTTCGCTTCTATCGACTCCCCGTCTTCAGTAAAGTTGATAGACCTCACCACACCAATATCAACATTGCGAAACTTTACTTTGGTCTTTTGTGCTTCTAACCCCATAGCGTTATCAAATATCACGACTATTTCAAAACCTTTGTTTTGCCAATGATGATAAACCATGCCGATGCCAATTAAGCTAGCAATAATAGGTAGGATCCAAATCGCAGAAAAACGCGATTTTGGTTTGATAATTGGAGAAGAATTTGTGGGGTCAGTCATGTTTATTTTGTTTATCCCAGATTAGTCGGATGTCGAACTGTTGTGCGGCCAGCATAGTTAATATAACGACTACAGCAAATGCTCTTGAGGCCATACCTGGCTCGATTACCATAATGCCAGTAATATGAACCAACGCAACTAGTATAGCCACAACAAATATATCTATCATTGACCATTTACCTATAAACTCAGTGATTTGATAGATACGACTTAAGTCTTTTTGACTGAGCTTGGTATGGCGATAGGTGGTAATACAAAGCCATAATAAAACCATCATTTTAGTGATTGGAATTAAAATGCTGGCAGTAAAAATCACAAAGGCTACGAAATACGAGCCGTGCTCTATAAATAAAATAACACCAGACAAAATAGTACTGGGGGATGCATCACTCAGCATGGTGGTTGTCATAATTGGAAAGATATTTGCGGGGATATAAAATAAAATTGCGGTGACAACCAATGCGAGTGTTCTTTGCAAGCTATAAGGATTTCTAAAATACAAACGGTCTTCGCATCTTGGACAATAAACTAAATCTATATTACTTACTAAGTGGCATGTTCTACAAGATGCTAGATTCTGGTGAGCAGCCGTATAGTGTGAGTATTCACTATTTTTTTCATTCAAGCTAGAGTCGTGAGTGGATTGTTCTGAAATGTTAGTGTCTTGCATCATCAACCCATTGCCATAATTGATGGCGACTAGCAATATTGGCCGTCAGCAATAAAAAGACTACAAATCCAATATAGGCCCAAAATGCAAAACCAAACACAATATCGGCCATGCTAATTACCTTAATTAATGCAACCAGCACCCCTACTATGAATACCTCTGCCATTATCCATGGATAAAAAAAGCTAATAGTTCGCCCTATTAATATGGGTGAATGAACCTTTATACCGGCTAACAGTGACATTGTTAGACTAAGCAAGCAGACTAAATACAGTAAAGGCAAGATCAAAACGAATGCATAAACCAAACTAGCGAGGAAAAAAAACTCTTGCTCTATTAAGTCGTTAGCAGCTTGAGCAACAGTAATGACCCTAGATTGTCCTTGTGCTTCAAATGTCAAAAATGGAAATGAATTTGCTAGTGCAAATAAAATTAATGCGCAAAGCGAATAGGCAACACAATGAACAAGCGCATTTTTATATAGCGTGAATTGATGGCTATGACAACCAGGACAATACAAAGACTGATTTTCTGATAACTCAGGTACTTTGATTAACATGTCACATTGATGGCATGCAACAAGGGGATCGTGTTTCACTGTGATACTAAATTTTAATTGTTGTATAGACTAAGAATATAGAGGAATAAAAAAATATCAATAAGGCGAGTGTAACGACAAAATACTCCCCGCATTATTTCGCAAGACTTAGAAAAGCTTTTGACCTTTATAAGGATATTAAACGCTAGCAATTATCGCTTTTGTTTACTGAAATTGAATCTATCCGAAACGCAAGAAAAGCGATATATATAAGCGCAACTGGCGGTATAAAAGATAAAAGAAAACCTATTACGCCTGATACTTTGCGATTAATCTGTTTTACATCAGCTAGTTCATAACTAACCCATGAAACGGTAGAGATAAAAATTAAGCAAGAAAGAAGAAAAATAAATTCAACCATAGCTGCACCTGTAATTAAACCATGTACTACAAGGACCATGGGGTTTTAAACTGAAAACATAACTTACTTAGTCATATTATGTGAACATTTTTTATTTAACAATACATTCACGGCCTTCATAGACTAAGGTTTAGTGTGAATAAGTGTATGTTTCTCATTCTTATAAGTGTTGTCCAATTATTCGTTATTCATGTTATTTGTATGTTAACCTCTACATCCTTGTTGTTAAGACCAATGAATTGATGAGCCGAGTATTCAAAACCCCCTCCTTATTTTACCTAGTTGTTGCGCTAGTCATTCTTCTTCTAATAGTGTCATGTTCAAAGAAGCTACCCGAAGTTGAATTAAAGCCTGCGCCTGATAGTCCTCCTGAATGGGCGAGTGACGTCATTTGGTATCAAATTTTTGTTGAGCGTTTTCATAATGGCGATAAAAGTAATGATCCAAAAATAGAGAACATAAAGGGTACTTATCCGGGATATATTCCAGAAAATTGGTCACTTACACCTTGGACGCAAGATTGGTATAAAGAAGATGAGTACTTCAAACAAGTTCATGGAAAACTAGATTTTCTTAACAATCCTATTAATAGTTTCGATGCGAAAACATCACTTAGGCGATATGGCGGAGATATTCAGGGAGTAATTGATAAACTGGATTACTTAACTGAGCTAGGGGTTAATGCTATTTACTTTAATCCAATAAATGATGCACCTTCAGCGCATAAATACGATGCAAGGCATTGGCGTCATATCGATGTTAACTTTGGTCCGGATCCTGTCGGTGATATAGAGTTAATTGCAGATGAAGATCCGGCTGATCCAAGTACATGGGTGTTAACCAGTGCTGATAAATTGTTCTTAGAATTTCTCCAAATGGCAAAATCAAAAGGTATTCGAGTGATATTGGATTATTCGTGGAATCATACCGGCCATACACATTGGGCATGGCGAGATTTATTGGAAAACCAACAGGAATCTGAGTTTGCCGATTGGTATTGGGTTAAACAGTTTGATGATCTAACTACAGCTGAAAATGAATTTGAATATAGAGGATGGTTTGGAGTATTTGATTTACCAGAAATTCAAGAAACGGTATATGAAGATCATTCCAAGCAAGTTCGACTTTTCGAAGGTAATATTAAAAGTGATTCGGCTAAATCTCATATTTTAGCTGTTACGCGCAGATGGTTAGACCCAAATGGAGATGGCGACCCATCTGATGGTGTAGATGGTTATCGTTTAGATGTAGCTGCAGAACTACCACTTGGTTTTTGGCGAGAGTATAGAACGTACGTAAAATCTATCAATCCAGAAGCATTTTTAGTGGGTGAAATTTGGTGGGAAAAATGGCCTGATGATTTATTTGATCCTGCTCCAGTGTTAAAGGGCGATATTTTTGATTCGGTAATGAACTATCGATGGTATCGCGCTGCTAGACAATATTTTTCAAAATCTTCAATCACTATGTTACCCAGTGAATTAGAAGAAAGCTTGTCAGCACAACGATTAAATATCGCTGATAGTTTTTACGAATCGATGATGAATATGTCAGCAAGCCATGATAGTCCAAGACTACTAACGTCGTTCAACAATAAGAATAAATACAAATACAATGCAAAAGAGTCGCAAAATGCTCGCTATAACGCAAATAAGCCTAGCCAAGAAACAATGCAACGAGCAAAATTATTATTAGCTCATCAATTTACTTATATTGGGTCACCACAAATATGGGCGGGTGATGAAATGGGAATGTGGGGAAGTGATGACCCTCACAATAGAAAACCTCTTATTTGGTCAGAGTTAGAATTTGAAAATGAAACGTCACATCCTAAAGCGCTAATAAAATCAGAAGACAGCGTAAGGTTTAATCATGATTTATTTGAATATTACCAATTTCTTATTGATATGAGGAAATCAAATCCGGTGTTGCGTCAGGGTCAAGTTGAATTTACCGATGTGAATGATGCAAGAAAAATATTTGGATATAAACGCGCTTTTAAAGCTGGCGATGCCAGCGAAAACGATAATCAAATGGCGTGGGTAGTATTTAATTCAAGTCGATATGAACATACATTATTGTCACCACAATCTTTATTAAAAACTAACACTTGGCAGGTTTGGCATAATAATGCCGGCTTAAAGATGTTAATAACTGCGCCAAGTGAACAACTCCTATTGCCAGCCAACTCTGTCACTATTGTTATCGCTGAGTAATCCATTTTGTTAGTAAAAGTAACGAGAAAGGAATGTAATGACTCACAACAGTTTACCAAAAGGAGGGAATCGATTTACTGCTTGGATAGGGTGTTCCGTAATAAAACTGGTAGGTTGGAAAATAGAAGGTGAACTTCCTCCACTTTCAAAATGTGTTATTGCGGTTGCCCCTCATACCTCAAATTGGGATTTCTTTCTGGGTGTAGCTGTCTTATTCGCGTTAAAAATTAAAATAAAATTCCTAGGTAAGCACAGTATTTTTGTGCCGGTTGTAAAGCATATTTTAACTTGGTTAGGAGGCATACCGGTTGATAGACGTTCTCCTCACGGTATAGTTGGTCAAGTGGTTGAGCAATTTAATCAACATGACAAATTTATATTAGCCGTTGCACCAGAAGGAACACGTTCAGCAATTTATCCGTGGAAAACAGGTTTTCTAGCGATAGCAGCAAAAGCAGAAGTGCCAGTTTTACTTATTGGGTTCGATTTTGAGAAAAAAATCGTTGTGATTGGGCCATGTCTACAAGTAGAAAAAAATTTTGATGATACCATGCGAGAGGTTTACGCTTTTTATCGCACTATACAACCTAAGTATCCTGCAAAATCGATATACAAATAACGTTTAAATCTACTTTTGTTCTAATTGCTCATTGACTAACGTTTAGATTTACTTAGTATTACAATGCTCAAGCTTTGTATTTAGATTTGTGGTTTTGTGTAATTGATTTTTTATCACTAATAAAATCAATTATTTAATATTGTAGCGTTATATGTTGCGTAAAGAGCATAACCCAAAGTTAATTTAATATATTATTCGGAATATGTTGTATCTATTAATAATCATTACTTACAATCACTTACCGTTTTCTAATTATCTGAAAAGGAATTCAACGTGAATATACGTTCTTTTACCGCGGTACTTTTATTCATTGTTTTGGCAATTGCATTGCCCGTGTCTGCTGCGCAAGTAGAATCGACGGGTTTAGGCTTTATAAAAGATGGTAATTTGAGTGCGGCCCGCCAATCTGCGATTGAAGACGCAAAAAGGTTAGCGGTTGAACAGTTAATGGGCAGTTTTATTAGTGCTAGAACTGAAACCAAAAATTTCATGTTGGCCAGTGAAAAAATCTATGCAACTACTCAGGGCCGCTTAGATAAATTCGATATCTTAAATGAACAGAAGCTTGATGAAAGTACCTACCAAGTGACGATTAAGGCCTATGTCAATAATACTGAAATAGCACAGCAAGCAATAGACCTTATCAATAATAACTTATGGTCAAAGAAGCCTCGTATCAAGCTTAATATTACAGCTGGTGGCTCTAATCAATATACTGATTCAGCTTTATTTTCAGTCAAAGCTGAAACCTCTCAAGCACTGGCAAAGCAAGGCTTCGTTGTATTGGATGATTCATCTATTTTAGATGCGAGTTTTGAAATAAAGCTGAATGTTTCGGCAAACGTTAACTCGAATGACTTTCAAGGCACAAAAATTAATACGTCGCAGCTAAGCGTAGCTGGCATGTTATTAAATACCGCAACACAAACGCAAATAACATCAGTTTCATATGCAGAAAAAAAAGCAGGAGATGTAGCTAAAGGCTTAACATCAATGGCAAGTAAGATTAGTAAAAGAATCGCTCAAAAAGTGAATTTAGAGACGCGCGTTATTTGGTTGAGTAAATTAGAAAACCCAGTGCTATTGAAGTTATCTAATCTAAATCAACAACAAAGGTCTATGGTTGAAAACCAGCTTCAACAAGCAGTTATTGGCTTGAGTGGCATAACAACTGAAAACCAAAATACCAATTCGTATTTGTTATCGGCTACCTACTCAGGTTGGCCTGAACAGCTCTATGATCAATTAAGCCAATTGTCTGAGCTTGACGATATAAGTTTTACTGTGGAGAGTTTTGCTAACTCAACGCTCACACTTTCCATCAAATAGGATATTAATTATGAGAAAACTAATTATTGCTGTCGCAGTTGCATCAATTATAACCGGTTGTAATTCTACTTCAGCTGGTAAGCAAGAATTTGATACGAGTAATCAACTGGCCGCTGCCAACAAATATGAAGAAGCCATAGCATTTATGGTGCAAGCAGTTGAGAAAAACCCTAGAAATGAACAGTATAAAACTGCGTTAGCTAACTTGAAGCGTAAATTTCAAGAAGAGTCTGTTGCTAAAATCAACGCTTTGTTATCTGGCGATATTACAAATGACGATATCACACAAGCCGAGGCATTGGTGGCGACATTACAAAATAATGCAACATTAGACTCTGTTTCTTCTCCACTTGTCGCTAAAGTAAGTGCTGCTAAAGAGCAACTTTATGCTGAGCTATCTTCGCAATATGCAAAAGCTAAATCTGCTTACGACGCGGGTGATTTAGTAACAGCATTTAAAGGTTTTAGTGCAATTGATAGTAAATTTACTAATTATGAAGACGTAACACTACGACTCAGCAATATAAAAAAGGAAGTCAATCAAACTTATCTTAAACTAGCTAATGAAGCGATTAAAGCTGATGATTTTGGTGCGGCTGAAAAACTATTAAATGACATACTTGCCATTAATCCGAACAATAATATTGCGAAAGGTATGTTGGCAAAAGCGAAAAAGAATAATTCCCCTGCCTACTTCTTTTCTGTTGCACAAGGCCATGCAGCTAATGAAGACTGGGAGTCCGCTTTAAATGCTTGTAACAAAGCGTTAAATTTAAACCGCACGCACAGCGAGTGTTTATTATTGGCGTCTCAGGCGAAAGAAGCGTTGAACGTGGCAAGTGTTAAAGGGTTTCTTGACGCTATTAGAGATAACAGATTAATGCATGCAAAAGATTTGCTAGAAACGATTATCAGCAATGAAGTATCTGAGCCTGCCCTTATTACAAGTTATGTTGATGCTTTTTCTCAAAAAGCAGATTTTACCGCGGCTCAGTATGTTGATAAAGGCAAGTATGCCATGGCCTGGTCTCTACTAAGTGCTATACAAGATGTGATGCCAAACTACCCTGATTTGTTTGAGAAGATAAGAGAAGTAGAAGATGGTATTTCTAAAAGAGCCAAACGTTCTATCGCTGTTTTTGATTTTAACAGTCCAAGTGACAGTGACGATGCCGGTGTTATTGTTGCCAATAACTTAATTTCTCGTTTGTTTAATAATGCAAGTAACGACATCACTATTTTAGAGCGTGAAAATCTTAAGTCTATTCTAGAAGAAATGAAGTTAGGCCAAATTGGCGTAGTATCTGAAAGTACGGCAAAAGAAATGGGGCGTGTTTATGGTATTGACTACGCAATTATGGGCTCTGTACTACTGTATAAAGTCGATGAAAATACGGCGAAAAGTACCAAAACCATTCGCTACCAAACAGGTGAAAGAATCTCAGATAATATCGACTATTTGAACTGGCAGGCTGCTAACCCTCGACCAAGTAAATCTGATTTAAAAAATGCACCACAAGCAAAAATATTAGTGCCAGAATATGGTGAAACTGAATACGAAGTTACACAAACTAAGAAAGTTGGTTTTATTCAGTTATCGTTCAGAATTGTTGATGTTTTAACTGGTGAAAATACCCGAGTTGATACAATTGAAAGAAAGCTGCCTGTTGAAGACACCGCTAATGCAGGTGTATCCGAGGCGGGTGTAGAGTTCGATGCAATGGAAATACCAACAGATACCGAAATTCTGCAAAACCTCACTGAAGCTGTGGTTGAGTCTATGGCAAGTGATGTTCTTCGTCCACTGCAACAATTGGAAAGCTTTTATTATAATCAAGGCCAAGACAGCGAAAGACGCGGTGAAATAGAGAAAGCGGTAGAATATTACACCTACTCAATCTTTAATGAAAAGCTAAAATCAGTTTCTTCATCTCCTATTAGCCGCGAAGCAAGAACTAGAATTGATAACTTGCTAGATACTCATGAGTTTATTCAATAAATTCACATAGGTTGCCGTAAACTAATGATCAAATATCATGGATAGGATATTAATGAGTCGCTTTTTTTCTTCTTTGAGGAAATATCTTAAAATGACCAAATCACGTTTATCTATTCTTTTAGCGATAGTAAGCGTGACTTTGGCTGTTAACCAATTTGCACATGCCCGTCAGCAAGACCAATCATCTGTGGGTGTTTTCCAATTTGTTGCAGCTACTATTGATGTTGTTGGTTTAGAGGGAGAAGTGTCTTACATCGTCAGAAATGAGTTGCGTAAAAAACCCGGTTATATGGTTATTAATCAACGGGAATTGGAAAAAGCGCTCACTAGGAATGATATTATTCAAAAGTTTAGTGCAGACGAAGCGGTAAAGGCAGCAACTGTACTAAACCTAAACTATGTAATTGTTGGCCAAGTGAGGCGAGAAAACCAACAAATAGTGGCTAATATTGAAGTTGTTTCACCCATTCAAGCAAAGGCAATCGGTGAATTAAGTTTTACGTTTACTAATCAAGCTCAAATTGCTTTGCAATCTGACTATATTGGTGAGCAAATCCACAATATTATTACTGAACATAAAATAGAATCCGAGAGAGTGGTGGATACTCTTGATGCAGACTGGATTGATACATTAACCGCCGTCAACAACTCGGGCAGTGTGGTATTAAGTTGGACGCTTACCAACCCTAGCCAAGAATTTTTAGGTTTTAACCTTTACCGTGCTGAATCTGAGGAAGGTCCATTTAGCTATTTATCGAGTGAGTCTGAGTTATCTGCTACTGATATACCGGGTTCTGATGCCGCTACGTATTATTATCGCGTGAGTATGATTGATGGTAATGGCGAAGAGATAAGAAGTGATACACTTGCGACTGTTTCCGTTCAGGAAACAGTGCTATCTGCTATAGAGCCACCCACAATTATGCAAGTAATAGAGCGAGTCAGTTCTGTTGCAGTAGAATTTTTCCCAAGCGCTGCGAATGTAACTAGAAGCATTGCAGGTTATGAGTTACTTCGGCGAACACCCACTACAGACTGGCAAGTGGTTGGTAATTATGTCTTGCCAAATAACGTTAGCAATAGTCGTCAGCAACAAACGAGTCTCAATAAGTTAACGATAGAAGACGCTCAGGCCAGTTCTATTAATGGAACGGTAATTTATGGTTTGCGAGCGTTTTCACTTTCTGAAAAAGGCCAAGTCACAGAACCATTTAATTATTCGCCTGCACAACCACCTGTTCTTTCACTCATGAGTAATGATACGTTAAGAGAAATTCAATTAGGTTGGCAACCCGCCAGTGCTGGTTTTGGATATAGGGTCTATCGAAAAGACCCAGCTAGTGAAGATTTTACGCTACTCACCGAATTACCAAGCGTTTCTACTGCGTCATTCACAGACACTGACATCCAAGAAGAGGGTCAATTATTTGAGTATGCCATTTCTGTTTATGATGACTATGGTGAAACACCTAAATCTGATGTATTGACAGCCCAAAGTAAAGGTGCACTTTCACCTCCTACAGAGGTTAAAGGTGAGTCAGGCCTTGTAAGAGCGGTGAAAATCTCTTGGTCACCTGTTGTTGACCCAGATGTAAAAGGTTACTCCGTTTTTCGTGGTCCCTTTACTGAAGATCAAGAGTTCACACTGACTCGTATTGGCGAAGTAATGGACCCCTTAGCGACATCATTTATTGACGAAGCTGGCTTAGATGATGGTATGCAGTACTACTACTCTGTAGCGTCCATAAATCAATTTAATGTTTCAGGCCCGGTAAGCAAAGCGGTATTAGTATCAACTAAACTCCCACCTGAACCTATAGAGAATTTGAATGCTAGGTTTGTTGACGAAACAGTGACATTGTCATGGCAATTACCGGCATCCGTCACACAAGACGATGTTGCAAATTTTGTGCTTGAACGAAGTTTTGATGGCCAAAATTTCAATGTGGTCCAAGAGTTTTTAGCCGCGCAACAATCGTATGTTGATGGCGATATGATTGCAGGCGCAGAAGCGACTTATAGAATAAAAATTGTGGATGTTGATGGTTTAAATAGCGCTTACACTGAGTCTCCTCCAACGCAAATTTTGTTGCCGCTTGTTTTAACAAATCCTAAACCTGGCATGCTCAGACAAATTTCTTTAGCTTGGGAAAATGCGGCATTACCGGCTACCATCAAAGTCTTTAGGGGTGAAGATGAATCTAGCCTAGCCTTTGTATCTGAAATCACAGATTATTCAGAAAATAGTTACATTGATAACCAAAATTTAGAAGACGACAAAAGTTATAGCGTTAAAATTGAGTCTTGGCTAAACGGCAACTTATTAGCTGAATCTAATGTGATAAACGTGCAAACCAAAGATATTCCTGCCCCTCAAAACCTTATCGTCAATTCTAACTTGCCTAATAGAATTGAACTAACGTGGAATAAGGTTGATGATGACAGCATCAAAGGTTATGTAATTTTCAGGCGTGAAAAAAATGGCGCTAGTAAGCAATTATTATCAATTGCTTTGTTAGACGATGCGAACCAAACAAGCTTTGTAGACAACGTCACCGAAGGCCCAATACAAAGTAATATTGTTGGCGTTACTAGTATCAAACATGGCGTTGAATATGAGTATGCAATAGCCAGTAAAAACATATTTGATGCAACGGGCTTTGTTGGTGAGAGAGTGACGGCTTCAAGTAAGCCATTACCTAAAAGTGTTAGTGATGTAACAACGGTTGCAAAGGCAAATCAAATTGATATTAGTTGGCAAGTAGGTAATGAGAATGATTTAAAGCAAGTTATTATCGAAAGAAAATGGCCATTTGAAAATGACTTTACCGAGGTTACTAAGGTTGCAGCAAACGATAATGCCTTTAGCGATACTAATATCTATCCATATGTTTCTCCAACCTATCAATTTAGAGTAGTGGATAACGATGAGTTAATTTCAGCGCCAACCATAGTTGAGAGCGTTAGCAACATTAAGCAGGTTGAATTAGCGGTTCAGCAAGATAAATTGCTTAGACAAATAATAATAGAATGGGAGTCTTCACATTCAAATGTAGGCGCTGTGGTTAATAGGCGGCCTGTCGGGTCAAGTGAATGGCAACCACTTGCCACCTTATCTAGCTCAATTACTAGCTATATCGACAAGCAAGGCTTATTAGACCAGAAAGAATATGATTACCAATTAACATTACAAACAGACGATATGCAATCCTTTACGTTAGGTACATCAAATATTGTTCAAGCGGCCACAAAAGACTTGCCAGAAGCGCCAGTATTAACCGCCGAGTCTGGTTTGGTTAAATCGGTAAAATTAGACTGGACACCTTTAACAGATACTGATGTTGCGGGTTATACTGTCTACAAAGTAAATGATGATGGCGAATTAGATAAACTTGAAACATTAAAGGCTGACCAAAGCTCTTATACCGATACGGGCAGTTTCTTTAGTCGACTGGAAGATGGGGCAAGTTACAGTTATCAAATTGCGAGTTTTAATACATTTGAAGTGGAAGGAACAAAGGGTGAACTTGTTTCTGCTAGCACAAAACCCCTACCATCCATTCCACTTGGCGTTGATGCGCAGGTTGCATCTACTGGTGTGGCTATAAATTGGACAGCTAATCCAGAGTCTGACATTGCTAAATATGAGATATATAGAGGAAGTAGTTGTAGTCGAGTTAGCCAAATTGGCTCAACTTCATCAGGTGCTAGTTTTACATTTACCGACAACAAAGCAAGAGCAGGCAGAACCTATTGTTATAAAGTTAAAGCGATAGATTCAACCGAGCTAGAAAGTGCGCTTTCGTTGGGTAGTACGGTAAGTCTGCCTGAGGAGGCTACGCAGTGAATTTTATATTAAGCATTAAGCGGGTAGTATTTGTTCTTTTGTTACCTTTTAGTTTGTGCATTAATGCGCAAGAGGCAACCAACAGTAAACCTCTACAAAGCGAGGCATTGCAAAGAATTAAAGCGACTTATGAAGAGTGCGTATTTGATAAAGGTAAGAAAATACTCGTTCATGCCTCTCTTACTGAAGCGGTAGAGTATGCCCCACTAGCATGCAGAAAGTTGCTTTTACAATCTAAAAAATACCTATTAAATAGTGCTTTTAAAGTTGAAGTAACAAACGAATTAGTCGAATCCATTGAAGAAGGGGTTCAAATTGATTTAGTCAATGTGCTAATTGATGAAATGGATAGCAAAAAGACGAAGAGTCATAATTAGGAGTAACCCAATGAAACGCGTTATTATTTTATTCACAATACTTTTCAGTCATTTGAGCTATGCAGAAGACGGTTTAATTGTGGCAACTGGTTTTGGCGCAGCAGACTTAAGTAAAGTGCCGTTTGAACAGCAAGCAAAAGTAATGGCAAAACGCGCGGCACAGCTAGATGCTCAGCGAAACTTAGTTGAACAAATAAAAGGTTTGCGCTTAACTGGCGGCACCATCATGGAAGACTTTGAAGTAACCAGTGACAAAGTGGGTACGCGCGTAAAAGCCGTTCTAAAAGGCGCATTTGAACTTGATTCAGTTACAACGAAAGATGATGAAACTATTCTGGTTGAAGTGAGAATGGCGGTATGTGTGAATGAATTCCATCCACGGTGCAAATCTCAACCAACACTACAAGATGCGGTAAGTAACCTAAATTAATAGCATACTTATTCTTTGAATATGATAAAACTGGCAGGCAATGTTAAATGACACACAATACAATACAAAAAAGCCGTTTTTGTTATATCAGAAAACTATTTCATCCAAAACTATTTTTGCTCAGTTTGCTTGCGTTCAACCTTCCTAACTTATTTGCTGATACCCCCAATATATTAATCACTTCTAGCGTACTACAATCTAGTCAAACCAGCCCGTTGAATGTTTTTAAAGACGATTTAGATGATGAGTTTGATGACATGGAGGCGGAATTAGAAGCGTCTTTTATGCAATTAGATGCTAATTTAGAAGCTCAGTTTAATGCGTTGCAAGAGGCGATTCAAAAAGCATTTGATACTCAAACTAAAAAAATAGAAGTTGTTTGGCCAGGCGATGTGGTTGTACCAAATGGAACGGTTTGGGTGGCTTATAGTGAATCATTAAGTGAACGAATTACGTATGACTTTGAACAAGGATATTACGAGATTGAGGTTAAAAAAGACGGCGATACAGTCAAAAACCTGATTAGACTACAAGAGTTCGCAAGTAAGTTAGAGGAAAATAACGCATCATCTTTGCAAGAAATGGACGTGTTTGGTCAAGCAATTAAACAGGAAGTAGCAAAAATTGAGCCTGAAGTAGCGTCAATCGCAGAGCAAAATGAAACTACTCGCCCTCCACAAGCAGCAAAAGTAAGGCCGACTAAACAAAATACTGATAACGCATCTAAGTACGCAGATTTTTCTACTTTTACTCCTAAAGCTAATTACAATGCAATGGTTACTGTTGCACCCGTGCTGGTGAATACCAAAGTTGATTCGCTAATAGATGCTTTAGTAGAAAAGCAAGCTGCCCCTGCACTTACAACATCAGATATTATTGCTGAAACAAATACTGGCATCAATACCGTTAATAAGCCGATTATTGAAGAGGCAAATACTTTTAGTGAGGAAACACTCGCGCAGGTAATGAAGCTTGAAGAGACAGAAACGTCTTGGTCAATCAAAGTCCCCTTTGTGAATAACTATCAACAGCGCCTTATTGATGAACGTATGCCCGTTATTAACGATATGTCAGAAAAGTATGGTGTAGATGTGTCATTAATATTAGCGATTATTGAAGCCGAATCTAGCTTTAATCCGATGGCGACGTCACATATACCCGCCTTTGGATTAATGCAACTGGTGCCTAAAACGGCAGGAATTGATGCTTATAACCATATTTATGGCTATAAAAAAGTTCTTACTCCAGAATATTTGTACGATGTGGACAATAATCTTGAGCTAGGTACAGCCTACATTGACGTGTTACAAAGTCGTTATTTACGTGGTATTGATAATGAGCAAAATAAACTGTATAGCATTATTGCTAGCTACAATACCGGCGTTGGAAACTTGGCGAATACAGTAACGGGTAAAAAACGAATTAGACAGGCAATAAGGGAAATTAATGAGTATGCCCCTGACGATTATTTCAACTACCTGCAGCAGAACTTGCCTGCGGTAGAAACAAAAAATTACCTAACCAAGGTGCTCTCAAAACGCGAGAAGTATCAACACTTAGATGGCACTTAGTATCATGAGTAAAACACGTTGTATATCAAGAGTACTTGGGGTGTGTATAGTAAGCGCATGGCTATTTTCGTGTTCATCAACTGAAACACAAACTGAACAGGCAAGCTTGAATGATGCTAATGATGTAGTCGTAAATGATAATACACAAGCTATCCCTGAAGAAGATAACAAAAAAAATACAGTTACCAATCGTACTAAAGGAGTGGTAGCGCAAACGAATAATGATAGTACAAAAAATGAAGACAAGCCTCGTCTTCCTCAATTACTTGCACTAATGCCGCTTACCTCTTCGTCTAATGTCGATCTAGAAAATTTAGAGATGATGAGAGAGTCTATTTTTAATCACTTATCTAGTACAAATTTCTTATTCGTTCGAACTAATGAGGTTGATCAGCGCATTCAATTACTTAACCAACAAGGAGGTTTCTCGGCTCAAGATGCGGAGTTTCTTACTGGGTTGTTAGATGTCGATGGCATTTTGTTAGCTGAAATTGTGAGTTCAGATATTACCTATGTTGGTGTTGCCTCGCATATTTACTTTAAGGTAGATATTAAAATGGTGAACGAGAAAGGCTCTATAATTTGGCAAGACACCTTTGCCGAACGCTCCTTAGAGGGTGGTATGGGAGCCGATCCTTTCACTCTTTTATACAGTTTAGCGGTAACCGCGTTGCATGCCGGTAAAGAAAACGTATTTGCTGTTACTGACAAAATTGGCCGTATGATTGCAACAAGTATCCCTCAGCCAGAAGGTGCGTTTACACAGCACGGTTTATATATAGACAGCGTAGTTCATGATGCGAGTAATAAATCGCTTAAATACGGTGACGTGATTAAGGTAGGTGTAAAAGCGCCATCAAATCATAGTGTGAATATTGCCATAGAAGGAATCAATCAACTATTTAACACGCGTGAAACGTCAACGGGCGCGTATTTTGTGGATATCCCAGTCGATAAAAACTGGGATGGACAAGACTTGATGATGACTGCTTATTTAGTGGATAAAATGGGAAATAGAGCGCGGAAAATTAGCTCATTAGGTCTGATTGAATTTGATAATACTGAGCCACAACCACCAAGTGAAGCCTACATCGAACTTGCCGAGGGAGAGGTTAGAATTTATTGGGAGGCGCCAGAACCCAATCTTGAGTACTTGTTATATTCTGTGGTGAATGATGAAAAACAGTTGATTAATTTAACGCGAGGCTCTCGCGTTATAATGCCAAGTAATTTAGTGCCCTTCTCGCAATATAGTTATGAATTAGTCGCTAAAGATAAAGCGGATAATCAAAGTCAACCTGTACAATTAACCTCATTATTTTTACCTAACAACGCTATTAAACAGGCGAAAGTTGTTAGTACGGGTAGATTACCTCAGTTTATTAATCAAGATTCCCGCTTAACAAAAGCCAATAGTCCTTACTTAATTGACGATATTACTACCATAGCTAGAAATGCCATGATTTTTATTGAGCCTGGCGTCATTATAGAGTTTTCTAGTTCTGGTTCGCTGAATATATTGGGCGGCGTGACTACCTTTGGTGCTTCACCGGTTATTTTTAGGTCATTAAATAGCAATCAAAGTGATCACACATTTATTACCTTAAATAGTCAACGCCATTTGGAATTAAATGGGTTTAGGGTAACAAATGCGGGTATTGGTATTGAGGTATTGGCGGGTAAACCTATGATCTCAAATGGTGAAATTATTAATAGTAAATTTTCTGCTTTATCAATTCAAAATCAAGCAAATGTTGCTGTACGAAATATTGTAATAAATGGCAGTAATACAAGTGCAATCGTTGTTGCAAATGATGCAAGATTATCAATTAAACAAAGTCAGTTTATGAATAATTTACCCTTTCATATTCAAAACTCATCAACTTACACAATAGATGCAACTAACAATCAATGGCAACCTGCGGCCGACATGATGTCCGTTCTAGGGAAGGTAAAATACTAATGAAACAATTTAAAGCGCTATCACTTATAACTCTTTTAATAATAGGATTTTCTTCTACCGCTCAGCAATTAGGTGAATATAATCAGTGGCTGTCTGTTTCATCTAAAATGAATTGGAGTTCGGGCATGGTAACTGCTGAAGGTTTTGGTGTTGCGCCTGAAGACAAACGGCAATCCGTAGGGCGTTTGTTAGCCTGCAGAGCCGCAGTAACGGATGCGCAACGTAATCTACTTGAGTCGATTAAAGGCGTAAAGGTTACGGTTGAAACTAACCTTTCTAGCATGGCTGATGCCCATGATTCAGTTAAGTCTGCTGTAGATGGCGTAGTGAAAGGCGCAGCGGTAATTGATAGAGAGTTAGTTGATGAAGAAACGTGTAAGGTAGTAATGGGGGTATTTGTAGATGGTAAATTAACGCAAAGTGTTTATGAAGAATCTATACAAGGCCAATCTGAGTTGGGTTTGTTATGGGATGCTTTTTTTCATGGAGAGTTAGGCTTTGGTTTCTTTTCATCAGCTATGGCGATGCAAACTAATACATCAATTGCTGTACCCGAGCAATTAAATAATGAATTTGAACGTTTAGATTTACGAGTATCGAAACTGGAAGCGAGTATCTTAACCGCTAATCCTGCGCTTGAAGATGCCAAATTACAAGACCAACCAAGTGGACTGATTATTGATGTGCGTGGATATCGATTTATGCCATCCATGACCCCAGAGCTACTTAAGCCAAACGGTAAAATATTGTATCCATCCATTGACGATAAGCAAAGTTTAATTGAGTCGGGCAAATTACTATCGTTATTTTCTCGCTCTCTTGAATTTGCTATGAATCATCCTATTGTGGGCGATAAGCCATTGTTAATAAAAGCTCAGGCCGACTCAAGCAAACCATCTAGCATAAAATTAACGTCAGCCAATGCAATAAAGTTAGCACAACTGGCTAACGATGATTTTTTCGCCACGCCAAAAATTATTATTGTTTTAGATTAATATATTAAGGTCACATGCGTTGTTAGGTTTAGGTAGTCTATCTAACTACCTATATTAATTATGCTCAGTCCTTAACTAAATACTCTAGAATGTTTAAGAGAGATATTGCAACTACCCCAAAGTTTAATTTTGTTGTCGATTTATTTATCGTCAATAAAGATTTCTTTGATAAGCGGTACCGTTACATCTCCACTGCAAGCTAACTCTAGACTTGATCCCCTACTAGGTAGGGTATCGCATACCATATTAGTTATTCTAGCAATACCAGCCGTCTGAGCAACGGCATCCTCAGTAAAATTCTGTCGTGAGTACTGTTGATTTTGATTACCTTGTCTTACTTGAATCATGGTAGTGTTAATTTTTTGCGTAGAGTTAATGACGATACCGTTTACTTCTTCAGTTGCTACTTGAACAATTTGTTTTTTTGCCCGCTCTCGCAGGTCTTTCAGTGTTTCTAAATCGCTCCCTTTCACTTTTGTGGAGCGATTAATTGTTTTTGTAATATTTTGTCCATCTTCATCTTTTTGATACATAATCTTAAACTTGCCATTTGACTGAACAAGTGTAGATGGCTGTATTAGCGAACTTTTTGAGGCAGGTACAATAATACTGTAATTGTTATCCTTGGTGCTATTGCACGCAGTAAGAAGCAAAACTGCTATGGACAAAATAAAAAGTTTCATTTAGATACCTATTTGTCGTTTATGTTTATCGTTTAAGACTTTGTAATCTTCAACATTTTTCATTGAGTCTAATATATCCATATTTCTTGGGTCGATTAGGTTCGCTTTGGTCATTAACTCATAAGCTTTTGAATGTTGTTTTTGCATTAGTAGGATCAATCCTTGATTATGAATAGCTTTTGCCTGATCTTCGATTGAAACGCTATTTTGGGCAATTTGATCAAATATACTGAATGCTTGGTCGAGTCTCGCTTTTTTCACATACTCGATTCCTAATTCCAAATTTTCATCGTCTCCATTCAAATAATTCAATTTTACTTGCGCTCTATAAGGCGAAATTTGTTTTACTATGTACTCTGCTGCTTGATCTACAAGTATATTGGCAAGTTGAGTATCTGAAGGAAGTTTACTTTTCGCTTTCTTATAGTCTTCTTCACTTTTTTCTTTATTATAATTAAAGGTCTCAGAACCACTGGTAAGTGTATTATTCCCACTCACTACGTAATAGGTAACGGTAAGTGACTTATTTACAGACACATGATAACTGTACCAAGTGCTATCTTTACCCTCATGCTTCTCTCGCCACTGCTGACTCTCAGTTTTAGAGGGGCTAATTTCACCATGCAATGTAAAAGGTGAATTGTTATTGACCTGTACATGGCCTTGGTTAATTAACCCAGATTTAACTTTTGCCATTAGCGCATTACTGCTAACGTCATATTTGTCACCACTGAATTTTGCAATGCCAACACTTTTCAGTGAAACGCCTGATTTACTGGGCATATCCACGACTGAATCTACTGCTACTTTAGAAGCACATCCGCCGAGAAAAAAGGAGATACCTACTAAGAGTAGGATGTTATGAAGGAATGTTTGTTTGTATGATTGCATATGGCTGTCACCTTCCAAAGTCTGGTTGTATTAATCTTAATAACTGTAATTCGAAAAAGTATTATATTTATACTTTTTCTACTATTGGAACATTCGCGTTAGTCGGATGTTCTGTTTTATTCAGATACGGTTACTTCCTGTATCCATTGGCTTATAAATAGTTTGACGATCCAATACCTTCGTTAAATACTTCCTCGTTTCATCGTACGGTAAATTATTTAGTAATTGTTGACGAACCTCTTCCGGTGTCATGCTATTAATAATTTTAGCTGCCTTTCTAATATTCCTTGAGCCGTCATTATTAAAGGTTTTCGCAACGTTGCCTGCGCCGGTATTATAAGCGGCGATTATGCAGTATCTTCTGCTAGCAGGGTCTGTTATCGATGAAAGGTATCTTGAATTAAGAATATGTACATATGCCACCCCGGTTTCAATATTTTTCTGAGGCGTGAACAAATAGTCTTTGGTCATTAACTCATCTTTCTTATATAAAAATCTATTTACATCAAGTCCAGCTGATTGGGGTACTATTTGCATCAGTCCAAATGCTGGGATGTGTGATTGAGCGCTTGGATTAAAATGACTTTCTGTGTGCATAATTGCAAACAACAAACTCTGCGAAATATTCCACTTTTCACTGTATTGATAAATATAACTTTGAAAACGTTCTGCTTTTTTTATGTAATTTGACTGTTTTAGAGGCATTGTATAAGTTGTTATTTTCTTATCTTTTAGTGCCTCTTTTACATCGTTGTTAACTGCGTTTTTGGTAGATTCTAAGAGTTTATCTATTCTTTGTTGGCGCTCTTTATTTATCTGAACGAGTTCAGTGCGAACTTTTTCTTCAAGTTTCGCCTCTTCCACTTCTTGTATAGGTTGGTCAGTTTCAATTACTGTGATATCCGCAATCTTCTCAACTTCTCGAGCTTGCGCTAATGCTTGAGCTTCAATTTTTTGCTTTTCCTTTTCTATTAACGCAGTCATATTGCTAACGATAGGGATTGAACGCTCGGATACAACCGCCTGAGTAACCAGAGGCTCTGTAGATTCTATATTTAGTTGTTCAACGAAGGCTAATGGCTTAACATCATCATTCATTAATGAGTTCAGTTCATCAAAAATAATATCGGGGGTAACGGGTTGTTTCGAGTCATGTAGTACACTTACACGCACTTCATTTTTTTCTAAATCTATAATGGTTTTAGTTGTTTCGTCTTCACTGTAAACTACCACTTCGGTAGCCGAACTAATATCTGACTCGCCCCATGTGTTTATAAGTTGGTCTCTAATGTCGTCAAGGCGGCCGAAATGTTCTTCTCTAAATTTTTGATAATTTGCCAAATACTGATCTCGCCATTCAATATAGGCTGCCAAATCTTCTTCACTGCCTTCCGACTCTAATTTAGCAATCTCGTTTTCTAGCTCATCAAATGGATCGGGTGTTGTTTGGGAATAGACCGGTGGGATGGAAAATGCTAATACAGCCGTTATAACAACTGGTATAAATTTTTTCTCAATAGTCATAAACTTACCTTATTGGTCAGGATTTAGTTAGCGCTTGAAATTCAAACCGAGTGAGGAGCGATTCAGCCATGATAGAGTTACTTAACTCAGAAATGGCATAATAATTTGGCCGCACTAAGCCTCTTATACCTGAAATTGTGGAAGTTAATGATTGTTCATTTTCACCAAAGGTTTCTTGCTGCATTAACTTATCTAGTTGCCCGTGTATCTTGTTTCTATATTGTGCATCGTCATCTTCAGTGGCTAAATTAGCGGCGTATTCTATGTAGCCTCTAACAAGCGATAAATACATCTTCTCCTTTCCTAAATCTTGAGATTCTGTGTAGTAGATAAGGTTGCCAGTATCGAAGTTGTAGGAATAGTCACCGCTGTTAGCACTTGCTAGAGTTACTTGCCCTAAGGTTTCGGCAAATGGAATTTTTGGTTCAAAATCATCAACCTTTGACATAACGCTATACCCATTAACACGCTCTTTACCAAGCATAATGGTAAGTGAGAACTTTTCTTTATTGTAATAAAAGAACTGCACTTCAGGGTCTAGTTTTGAGCGCTTTATCATATTAGGCTCACCAATGACTGAAGAGATATACTGAACGCTATTGCCAACGTTTATTTTTTCTATGAGTTCATACTGTAACGTGTGGGTGAAGTTTTCTACAAAAGAAGAATACAGGCTTAAGGCTAACTCTTTGGAGTCATTCCATTGACCTGCCGATACTAGTAATGCAGCACTTACAAAGGCACCACTTTGGAATTTACGCCAATAAGATACCTTTTTTGCTACTTCCTCGCTATCGTCCTTAGCTTCGTTATTTTCCATTTTTTACTCAATCTTCATATGAACATTATCAATACGAATTTATCCAACTTGAACATTTGTACTATCAAATCAGTAGCGATTAATTTGTTAGTCTACTTATCTCTTCTTTCAAGTCTTTTTCAGCTTGGGCTGCTTTGAATTCTTGATATAAGAACTTTTCATCCGCAGGATTAACGCTTCTATTGCTTTGCGCGAGAATTTCATCAAACAGTTCTTTCGTTGCCGACGGCTCCATTGTTACTAATACACAGTAGTGTGGATTGCCAGCAATGGTGACAACGTCAGAGCGGACTACTCTAGAGCCTTGAAGCTTTTGTTTGGTTAGCTGTTTTGAAACTGATGTAAACGTACTACCTACAGTTATTTCTTCATTAGAATCTGTACGATTGCTGTAAGTTTTTTCTAACCCTTCAACGCGCGTATCGATTTGTTGTGCTAGCGCCAAACGTCCGTTTGCAGTAGCCATTTTTTTATCAATAGAAATATTACCTGAATATTTGACGCAATCTGTTGCTGCTATCCCATCTGGGGCAGAAGGGTTTAGAATCCAGTTAGGAAGGCTGGAAACACTTTCAACATTGTTTTCTTTTGGTGATGAGTTACAACCGGCTAATACTGCGATAGTTGCTGTGGCGAGTATCAATTTGCAAATTTTCATAAATAAACGGCCTTGTTATAGATTTAGTAAAAACTTCTGTGTTTATCCAATATATGTGAGCGAACTTTATAAATCAACAACAAAACACAGGCTAAAATATAAAGAAGATATTCTCTAAGTCGTTTATTTGCCTTTAATTAATCCCTGCCACCCTATTTTATATAGGCTAGGCTGCTTTTTCTAAATTATACAAGACTTGCTTTATTTTTTGTTTATTTAATAAACAATAACGTTGGGTGTATTGACATCAATCAACTTTGGTAATTAACCAACATTGCGTTCAATTTTAATTTCCTTTACCTTGTGGGCGGTTTTATAACAATCTGCAAGGTAATCAATTGATAAATATTAACAAAGCGCGTTTAAAACATCTCTTAGCTATTGTAACCATTGGCGTATTGTCGTTATGTATGTTCGCATGCTCCCCAAAATCTCAAAATACGGCTGAAACAGGGCTTTCTCCAAATACAGAAACTACCGTAGAATCGTCCACATACTCACAAATAGATGCCAATACGGATTACCATTCATTTGCCAATCCATCGGATGCAATCGTCAAACATATTGATTTAGATCTTACGGCTGACTTTACTCAAAAACAGTTAATTGGCACGGCAACACTTACATTTGAATTAGTTAATTCAAATGCTAAGCAGTTGGTTTTAGACACGCGAAATTTAGATATTAAAGGCGTGACTTCCAATGGACAGACAGTAAATTATGTACTTAAACCTGCGGATGAAAATTTGGGATCGGCATTGCATATTGATGTTGATACGAATATGTCAGAGGTAACAATTGAATATGCGACGTCACCTAGTGCATCAGGTGTGCAATGGCTAACGCCTGCACAAACGGCCGGTAAAAAACACCCCTTTCTATTCACGCAAGCGCAGGCAATTCATGCAAGAAGTTTTATTCCCCTTCAAGATTCTCCTCAAGTAAGGGTTACTTACAATGCCACCATTCGTACGCCTAACGAGCTGATTGCCGTAATGAGCGCTGCAAATGAGCCAAATACACCAAGAGACGGTGTATACGAGTTCATCATGCCTCAGCCTATTCCCTCTTACTTAATTGCCCTTGCTATTGGCGATTTAGAATTCAAAGCCATGGGCGAGCGTACTGGCGTTTATGCCGAGCCATCTGTATTAGATTCAGCAGCGTTAGAGTTTGAAGATACAGAAAGCATGTTAATTGTGACTGAAGAGAAATATGGTGACTACTCTTGGGATAGATATGATTTGCTTATTTTGCCACCAAGCTTTCCTTTTGGCGGTATGGAAAACCCAAGACTGTCATTTATAACACCTACTGTTATTGCTGGTGATAAAAGCTTGGTTGCGTTAATTGCTCATGAGTTGGCGCATAGTTGGTCTGGCAATACTATCACTAACGCTACGTGGCGAGATTTATGGTTAAACGAGGGGTTTACCACTTACCTAACCTATCGCATTATGGAAATTATATACGGTACTGACCGTTTTAATATGGAAGCAGTGCTGGGCTATCAAGACTTGCTAGCAGATATTGAATCTCTGCCATCACAAGATCAAATTATGGCGATTGATTTACGTGGTCGCAATCCTGATGATGTGTTTTCCAATATTCCTTATGAAAAGGGTGCGTTATTTTTACGTGAGATAGAGCAAAAAATTGGCCGCGATAACTTCGATAAGTTTTTACTTCAGTATTTTGAAGACTTCGCTTTTCAAAGCATTACAACAGATGATTTTGTTGCTTATCTAGACAAAACGTTACTGGCTCAATATCCAGACGCATTAGATAAAGAGCGTGTTGCTAAATGGATTTTTGAACCGGGTATTCCAGAAGGTGCGCCTATTCCTGAGTCTGATGCGTTTGATAATATAGATACCAAGCGCACAGCTTGGTTACAACAAGACAAAGTGGCCGGTAGTATTGATACGAGTAATTGGACAGTGCATGAATGGCTATATTTTTTAAACAATATGCCTGAACAATTAAGCGATGAACAACTGACGCAATTAGACGATGCATTTTCGTTAACTCAAAGTAAAAATAACGAAATAGCACACAGTTGGTTATTAATTGCCGTTAAGAATGAATATAAACCTGCCTATGATAGGTTATATAGTTACTTAACCAGCATTGGCCGCAATAAACTAGTGAAGCCATTATACCGAGAGTTATCTAAAACTTCTGAAGGTAAAGCTTTTGCTAAAAAAGCATTCGATGAGGCCAAGCCTGGGTATCATCCATTGACCGTTCGTGCTAACGAAGGTTTTGTGGAGTAAACCTATTAGCTAATAAAGCCTTTTCCTACAAAGAAAAGGCTTTATAGTTTTTGACTCGTATTGATGTATCTTAATAGAGAGTTGAATAGCCTTGAATATGCTTAGTTTTAAACTGTTTGCATACGCTGTTTATTAGGCATATTTCAATGGGTTGTGGGTCTGCATTAAGCTGTAACCATTGCTCTTCAGTTAATGAAGATGATTCAATCTTATTAATACTCGCCACTTCATTCCCTACTTCAATCCCAGCTAAGGCAGCAGGTAATTTACTAGATACATAGCGAACCACAAAATTTCCGTTTTGTAATTTACGTAATTCAAGTCCCGACAAATTATAGCGAGATGAAAAAGAGGCATTAGGGTAGGGCCTAATAATGAATCTATTGCTAGGGTAGTCAATTATGGTAATGAACTGATTCATCAAAGCGCTGCCAATGATCCACCAATCATCCTCATCATCACTGGGAATTAAATTCGTTTTAACACCGTTTATTCTAAGATGGTCAAAGCTAACTTCAGGAAGAGTAATACGTTGGTGTTCTGCCATGCCATTTAAACCAAAATCTGCTGCGGTGACATTTGTGGAACTGATTTCTATATCATTTTTATTTAAATATGCAGTACTCATTTTTAAGTAGTGACGGCTACCCGTATCAATAAGTAGCTCGCGCTCTACTTGATACTCAGAATTAAATGCTATTTTTACTGGGATACTGAGTTTGCCCAGAAACGTAGAGACGGGCATGACGGCATCGCCTTGTTTAATTTCTGGTGAATTTGCAGAAATAGTAATCACGCCACTTTTTTTATCAAGCGTCCATGAAAAATGCCTAAGTAAATCATGCCCTATTACGCCATCAAAAATAGCTTCATCTGCACGAGAATAATACGCACTGGTAGAAATAGGAATATAGGCAACTTTGACATGTTCAAATTTAACACCTGCTAATGCTAACGACTGAATTTCTGACTGGTAGGCTTTTGAATTTTCGCCTTCACCCCATCCTCCTACTTCTAAATCAAACCCCTTTTCCTTTGTAAGACCTTGTACTTTTGGGGTATCAAACAAGATTGTAAAAGATGCCCCGGTATCAATAAGAAATAGTAATTCAGTGTTTCCATTTACGATGGCATGAATATAGGGTTTCTCGCCAATATATGTTGCTTGTAAATTTTGTTCACTGACCATTTCTGGCCAAACGGCTTCAATATCATCATTTGCGTTCATCATTCGAAGGCTATTAACTACAGAACAGCCACTAACAAAAATGGTAATAAATACTAATATTGCCGTATTTTTTATGTATCTACACATTGTCTTCTCAAGACTCCTGTTAATTTAAGTAATTGCTTGAGAATAATGGCTAATGCGTGAAAGCAGGGTGAAAAATATAGTTACTAAATATTTAGCCTAGAGTGGCCACTTCATATACGTGAAGTGGCGATACTACTTTTTATCTTTGTCATTTGACTCTTTGATGCACTTAGCTAAGCCAATCAAAAATAAATAACAACCAAAGCCAGTTAGTAGGAACCAAAGTCCTAAACCGACAGGTGAGCCCCACGAAAATACTGAATATAAAACTTCCATCACGATTTCCTTAAATTATTTAGTTACTTGATTATAAGTGCCCAGTCATTTGAAAAGGTGACAAACAATTCAAGTTTATTTTTACGCGTGAAAACAAACAATGGTATTTTGCTCACATTGGCTACCCTACGCAAAAAAAAGCGCTTGAGTAATAAATACTAAAGCGCACCAATAATATTCTCGAAAAACCTTGCTAATTGTTAATTGGAACTACTTTTCTGATTGATTAGGGTCTTTTTCAATTATCGGTTCTTGGACTTTCTTTTGCATAAACACACTTGGTCCACACAATGCGGCAATGGTGAAAATACCAATTAATAAACCTACCCAGGGTTCAAACAAGCTAAACGCCATAGCGGTTATTACCATTGCACCTCGTTCAGTTGCATCGTTTACTAAGGTAAGCGCCAATGTAGCACAAGCAAAAGCGGTTAAAATAAGCGTCACCGCAAGCGCAACCGGCAGTAACGGCTCTAACAGGGTGACCAAAGGAAGCAAAATAAACAAAATAGGCAAGCCAAATAAATAGAAGCTACCAATAGAGTCATAAATAGAATTCAACTTGTCTTTACCTTGCGCCCAGCGTTTCAAAAGAATGACTTGAATACCAGTCCAAAGCACACCTTGCGTACTAAAGAACGGTGCGGTAATGCCCATCAAAATATTTCTTATGCCAGTGGCCATATGCGAACGACTACTATTAATATCTAACTTTTCATCTGTTCTTTCTTTTTGCGCTTGCTCTATCATTTCGTTGCCTGTTACTACATCTCCAAAGAATAGGATGTAGGTAATAAGCGCAAGTGGAAATGACGCAATAAACGTTTCTATTGGTGGCCAACCTATCATGAAAGGAGAGGCTTTAGCCCATAACGAGCCCGCTGCTGCGCCAACATTTAAAAGCTCCCAGCGAATATTGTATTCAAACTCGCCAGTAAAATACCCAACTGTGCCCGCAATAATAAAGCCGGGTAACAAACCAAGACTTAAAATTTTTGCTAAGTTTTTATTATTCATTGCCATTGATTGCAATGGTTTAGAAAATGCAAATACTAAGCACACCACTACACCGAGGGTCCCTGCGATTGGCGCTGATTGAAAAACATTAGCGGCATCGCCATCTTTAGTGACTCTTAAAAATGCAGCAATAGCTGCACCAAGAATAATTCCGCCTTTAAATACATTTGGCACCACATTAATTAGTTTTGCCCCTAATCCAGTTACTCCAAGAAAGATAAGAATAATGGCAAAATTAATCGAGAGTGCGGTCATGGCTTGAAATTGCAGCGCATGCTCTCCTAAATATGCTGGAGATGTAATAAAAGCAACAACGAATGGAATGGCGGGGGTTAACCAACCTGGCGCGTAAGGGTCGCCAAATAGCATCCAGGAAAATGAAATTAAGGTGCTGTGTATCATTGCCATTACCACGGCTTCTTCAAAGCTTAAGCCTAGCAATGCCATAAAATAAGGTACTAAAGCTAAACCGGTAGCGCCAGCTACTGCAAAGCCTTGTAGCATATCGGTTAGAGACAACTTCAAATGTACAAATGGGATTCTAATAGTAAACGGCCCCCAGTTAATTCCTGGCTGTACTTCTCCATCTAGTCGCTGTTTTGGCATAATTCTTATCTCTTATTTGCAAACTACACAGCTATGTTTGAAGTTGGATATTGTTGCTTCAACCTAAGACGTGTAAAACTAATTCCAGCAAGATAATACGTTAAATTTACAAAAAAGAACCAAAATATTAACATTCAAGTTGAAGTCAATAAAAAACCCAGAAAATCTGGGCTTTTATTTGTTTAACCGTGGTAAAGCAATTTATGCGTGTAGATGAGAATAAATGACTCTTAACGTTTTCTCTAGGCCTTGTTTAGTTGCTGGCCACCTTATCGACACATTGTCTACCATGCCATTTGTACAATCATTCTGAATGCTAGACATTAAGTAAGTTAAGGCGTCTGAATTTATGCTTTGGCTAATAGACACTAGTTTTTTAGCGGTATAAAGCAATGCTCGGGTATCGTTTTCGTCTAATGCTCTTTCTGTATCAACAATACTTTGTTGTAATTCTTGCATTAAGGCAGTTAGGGCTTTAGGTAACGATTCAATTTCAGGATGACTTTGTAAATACGGTAACAAATCAAACCACACATTAGCATCCGATGGCATAGGTAGTTTCTCAATTTCTGGAATACTATTGTCTGTTTGCGACATGGCTTCTGTCGCTTGTTGAAGTTCTTGTTTATGCGCACTTAGCAATGCATTCTCTTGTTCTTCCAGTTTATTTTGACTTGCAGCCAATGCTTGTTGTGCTTCAACTAATGCGGCTTCTTTCGCCTCAAGCGCTTCTTTACTCTGCGCCAATTCATTCTCAAGCGAAGACATCTGATTCGTTAAATCGGTTTTGCTAGATTGTTGCTCGTTAAGCGATGCTTTACTATTTGCATAATCTTTTTGTACTGATGCTAGCTCATCTGTTAGTGCTTTTTGTTTTTCTTCAAGATCACTAATAGACGTTTCTTTATTCTCTAAGTCTTGGCGCTGTGCATCAAGTTGTTGTTGCAACTGTTGTTCTTTTTGCTCATGTTGTTCAATTTTGTCAACTAATTCTTGAGCTTGTTGTTTTGCATTATCCAGGTCTTGTTGTAGTGCTTGTTCGCCAGAAAGCGTTTTATCCACTTGTGATTCAGCTTCTTGTAACGCATCTAGTTTGTTTGCTAGCCTAGATTGTAAGTTTTGGTTTTGCTGCTGAGCTTGTTCAAGCTGCTGTTGCAAAGCTTTTTTCTGCTCTTCAATTTCATCATGATGCTTACGCCATTGCTCATCGCTACCGGCCAACATTTCTTTTTGCTTATTAGCACGGGTTTCAACATCGGCTAACTCAATGGTTAATTGTTCTAGTTTTTGCTCTTGCTCTATTCTTGCTAAGCGCTCTTTGTCTGCTTGAAGTTGAATGTCAGATAGCGCATCCTTTGTTTGCGCAAGCTGCTGTCGTTTGGCTTCTACTTCCTGTTTAAGCGCTTCTTTATCTTCATTCAACTGCTTATCACTTTGTGCAATAATGGCTTCTTGATGAGCATTACGTTGCTCTATTTCTTTCAATTCGCTGGTGAGTTGTTCAAATAGTTGTCTGTGTTTTTCTTTCTCTACTTTTTCTGACTCAGTTTGCTGTTTGGCTTCTTTTAGTACCTGTTCAGTTTCTTGAAGCTTAAGTTGTTTAGTTTTTAGCTCGCTCCATAATTTTTGCTGTAAGGCTTGCTGCTGCGCTTTTTGTTGCTGCTCTTTAAGGGCGAGTGCTTGCTGTTTTTGTTCCGCTAGTGACTCTACTTCTGCTAATTCTTGCTGAACTTTTTCTAACAAAGCTTGCTGTGTCGCTTTCTCTTCTTTTTCTTTTTGCGCGGCGTCTTGAGCTGCTTGTAACGCATCTTGCGTACTTTGTAATTGCAGAAGCTTATCTTCTAATTCTTGTTTAAGCGCCGACTGTTGCGCTTGCATATCACCTTTTTCTTGATTGGACATTTCTTCTAATTTGTCCATTTCACTTTGCAAATGGCTTAGGTGACGTTCTTTATTATTCAGTTCGCTTTGTGCAATTTGATAAGAGTGTTCTATTTCTCTTCGGGCATTTTCAGCTTCTTCACTGGCTTGTTTCTGCTTTTCTAATTGGTCACGAAGTTTATCCGTTGCACTACTTGATTCATTCAGTTTTGACTGCAAGTTTGTAATTTGATCATTTACTTGAGAAATCTGCTCATCTTTAGTTGAAACAGACTCTTTCATATTGTGAATTTGATCAATCAAATCGCGCATTTTTTGGGTTTGCTGATTTTGTTGTTCGCGCAAATTAGCCGCATTTTGTTCACTGGCAAGCAAGTCTTGTTGTGCTTGTTGATATTTGGCTTCACTGTCAGCCAATGCTTGTGCAATTTCTTCTCGCTGCTTATTTAAGCCATCCATTTGCTCAGTTGAATTAGCGAGTTGTGAGCTTAGCTCTTCGTTAGTTTTTTCAGCTTGTTCCAAGCGATTTCTACTTTGCCCATACTGTTCTTTTAACGCTGCTAAATTAGCTGTTACGTCTTCATGTGCTTGTTTTAAATAAGTATATTCAGATTGTGTTTCGTTTAAGTCTTCCTGAACCGAGTATAGCTTCTGCTCGGTATCAGCAAGTGTTCTCATTTTAGTAGCAAGCTGGTCTTGGCTGGTCGCCAATAGTTTTTGCTTTTCTTGCATTTGACGCTCAGCGGCTTGCTGTAAGTTGATTGCTTGTTGACGCGCTTCATCGGCTTTCTGTAGTTCGCGCTCATCCATCCAAATACATAATATTGAATCAAAGGCTTGTTCTTTATACAAAGGAACATACGTTGCTTGGCAAGGCAGTTTCAAATCACCTACCTGATGCTCCCAAGCGAAAGACTCTGCTTTACCGCTGGCTTTTACTTCATCAATTATTTGTTTCAATGCTTTAGCGCTATCTTCATCAGCATTTAATCGGTCAGAGAAAGGCGTTACCCCATATAGCTCGAACTCTTCATTGATACAGAAGAATTTACATGCTTGCTGATTTAATTTAATGAAGCCGTTTTCACCCAAGGTAGCCATAGGAATGCTGCTGTGCTCTAACAAGCTATCAAATTTATCTTGTTGGAATTGTTCGTCAGATCGATCTGAAATCCAGCACAAGTATTCTTGCCTACCCTTATCAATTACATCCACATGAAGTTCACTAGGGTGAAGTTTTTTCGACTTGCCTTTCAGTGATGCATGGAAGTCGCGCAAATGGCCAGTTTGATGAATTTGTTTGGCCGCTTTACCTGCTTGTTCCGGCTCGTTGAATAGATGGTAGAAATCTTGCTTTTTGAGTTCCTGATCACTAAATCCTAAACGTCTAGACATTACGCTATTGGCGTTAATAATTCTATCGTCTTTATCAATAGTGGCAATGGCAACAGGCGCTAAATTGAGCATATTTTCTAATTGTAGCTTTTGCTCAATTAGGGCTTGTTCAGACTGTTTAAGCGCACTTAAATCTTGCAATATTCCAATCATACCAATGCTAGATTGGTCGCTGAGGCGGTCTTTGATAGAGTAAAAAGATAGCGTTAATTTGTAAAAATATACCGATGTTGAATTATGATCTGGATCTGACAATTCAAATTCTATATCGTAACTTCTGCCCGCCACACCCAACGAGTTTTGATGAAGTTTGCGTACTTCATCAGGAAAGAATTCACTATCAAACACATTTTTACTTTTATTATTTGGCAACATGCGTCTAAACAGCATGTTAAAAGGTGAGTTAGACCATAAAATATTGCCTTTAACATCAATTGAGTAAATTGGATTATGACTAGCATTTAGAAGCGTTTGTCTAATCTGAAGTTGATTATCTGCTTCTTGGTGATATTGCTCAGACTGCGTATTTTTCAAAACGCACATATGTACTT
This sequence comes from Glaciecola sp. UBA1851, assembly GCA_002338515.1. GTDB lineage: Bacteria > Pseudomonadota > Gammaproteobacteria > Enterobacterales > Alteromonadaceae > Glaciecola. Next base: position 51,595 of record DDIL01000057.1, on the reverse strand, counting down.
TTTTCGTGTCAGTGTTTTCTATTGAAACTAAAAAAGCATACAGTGCAATGAATGAATGTGTTTCTGAATCGGATGCTATTTGTAGCCTGATGCTTACCTCGCTACTCCCATCTGATGCTGCATTATGTAGTGCTTTTGTCCAGTTATTCAAATCATTGGGGTGAATTTGTTCATTGAACCAGCGAATAGGTTGGTCTAAACAAGTCTCTGACTTTGATTTACTATCAAAATATTCTATAGGTAATGAGGTAAGTGACGCACACTTTTTGTCATAAACAAATGAATCATTGTTTAAATCAAACCACAATTGACCGACGTTAAGCGCTTCAAGGGTTTTGTTATTCTGATCTAATAACTGCGTTGCAAAACTCTTTTGTTTAAAAGTTTGATTAATATTTGTCAGCGTTAATATGTAAACTTGCTTAGATTGCAGAGTGATTAGTTTACTAGCATCTAATTGCAAGTACATATTACTTGCCTTTGATTTAGCCGTAATAGAGGTTTCATTGCCTGTTAACAATGAGCCTAATTGTTCTTGGTAGTCGGGTGCAAAACATGCTGCAAAATCTTGGCCTAATAATTTATTTTCCATTCTACCAAGTAGCCGAGTAGCACAATCTGAAACTGACAAAATCTTGCCGTTCAAATCAACTTTAAGTATACCTACAGATGCGTTTGCTTTTATTTGGTTATATTCTTCTAATTGTTTTTTTACTGCGTTCACTCTGCTTTTTGATGACAGCATTTGCCATATTAACATTACAAAAAATAAGCCTATTAATGCACTAACCCCATATGCGCCCATGGTTAAATCTTCAACGCTTTGCGATTTAATTAGATCACCAACCGCGTAAGCATTTGATACGTTTAGCATTGCAAAAATAACGCACACACACATTTTTCTCGAGTACCGATGAAATGTTGTGAATGCAAATTGTAATATTTCAGTAATTCTTGATAAGAACATAATTTTTTAGTGTAGAAACCTCAAAGATTGATAGTACTAGCAACACTCAATAATAAGCGTTGCCGGAAGTTTATAATGTAGCTACCTATGTTATTAGGTATGCAATTTAATATATGTTTGCAACGAATGCCCATAACAAATTGATGCTTATCGTATTCAAGGCCCGTTCTTTAACATTAGTCACATTCGGCGACTTCTAATCAGTATCTGTACCTATAAAACATGGCGCCTTTGTATCAATCGAAGGCATCACAACGCCCAATAAATTAGTATGTGTACATATACCAAACATTACTTTTTAAGTTTTTCACTTAGTTATCGGCAGAAATAATAAATAAAGGACACTTTTTTAAAGAAAAGTTGGAGTAAAAATTTATTTCTAAAGCACTACTTATTTATTAAGTTGAGTGATGAAACTAGCACCAACATCGCCCTCCTGCGCTGAAACAATGTCATAAATTTGTAAAATGTCTGTAACTAATGTGCCAAAAATTGTTCACAAAACCGTCAATGATTTGTCATCTTTTTCCTTCAACATCTATCCGGCTCGTGGATTGTTGTAAGTATTCATGTTCATAAACACAAAATTATAACTTTAACTGACTATGGGAATTGGTAATGTTGAAACATGATGATAACCCTATTGATAATGCACAGATTCATGATGATAAGGAAAGTTTCTCTTCAAATGAGTCTGGCAATCGACCTTTTATAGATGTACTTCAAGCAAATTTATCAAGACGTAAAGTACTAGCCGGTGGCGCTGTTGCGGCTGCGGCAGGATTTTTCTCACCAGCTGCAAGTGCAGGTATACGTGGTTGGGATGCAGGTGACAAATCGTTTAGAGATAACGATAGAATTAACAGAGAGCTAGTAGGCTTTAAGCCAGTAGCGATAGAAGATGTAGTGGATACTCGTATGCCAACTATATCTGAAGATTACGAATATCAGGCCATCATTCCATGGGGTACGCCAATTGAACCTGGCATTACCAATGAATATGCTGGCGACCCAACTATTCGTCCAACCTCATCAGAGGCTGAACTACAAATAGGTATTGGTCATGATGGAATGTGGTTCTTCCCAATTGATTCATCGGGTCGTGACAAATACGGTAAAAATTACAGAATGCGCAGTGATGACGGCATGTTATGTATAAATCATGAATTTGGTCGTAATAGTCATGTGCTTGGTAAGTCTTTTCCAGAAAGTTTAGAAGATGTGCGTTTATCGCAACACGTACATGGCGTATCTGTTGTGCGCATTAAAGAGCATTTTGATGGGTGGAAGGTAGAAGCAAGTGACGCTTCGAGACGTATTACAGTGAATACACCAGTTGAATTTTCTGGTCCTGCTACGGCATCTCCATTACTTCAAAACCCAGCGGGGAATATGCCGCTTGGTACGGTTAATAATTGTGGCTCAGGGGCAACTCCATGGGGCACCTATTTGACATGTGAAGAAAACTTTAACGGCTACTTTGGTTCAGCATCTCTTGATTCTGACGGTTTTAATGCTGTGAGAAGTGATGAGCAAGCTCGTTATGGATTTGATTTTGACGGATTTGGTTATGGATGGCATTTCTTTGATAAACGTTTCGATTTATCTGATCCTGAATATGTGAATGAACAACATAGATTTGGTTGGATTGTAGAAATAGATCCATTAGATGGCACAAAAAAACCAGTTAAGCGTACAGCTATGGGTAGATTTAAGCACGAAGCGGTTGCCATTGCTGAAAGTAAAAATGGTCGTATTGCAGCCTATATGGGTGACGATCAGCGTTTTGATTATTGCTACAAGTATGTATCGAATGAAGCTTGGGAAACGGCCATTGAAGAAGGTAAAAGTCCGCTTGATGATGGTAAGTTGTATGTTGCACGCTACAATGATGACGGCACCGGCGAATGGATGGAGCTAACTATAGACAATCCGCTATTAGGTGAAAGGTTTGCCGATCAAGCTGAGCTTTTAGTTTATGCACGTGTTGCTGCTGACATCCTAGGTGCAACACCTATGGACCGTCCAGAGTGGACCACTATTGGCAAAAACGGCGAGGTATATTGGACACTTACCAATAACACACAACGTGAAGTTGCTGACGCTGCAAATCCTCAAGCTCCGAATAGTGACGGACATATTATTCGTACGTTGGATTCTGGCGACCATTTAGGTACAACCTTTACTTGGGAAATATACTTACTTTCATCTGATACTAGAGGAACAGAAGGTGTGTTCACTGATCCAGATTTGGCATGGGCTGACAATAGCGGTCGATTATTCATTGGTACAGATGGCGGTCAACCTGATGGATTGCAAGACCAATTAACCGTTATTGATACCAACAAAAAAGTGCCTGAACCTAAGCGTTTATTGGTGGGCGTGGCAAGTGATGAAGTAACCGGTTTTACTGTCACGCCAGATAGAAGAACTGCATTTGTCAATTTACAACATCCAGGTAACGGTAACCCATCGTCAACTAACTTCCCTGCTGTACCTGATGGAACCACTATTCCGCGAGATTGCACGCTAGTGTTGCGTCGTAAAAATGGTGCCATTATTGGCTCTTAGTTAAGTGTAGTGCGTTGTACTCCAAACAGGGATGTTTGGAGGTGTTTCATAAGAGGACATCAAGTGTTTTTATACGTTCAGATTAGCGTTTGAGTTGTTACGTTTCTTTGGCAATGAATATTTAGGAAAAACGATGGGTATTAGTGTTTGGCAAATTTTAGTTCTTTTATTGATTGTGATGATGCTTTTTGGCACCAAAAAGTTGCGGAACGTGGGGGGAGACTTAGGTGAAGCAATTAAGGGCTTTAAAAAAGGAATGAAAGAAAATGAGGAAGAGCCACTCAAGTCTTTAGAGCAAACAAAAGAAAACGACGACACTTTATTAGATTCTGACTTTGTAGAGAAAAATTCAACTGTTAACCGAAATGGATAATCGTTATGCCTTTTGATATTGGCTTTATTGAGCTTTGCATTTTACTTATTGTGGGTTTAACCGTTTTGGGACCAGATAAATTGCCAGTTGCTGCTCGTCAACTGAGTAAATGGTTTGGCGGTATGAGGCGAAATGTTAATTCGTTTAAATCTGAGATGAGCAGAGAGCTAGAGATGGATGAGTTGCGCAGGCAAATAGAAGCTCAAAAACACCATATGAAAAACCCATTAGGATTAGATAAGTTAACTGGGCAACAAGCTAATAAAAATCAAGAAAATAAAAGCGGGAATAATGCCATTGCACAGATTGAAGATGGTACATGTAGCCAAGTTAACAAATCTAATCAGCAAGTTAACCCTTTAAATTAGGTCAATAGACATGTCTGAAAAGCCTAAGAATCAATATGAACAAACTGAAATGCCGCTATTGTCGCATTTAGTAGAGCTTAGAACACGGTTGATAAAAGCTGTGCTAGCCGTTGTCATCTTGTTTATATCCCTTATTGCGTTTGCCAATGAGGTCTATTTAATACTTGTAAATCCACTAATGGAAAAACTACCTGAAAATAGTGAAATGGTAGCGACAGGATTAATTGATCCATTCTTCACTCCCTTTAAATTGGTGCTTATTTTATCCTTTTTCCTTGCTGTACCTATTATTCTGCACCAAATTTGGTCTTACATTGCGCCAGGTTTATATACTAAAGAACGCAAACTAGGCGGGCCAATATTGGCAAGCAGCATCGTGCTTTTTTATTCAGGAATGGTGTTTTGTTATTTCGCTGTATTTCCTCTTATGTTTCAATTTTTTCCGTCAGTTGTGCCTGAGGGTATTCGCTATATACCTGATATGACTAACAGTTTGAACATTATGATAAAACTGTTTTTTGCCTTTGGAATTGCATTTGAAGTACCTATATTCACCATGGTGGCAGTATGGAGTGGTGCAACAACAGTAGAGAAATTAAAACAAAATAGGTCTTACGTTATAGTTGGTGCCTTTGCGATAGCAATGTTATTGACACCACCAGACATGATATCCCAAACGTTATTGGCTATTCCTATGTGGTTACTATTCGAACTGGGCTTACTGTTTGCTAAATGGTTACATCCAGATAAATCAGAGCAGAAAAACACTCCTGATAATGCAGCCCAATCGGCTGTTGGAAAATGAACACATTCGATATTGTGAGTATGAATCTAGTTTAAAAAGAATCAATTTGAGTCGTTTGTTTTAGAGGTGGCAAACGGCTTAATTTGTAAACAAAGTTGTTGCTTTCTAAAAAACGATTGTTGTTTGTAATTCACAGCGTAAGTTTAGCAGTGAATACAGTAACAAGTATTAGCTAGTGCGACTGTTATTAACCGTGAAATTACTTTTATAAAAATGGAACTACTATGAAAAAACAAAGCTTTATTGCGGCATTATTACTTTCTTTATCTATTCAAGCTAATGCAGTTGTTATCTCGTTAGAGGGTCAAGAAGCTGATGGCGCAAATCTTAATATTTTTGGATTGACCAATTCTGATACTAGCGAAGTGTTAGAGATAGGCTACAACTTTATTTATCAAGCCCTTGAGCCGTCATGGGGCAGTGAAATGGTATTAGAAGTGGGCCATATAGACAGTGATACATTTTTCCAGTTTGGTACACAAGAAATAGGCTGCGCTGATTTTGGGGTAGTGTGTGAAGTAGACTTAGCGTTTTCTGATGAACCTGGCGTCTACACTGCATCTGGTACACTAAGCTTAACTGCTGGTGAAATTGCAGATGGCTCTGGCTTATGGGAAATATTAATTGCTGATTCTTTCGATGATGATGGCGCAGATGGTGTGTTTTTGGCAGGCTCGTTTATTGAAGTAGTACAAGGTACGCGATCGGTTAGTAGTCCTGCTGCAGTGTTATTGTTATTACTTTCATTAGGCGTTTTAACTGTTCGTAAACAGCTGTTTAAATAGTCGTTATTGAACTTCAGAAAAATATAACAAGCAGTCTGACTTGGCAATGATAGCCCTTGTCGTGATCATAAAAAGCGTTAGCGGCATAGCTGTATAAAGTACATTGCCTTTTACTTTAAAGTAATGATTAACAGGCTGCTTGTTGTTATCAAGTGT